>NZ_JAVYJB010000014.1:0-77938 GCF_032490495.1 Pilosibacter fragilis | reverse complement strand
GGTATTATTATTTTGGAACTTCAACATAATGATGCCTCCTTTCGTTGTATTGCCTACAAATAGGATAGCACATTTTGTTGAAGTTTCTTTATATTATTTTATCTAGCACAACAGGTTAACTTACGTTATAGACCCTAATACACATAACTATTTTACCACATTCTACGATTATTCTCAATCTATCCTTGCCTTAATGCCACTCCACAAGCCCCGTCATACTGTCTATCTCGTTGCCTCTCGTCTTCCTGTTCCATCACCTTACAAATAATCGTATCAATCTGCACCGAATCAGCATGTTTTTTTACACCCTTCAAATTTAATCATCCCTATTTTTCAAATAATGTTTTTACATATAAATTCTCACCATAACAATACCGTTTAAAAAATTCCAAATATTTTTTACTCTTCCACAAACTCCCGCGTCTTTTTGTCCCTACGGGGCAAAAACAGCCTCCAGTCATGCCAGTACACAGCGTGGATGAGGCTTCGGGTACGGATGCGCCTGATTTTGGGGGCTGGCTTCCTCTTGGCGCGCGGGAGAATGCGTTGGAGGACAGGGGACACTTGTTTGAGCCGCAGGCGAGTTGTGTCCCCTGTTCTCCGCTCTTAGCATTCTTCCGGGTGCTTAGAGGAACCGCCCCAAAAATCCCCCAAGTGTCCGCGCCCGAAGCCTCACCCACGCGTACTCCTATTACTCCTTCATCCCCGGCCTGAAGATAATCGCACCCAGATATCCAAACACCAACGCCCCACTGATCCCCACAGCACTGGCTGTAAATCCCCCTTTAAAGATTCCAAGCACTCCATCCTCCGCCATCGCCTTCGCAACCCCTTTCCAAAGTGTATTTCCAAATCCAAGCAGCGGCACAGTCGCTCCTGCCCCGGCCCACTCGGCAAACGGCTCATACACTCCCAAAAATCCAAGGACACTCCCGCTGACCACTAACAGCACCATGATCCTCCCCGGCATCATCTTTGTCTTATCCATCAGGATCTGCACCAGCATGCAGATCAGACCACCCACAAGAAAAGCTCTGATATATTCCATAGCCACACTCACTCCATTTCTCATTCCTAAGATTTATATTTTCACACTCTGTATGATCCACGTCCGTCTTCCCTTAACATTTTTCCAACAGATTGTTCCTCCTTCGAAAATCCCCGGCTAAGTTCTTACAGAAAATCCGGCGTCTCCAGCACCACCCCATGCGCGATCCCCGGCACACTCTTCCCCTCATTAAAGCTCACCGTAGAAAGCAGAGCCCCCGTCGGCAGAAACAGCACCCTTTTCCACTCCCCATTCCTGATCTTCGGCAAAACAAACCCGCAAAGCACCGCCGCTGAACACCCACATCCGCTTCCCCCGGCATGGGTATCCTGCTCCTCCGGCGAAAACATCTCAATCCCGCAGTCCATATACCGGCTCTCGATCCGGTATCCTGCCTTCATAAGATAATCCAGCAGAAGTCTCCGTCCCACTGTCCCCAGATCCCCGGTGATGATCTTATCATAATGTGTCTCGTCCACCCCGAGATCCCTGAAATTTTGCAGGATCGTATCAAGCGCCGCCATCGCCATCGCAGCCCCCATATTCATGGAGTCATGAAAATCCATATCCACGATTTTTCCCGTCGTCACCGCCGTGATCTTCGCAAGCGGCGCTTCCTTCCCCTGACAATCCCCGGAGGACACGATCACCGCTCCGCACCCAGTCACCGTCCATGTAGCCGAATACGGCCTCTGATTCCCATATTCCAACGGAAAACGGAACTGCTTCTCCGCCGAAGCGAAATGGCTGGAAGCGCCTACAAGAACATGATCCGCAAATCCACCCTCCACGCACATGGCGCCCAGCCCCAGACCTTCCCCCATGGTGGAGCATGCTCCGTAAAGCCCGAACATTGGGATCTCCAGATTTATATTTCCAAAAGAAGTGGCGATGAGCTGTGCCAGAAGATCTCCCGCAAACGAATACCTGATTTCTTCCTTCGAAAGCCCGCTCTTCTCGATCACAAGACCTGCAGTCCTGCTCTGAAGCTCACTCTCCGCCTCCTCCCAGCTTTTCTTTCCCAGCATGGGATCCAGCTCCACCCGGTCAAAAAAAACGCCAAGAGGCCCGTCTCCTTCCTTCTTTCCCACCGTCGACGCAGCCGCCATGATCAGCGGCGGATTTTCAAACACCACACTGGCACGCCCGCGCTGCTTTCTTAACGTTCCTGTTTTCTCATCCATTTTTCTATCCACTCCCATCTTTATTTTGGTCTCAATTCACCTATCAGTTACATCCATACATATCGTACTTTTTGAACAAAAACGACTCCAATCGTACTAAATAAATATACCTTAACACTCCAGTACCCCGCACAGTCATTCGCAACAGGCTTCATCCTCACATAGGTACACCAAAATAAGGTCTCCATGCAAATAGAATCCCCAAAATAAACAAAAAGATGCAGGAATCCGAAGTCCACCTCGAATTTCCGCATCTTTTCCCACGACACACATTCTATAAATTTTTCACTCACATCGCCTGAAGCAGCCCTAAAATCACCGAGTACACCGCCTCATTCTTTTTCACCACAAATGCCAGCTCCTCCTTTGCCTGGTTCAGCCGGTGAAACAGCCGCCTTACACTCCGGTTCCCAGACCGCAGATATCCCGTCTCATCATAAAAATATCTCTCATCCAGCAAAACGACAAGCCGCTCCACATCCTCGCTGCTCCCGGCATTCTCCTCAAAATACCGATATCCCAGCGCCAGATACCCTTTTAAAAGCTTCTCTGCTTCCTCCTCATCATTCCCGTACCCAGCCGAGACATGGGGATACATCCGTCTCCCCTTTCCTCTGGTCAGGCGCATCATATTCTGGATAAAAACAGACAGCTCTGCGTTCGTCCGGATCCGGTTCGTCATCCGGAATGTCTGCACACCCGGCACAGATTTCCACACCATCTCAGCGCTCTCCCCCAGCTCATCCGGCGAGATCACATCCTCGCAGTCCCCGGAAAAGATCACCGGCCGCCGGGTACTGATCCCAGCCAGCAGCTCCCTCGCCCCAGGCTCAAGAAGATGTGCCTCATCCACCAGAACCGCGGAACACTCTTCCAGACCGCACTCCGCCCCAATTTCGGAATCTGGCAGATACTCCACCCGCCGAAGTCTCTCATGAAGCCGCTTCCAGTCCTTCTTGCTCTCCCCGCAGTGGATCATGCAGACCCTCTGCTTCCCGGAAAGCTTCATAGCGATATCGTAGAGCAGCAGCGTCTTTCCCGTCCCCGGAAGTCCCGTAAACCAGTACGCCCCGGTCCGCTCCGCCCGGATTTTCTTTAAGATCTGGCGTTCAATATCCCGCTGCTGGGCAGTCAGGAAATATTCCTTGTTCAGGAATCGCTCCGGCTCTGTGAGAGGCGAGATCAGATACAGTTCCACCTGAAACAGCTCCTCCACATCGCCCTCATAGTCCTTTCCGCCATCCCTCAGATCCGCGCAAAGCTGTTCCCAGTCCGCGTCCACGATCCGGTCGTGGTTCGTAAGGCGGACAAGCCGGTTCTGGCTGCTGATATATGTATAGGATCGGATCGTCTTTCCCTGCACCGCGAGATAATATCGGTTCTGTATCAACTGTTTCCGCAGTGCCTCATCGGAGACTGCTCCGCTCTTCAGCTCCACATTCACGATCTGATCCTCCCTGATCTGCAGAAGGTCAAACTCCTTTCCCAGTCTCGGAATCTGAAACGAGTAAAAGAACCAAAGCGCATACACCTCGTCCATATGCGTCTCCAATTCCCTCACAAAGGCCTTCATGCTGTCAAGCTCCCACTCCCGCATCTTCAAAAAGTACCCGCGCCCCGACATCTGCCTCTCCAGCTTCTGGACGCAGGAAATATTCTGATTTCTTGTGAGCGTATAGATCGATACTGATTTCACGTTTTCCTCCGCTTATTCCATGCTGACGCTGTTCATATGCTCCACAGCCGCCGCATCTTCTCTCTCCATTATACGTTCCTGCCGGTTCGTTTACAAGTATCTCCAGAAATACTTCACCATCCCCAGCACCCAGCTCGCAAGGATCCCGTAGAGGATCACCGGTCCCGCGATCGTAAAGATCTTGCAGCCGATCCCGAAGACATGGCCCTCCGCCTTGTACTCGATTGCCGGGGACACCACGGAATTCGCAAATCCTGTGATGGGAACCAGGGCCCCGGCTCCACCGAATTTTACGATCTTCTGGTACACATGAAACCCCGTCAGGATCACGCTGAGGCCGATGAGACTCAATGTCGTCCACGCCGCCGCGCTCTCTTTCTCGATCCCGAAGGACATGTAGACGGATGTGAATACCTGTCCCAGCATGCAGATCAGTCCGCCAACGAGAAACGCCCGCCAGAGGTTCTTCCAGGTGTTGTGAACCGGTGTCACCTGCTTCACATATTTTCCGTACTCTTTCTTATCGATCTCCATAAATTCCTCCATGTATACTTTCAAATTGAACGTTCGTGAGACTTGGCGCGTGATTCTGGTCAGCGAAGCTGACAGATTCCTATCAGAATCACTGCGCATCCTCGCGAAGCGTTTATCTCAGTCGGAGATCAGACTCCCACTGAGATAAATCATCCGAATCCCCGCAGAAAATACACTGCCGATCCAAATGCCTTTCCCGCAGCCACCGCCAGGATCACATACTGCAGCCCCACCGCCAGCCCGATCCGGCGGTTCAGGATCGGCAGTGCCTTTAGCGTTTCCGCCAAAGACATCACAAGGCATCCCACGAAAATTCCGACAGCCGTCCCACACACTGCGAGCACAAACTTTCCAGGGAACGGAAATGCCACGCTGTAGAAGTCCGCCAGATTCCCCCATGTTCCCCCGAGGATCAGAAGCGTCTCGTAGAGGATCACATGCCCCGCTGTGTGGGTCACGCCGATGAGTCTCGGGAACACGCCGATGATGGCGAGGAAGGCAAAGATCCCGGCAGCGATCACTGCCCCGGCACTGAGGCCTGCAAAGGCCAGAATCCCAAGCTTAAGATACATCGACCCCTGACTCCTTTCTCCCGCCATTTTTGATCAACGTCTTATTTAAGTTCTCCTCGTAGAGCCGCATCTCCACCTCTATGGGCGTAGGGTCCACCGTGATCTTCCAGGAGGCGAAATGGTTGAAGAACAATAAAATCCCCAGGGCCAGTCCCACGGAGTAGGACGCCTCCAGGATCGTCGGTCCGTCCGCCCGGGTCCCGATGATCATCTCATAGAGCTTCGCGAACACATCCGTCACGTTGGCGTCGTTGTTGAATGTCATGATGGCAAACGCCGCCCCGAAAAACGCCACTGCGGACACCATGGCCGTCTTCATCCACTCCCATACCAGACTTTTCTTCTTCCCTGCCCGGTATGTGACCACGAAATCCGATTCCCCGATATTGTCCACCTGGATATTCTGGCCGGTCTTCTCGATCTTTTCCACGAGTTCCATGACATTTCCAACAAACACTGCCTCTTTTCCCTTCCCGGAAAATGAGGTGATTTTCACGGCTTTCGCCTTCGCCTCCGCAGCCCTGTCGCTGCTGTGGACATCGGCGATCATTCCGAGGTACACTTCCGGCTCATAAACTTCCTTCACCTGGGGAAGCTTTAAGTAGATCGTCGTGCTGCTCATGCGCTCCACGGCTTTCTGTCCATATCCCCAATGGTCTTTAAAACCCCTGTGACAGTGCCTCGGCAGACTTCCATTTCCGTCCCCGGCACCATCACGAATGTCCCTGACTGCTCCGCTTTCTTTGCCGGTACCGCCACGAGAAAATACCAGAACACAAACACCAGTCCTGCCAGCGCCAGCACCGCAAAAATGATCTCCACGTAGTCCTTTAACGGTTTCATAATATTCCACCTTCTCATCCTGTTTATCGCATTGCTTTACGCAAATAGGATGTTCCGAATCAATGGACATTATACATAACCATGGGCAGAATCATTTTCATCTTTTATGAAGTCAGTCTCTCCCTCATCTCCCTCAAGATCTTCTTCTCCAGCCGCGACACCTGCACCTGGGAGATTCCAAGCCGCCCTGCGATCACGGTCTGGGTCATATTTTCAAAATACCGCATTTTTATGATCTGCTGTTCCTTCTCCCCGAGACCGGATAAAAGCTCCGCCAGCACGATCCGGTCCAGGACCCTGTCATTCTCCGATGTCTTTTCCGCGATCTTATCCGCCAGGCAGCCTCCGGATTCATCCCCGGCATCGAAGGGCTCGTAGATGGATCCGACTCTCGCCCCAGCTTCCATGGATGCCGCAACCTCCTCACGGCTGGCTCCCACCGACCTTGCAAGCTCCTCCACTGTCGGCTCCCGCCCGAGGTCCGCCTCCAGCTTTTCTCTCGCCGCCCCGACTTTTCCCGCCAGTTCCTTTAGCGGCCTGCTGACCTTGATCATCCCGTCATCCCGGAGAAATCTCCTGATCTCCCCGGTGATCATGGGAACGGCATAGGTGGAAAACCGGACGCCCAGTTCTGTGTCGAAATGGTCGATGGCCTTTATAAGGCCGATGTTCCCGATCTGGAACAGGTCATCCGGTTCCGGTCCTCTCCCGATAAATCTCCGGACGATACTCCAGACAAGGCCCGCGTTCTCCATGACGAGGCGGTCCCTCGCCTCTTTATCCCCTGCGTGTGAACGTTTTAAGAGTTCCGCAGTGTCCGCCATCCCGTCACCTGCCGATCTTCTTTTTCATGGTGACGGAGGTTCCCTTTCCCGGTGCGGAGACCACCTCCACCCGGTCCATGAAGGCCTCCATGAAGGAGAATCCCATGCCGGACCTCCCGTCCTCCGGACATGTGGTGAACATGGGTTCCATGGCCTGCTCCACGTCACGGATCCCGACTCCCTCATCCCGCACCGTCACAGAAAACAGCCGCTCCTTTTCCCATGCCGTCGCCGAAAGATAGATCTTCCCTTCCTGTCCCCGGTATCCGTGGATCACCGCGTTCGTCACTGCCTCTGAGACGGCGGTCTTGATATCGTCCAGTTCCTCCAGCGTCGGGTCCAGACGGCTCGCGAAAACGGCTGCCACGACTCTCGCGAACTCCTCGTTCTCTGACCGGCTCTCCATAATGAGTTCCATAGTCTCACACTCCGGCATTCCTACATTTTTCCCGTTCTCTCCAGTCTGCTCTGCCTGTACTTTCTGCGTTTCCTGTACGGTCTGTCCTGTCTCTTCCATCCCTATACCTCCCTGCTGTAGATTGCTTCTTCTTTCGACTCATACTGATGCATCAGCCCCAGAATTCCCGCAACCTTTAAGACCCGCATCACCTGCGGGCAGGCACCGTAAAAACTGGTATGGCCTGCTTTCATCTGCTTGTAGCGGTTTAAGAGGACGCCGATGCCGGAGCTGTCCATGAACCGGGTACGTGTAAAATCGAAAATGATTCTGGAGACATAATTTTCCGCCATCAGAAGGTCCGTCTCATATCTCAGATTCCGGCAGTTGTGATGGTCGAACTCCTTCGGCAGGTGAATGATGAGTGTGGGGCCTTTTGCCTCGTATACGAATGAATCTTCCATAAATTTTTCCTCCCATTTCAAAATTTTGCAGCCAAATTCAGCCCACAGCCTGTATCCCAATGCGAGGCTGATTTTCACAAATTTTTCTTACCTCAAAACAGCTTTCTAAATCCATTCTCCTGTAGTTTTCTAGTCTGAAACAACAAAAAAGAGACCTCACAGTATTTTCTTCTGTAAAGTCTCTTTTAAGTTTTTTCTAGGTAAGGTTTATCAACGAACCTCTATACACTCTCTGTGAAACAGAAACCAGAATTGCTCCTTAGTATCCTCTCTCTTCCTTCGCCTTCTCCGCAAACTCCGAATCTGCAAAGTTCATGATGACCTGTCCGAACATCTGGTTCGCGTTGTCGGTGTCGCCCTTTGCCTTGTATACCATTCCCATGTTGTAGATGACTTCCGGGTTCTTGTCGTTGAATTCCATGTATCTCTCATAATAGCGGAGCGCTAAGTCGTAGTCCCCGACAGAGTTTGACTGGGCTGCTGCCGCCATAAGGACTGTCGGGGCGTTGGCATCCATGTCCGCCTTGATTTCATTTAAGATCGCCACAGAGCTGTCATCCGTGATCTTCGACTGATCCATATCCACATAAGTCAGAACCGCCGTGTTCGTATCCCCTTTGCGGTACGCGTCCAGGATCTTTGCGAGCGCCGCGTACTGGTTCACCGTGCTTCCGGAATCGCCCTTTAAGTCATTTAACTGGCCTTCCGCGTCCTCCTTCTGCTTCTGGTAATCCTCAATCTGGAGCTTCAACTTGTCCGTCTCCTGGTTCGCGAGATTTAACTTATCCGTGTAGGACTGCATCTCCTGATTATGTTCATAGTTTAACGTTCGCTCCCTCGCCGGCATAATGAGGAACACGACCATGACCGCCCCCAGGACAAGACCGATACCGATGTTGATGATGGACTGCCAGCCCGTGTTCTCCTTGTAGGTCGGAGGCAGAATAACGTCATCGTCCTGCATCTCCCTGTGGGAAAACGCGTTCTTCATCTTCCGCTTCTCGACCTCCGCCTTTCCGGTCCGGCTCTTTACGTACTCCATGTACCGGGTGGCTTTCTCGTTATTGTTATCGATCTGAAGTACCTTGAACAGGGATTTTCCGGCTTTCGTGTAGTCCCCGTGCTCCATATAGAGAAGCGCCAGCAGCAGATGCGCTTTCACGAAATTCGGCTTCTCGTCGACGATCCTCTTAAGCTGCAGGACTGCCAGATCATCACTGTCATTCTGGGCATAGAATAATGCCTGATTGAACTTCTTTACCATCTGGCTCGCGATCTCAAGCTGTCCCGGCTTTCTCTGGACCTCATCGAGATAGTAGTCCGCCCGGTTTCCGTCCGGCTGGAGGTTGATGCTGATGACCCACTGGATCAGCGCATCTGACGTCTCACCCATCTCGTAAAAGATCAGTCCAAGAAGGTTTCTGGCATCCGTGTGGTATTTATTAAACTGCAGGGCGCGTTTTAAGAATCTCGCCGCCCCGGAAAGGTTTCTCTCCTTTGCCATTTCCAGACCGCGGTTGTAGTAGCTGTTGGCCGCGTACTGGATCTTCTGCATCTCATCCATATATTACTTTTCCTTTTTGATATCCTTCATGATGTCCATCATAATATCTGCCATATCTGTGAGGTCACTCTTTACGATGGCGTCGCTGACCGCCTCCACCTCAAGACTCGGCTTGAAGCGCTCGATCTCTTCCTCAAAGTTGATCATTTTTCTCCTCCTTTGATACCCCGGCAGCAGCATACTGTCACCGGAACTCACCGCATGTCAATCTGCACCTGAAAATGCTCTGTTGATCAGTTCTGCGGTTCCCTGTTCTGCTTTATTTGCCGCATACCGGAACGGTCCGGTTAACTTGTGCTTTTGCTGATCTGTTCCTTTACTTCCCCCGCAAGATACAGTGACCCCGCGATAAGCGAAAGATCCCGTTCCCCATGCAGGCCAAGCAATTCCTTCACGGCATGTTTCACATCCCGGCTCACCCGGTACTCCGTCTCTTCTCCATATTCCGCCCGCAGCTTTTCTGCCGCCGCTTCCAGATCCTCCACGGAGAGGGTCCGGTGTGACTCCATTTTCGATAAGATCCACAGATCCGGTTTCAGCCGCTCTGCAATCTCACGCAGCATCCGTTGATGATCCTTGTCCGCGGAGACCGCAAACAGGATCCGCACATGATCCGGCTTCCGAAGTTCCTTTAATCTGCAGGCTGCGTCGAGAAATGCCCGGATCCCATCCGCATTGTGGGCCCCGTCGAGGTAGACACCAGTGCTGATCTCCTCCATTCTTGCAGGCCATTTTGCCTTTTTTACTCCCTCTGCCGCCTGTTCAGGCGCCACCGGAAGTCCGGAAACCTCCAATGCCCGGATCGCCAGAGCTGCGTTCATGAGCTGGTAGGGAGCTGCGAATGGGATCTCAAACAAAATCTCTTCACCACGATAGGAAAAGCTCATTTCCTGATGTCCTGCCACGCCCGGATCCGGAGATTTTACGAGACAAGGCCGGATCCCGCGACAGACTTCATCCGGCGTCACTGGAAATCCTTCAGATTTCATCTCCTTTGCTTTCGCAAAGATCACCGCCGCTGCTTCCGATGAACTGTCATCATACACCACAGGACGCCGGGACTTTATGATCCCCGCTTTATGTGCCGCGATCTCCGGGATCGTGGATCCTAAAAACGCTGTATGATCGATGCTGATGGACGTGATGACGGAGACAAGCGGATTTTCCACAACATTCGTCACATCGTAAGTTCCGCCCATTCCTGTCTCTAACACGAGCACCCTCACACCCGCGTTCCGGAATATGCAGAGTCCCATGTAAAATAAAAATTCAAAATAGGTGGGATGGGGCTCTCCTCTCTTTTCCCATATCCTGCAGGCATGCTGTACCTCCAGAAATGCCCTGATAAAATCCGGCTCCGGGACTATCTCCCCGTTTATAAGGAACCGCTCCCGGATATCCACAAGATGAGGGGACACGAATGTCCCGCAGGGAATTTTTGCTTCCCGGATCATGGAGGTGAGGAATGCACAGACGGAACCCTTTCCGTTGGTTCCCGCCACATGGATCACCTGAAATTCCCGGTCCGGTTCTCCAAGAAGACCAAGAAATTCCCGTACTTTTAAAAGACTGCTCTTTTTTCTCGCATATCCCGGGATCGCCTCGATCTGATCCCAGACTTCCTGCATCATTATGTACTCCAAGAAATCGCCTCCTGTTGTGACCTGCAATCGGAACGCTGTCTGGCGGTATTCTCGGTACAGAAAATATATGCCGTAAACGGCAGCGTTTCTTTCACTTATGATACCTGTTTATGGTATTTTTTGCAACCAGAACATGTCGGAAAGATTCGACAGGATTGCTGTATCCTACGGTATTTTGTGAACGAAAAAATGCTGTATGATACAGTGGCGGCAGCAGTCTGCTCCTCCCATAAAATGAACAGCCACAGGCCATAAAACCTGCGGCTGCCCTGACAGCAGGTCATGTTCCACCCGCTGTCCTTTCCTGCTGAAACCATTCAGCACTTTCATGCCATGGTCATATTTTCATCGATTACTTACCAAGCTGAGCCAGACGAGTCTTTACCTGCTCCATCATCTCGGTGTACTTCTGAAGTTTTGCCTTCTCCTCATCGATCTTCGCCTGCGGTGCCTTGCTTACGAACTTTTCGTTTGCAAGCATTCCGTTTACGCGGGCAAGCTCTTTTGTGAGGCGCTCCTCTTCCTTCTTTAAGCGCTCGGTCTCCTTCTCGATGTCGACAAGCTCCGCGAACGGCATATAGATCGCTGCCTTCGGGATCACTGCGGATACAGCGTCCTCACCGATTCCTGTCTTATCCTTCTGGATCACTACCTCGCTGGCGGAAGCAAGGGTACTGAAGAATACGCGGCTGTTCTCGAAGATATCCGTGAGATCGGCATCCTCAGTTACAACAAATACTTTTGCCTTTCTGCTCGGCGGAACGTTCATGGATATGCGCACATTACGGATCGCGCGGACAGCCTCTTTGATGACCTCTACCGCGTGCTCGTCTGCCGCGAAGTTCCACTCTTCCTTATATACCGGCCAGGAGGAGATCATGATGGACGGCTCCTCATCCTGTAAATTGCAGAAGATCTCTTCTGTGATAAACGGCATGAACGGATGTAAGAGCTTTAAGGAATTGATCAGAACCGTCTTTAAGGTCCAGATCGCAGCCGCCTTCGTACGGTCCTCATCGTTCCAGAGACGCGGTTTTACCATCTCGATATACCAGTCACAGAATTCCTCCCATACGAAGTCGTAGACCTTCTGGAGAGCGATTCCGAGCTCGTACTTGTCCATGTTTTCCGTTACTTCCTTCGCGAGGTCATTGACCTTGGAGAGGATCCATTTATCTGCTGCCGTGAGGTCTGTAAGCTTTGCCTCGCCTGCCGGCGCTTTCTCGATATTCATCATGATGAAACGGCTCGCGTTCCATACCTTGTTTGCGAAGTTTCTGCTGGCCTCGACTCTCTCCCAGTAGAAACGCATATCGTTGCCCGGTGCATTTCCTGTCATAAGTGTCATACGGAGAGCATCCGCGCCGTACTTGTCGATCACCTCTAACGGATCAATACCGTTTCCTAAGGACTTACTCATCTTGCGTCCCTGAGAATCGCGGACAAGACCATGGATCAGGACAGTGTTGAACGGGCACTCGCCTGTCTGCTCAAGTCCCGAGAATACCATACGGATAACCCAGAAGAAGATGATATCGTATCCGGTAACGAGAACGTCGGTCGGATAGAAGTACTTCATCTCATCTGTATCCTTCGGCCAGCCCAGTGTGGAAAACGGCCATAACGCGGAGGAGAACCAGGTATCAAGGGTGTCCTCATCCTGCTTTAAATGTGTGCAGCCGCACTTCGGACACTTCTCCGGCATCATCTTCGCAACCGTCATCTCGCCGCACTCTTCACAGTAGTAAGCCGGGATCCTGTGTCCCCACCAGAGCTGTCTGGAGATACACCAGTCGCGGATCCCCTCAAGCCAGTGGAGATATGTCTTACCGAAGCTCTCCGGAACGAATCTTAATTTGCCGCTCTTTAATGCCTCGATGGCCGGTTTTGCCATCTCATCCATCTTTACAAACCACTGCGGTTTTACCATCGGCTCTACGGTTGTGCCGCAGCGGTCGTGGGTACCAACGTTGTGGCTGTGCGGAACGATTTTTACGAGAAGGCCCATTTCCTTTAAGTCCTCGACCATGGCTTTTCTCGCCTCGTAGCGGTCCATGCCGAAGTACTTGCCCGGAACATTGATGGTCGCGTCATCGTTCATGATGCAGATCTCTTCCAGATTGTGGCGTTTTCCGACCTCGAAGTCGTTCGGGTCGTGGGCCGGTGTGATCTTTACGCAGCCGGTTCCGAATTCCTTGTCAACATACTCGTCGGCGATCACCGGGATCTCGCGGTCTGTGAGTGGAAGCTTTAACATCTTTCCGATGATGTCTTTGTAACGCTCGTCCTCCGGGTTTACAGCAACGGCGGTATCGCCGAGCAGTGTCTCCGGTCTCGTTGTGGCGATCTCGACAAATCTTCCCTCTTCGCCCACGATCGGGTAGTTGATGTGCCAGAAGAAGCCGTCCTGCTCCTTGTGCTCTACCTCAGCATCGGAGATGGATGTCTTGCAGACCGGACACCAGTTGATGATCCTGGATCCCTTGTAGATATATCCTTTTTCATAAAGGCGTGTAAATACTTCTAAAACAGCCTCAGAACAGCCTGCGTCCATGGTGAAACGCTCTCTGTCCCAGTCAGCGGAGGAGCCGAGCTTGTGGAGCTGTTTGATGATCCTTGTGCCGTACTCATCTTTCCATTTCCAGGCCTCTTTTAAGAATCCCTCACGTCCAAGGTCATTCTTGTTGATGCCCTCTTTTTTTAACTTGTCGATGACCTTGACCTCGGTAGCGATCGCCGCATGGTCTGTTCCCGGCTGCCAGAGTGCCTCATAACCCTGCATTCTCTTGTAACGGATCAGGATATCCTGCATCGTATTGTCGAGGGCATGTCCCATATGGAGCTGTCCTGTAATATTCGGCGGCGGCATTACGATCGTAAACGGCTTTTTGCCCTCGCGTCTTCCTCTCTCCGCGTCAGCGTGGAAATATTTGTTGTCCAGCCATTTCTGGTACAGACGGTCCTCAATGTCCGCCGGATTGTAGGTCTTTTCCAGTTCTTTCATGGTCTTCTCCTTAAAACTTTATCAACATGTTTCTTTTTTGTAACTGCAAAAATGTGGAGCAGTTACTGCTTTTCAATTTACTTTTTTATTATCAGCGCAAAATGCGCAGACTCACAAAATCATCTCGTTTACATCTGTTTTCTTACAACAGCGTACTCATCATCTGCCTGGTAAAAACCGCAGGAAAAGTCACTTCCGCGGAGGAACGCGGACATCTCGTCCTCGTCGAGATCTGCCTCACAGACATAATATCCATACTCGTCATCATATGTGTAAAAGGTGCAGGTCTCGCAGTTCGTGATCCGTACTTTTTTCTGTTTTGCATCTTTTTTTACCATCATGTACTCCTCTCGAAAGGCTGCTGCTCCGCGCCTCCCGGGCGCTCCCTCAGCTGCTGCCAACATTCGTAATCCGGGCTATCGCCCTGCTTACTCATATAAGAAAAGCCCTCTGCACTCTCATGCAAAGGGCGAATCACCGCGTTACCACCTTTATTTACTGTCCGGATCCAGAAGGATCCTCCAAACAGCATCTCTTCGTTCTTAACGAGGTCTCTCCCCGGGAACAGCTACTTTTTATTTCACCATTCCGGCTCCGAAGCTACCTTCCATTTTTGCATTTCCGGACCGACTTCCAGCCTATGATCAGTCCTCTCTGAAGGTGCAGAAAATGTACTCCTCTTCTTCCCAGCCTTTCTTATATTCCATGGAGCAGGTCTCTTTATCAGCCGCCTGTTCCATATCACGGTCATTTGATTTTTCCGGCCGCTCTTACATAATATAGTAGAATCCTGATAAAATGTCAAGGGAAACTACAGCATTCTCCTGTATTCCATCTTCCACTGATTCAGGATATCCCCCGCCGCTGCGATCCGGCCAGCCGGGTCTTTCTCGAATACGGCGGCAAGCTTCAGCGTCTCCGGCGCCTTCTCTGACTCTTCTCTCGCCTCTTCCACTTCTTTATTCCAGACTTCCTTATCATCCTCCCCGATCATCTCCCGGAATTTATCCTTAAGCGAAAGCTCCGGATTCAGTATCGTGAGGAAGTACATGCGTTTCACATACTCCGCCTCCGGCTTCGCATTCCAGGCATTCTCGTAGGCATGCATAGCTTTCTGGTAACAGAAGAGTTTCGCGTAGCAGGCCGCGATATTGTTCCAGACTTTTCCCCGGAAATCCCCGGAGAGATGGCGTCCGGCCCCATCTAAGATCTGCTCGTAGATCGTGACCGCTTTTCCGAAAAGATCCAGACCATAGAAATAATCTGCGCGGCGCTTCTCGTACTCTTCCTCTGAGAGTTTTTTCAGTCCGTTCACGGTCTGTCGGTAAGCCGCCTGCTCCTTTGGGGTATAGTAATTACATTCCTTGAGGATCAGGTACAGAATCTCCTCCGTCGCCCCGTGGCTGTCCAACCATTTTTCCACCCGTTCCGCGAGAAACGGCATCCGAAGCTCACTTCTTAAAAACTCAGTCAGGCGTTTATCAATAAATCCCTCCAGCACCAGCAGCGGATTGTTGTAGATCACATAGCAGAGCTCCTGGGAGGAGTAGAGATGGATCCCAAGATCCTCGATATAAAGCGGAACCGTTACCGGTTCCTGTCTGCAGAGAATCAGGCTCATAATGTCACCTCCTGACGGACCACCGCGTCCGTTTTCGGGAACAGTTCCCCAAATCCCTGGTCCGTGAGCTTGACCACCATGGTCTTCTCATCTAAAAATCCCACAGCCACCCGGATCTTCGTCGTTTTGTTCGGGCGGTCCGGAAATCCCTCCAGGGGGATCTTCACGGTCCGTTTTTTCTTCGGCTCCTGCTGCGGTGTGATCGTAAAGCAGATCTCCTTCTCCCCGTCCGGGATCACTTCCACCACACTTCTCGCCTCGTACCAGCTCTCACCGGCGGATGCCAGACTGATCTCCGTCTTTGTATCCCGCTTCATAACCTCCAGAGAGACCGTGGACTTTAATTTTCCCTCGCAGAGACATACAAAGGATCCGGAACCGCTCTCGTTTAAGTAATCCTCAGCCTTCATGGCCGCACCTTTTGCGAAGATGGCTGTCTCCACGAAGACTCTTCTCCGGTTGCAGATCTGCCTCATAAATTCCGGCGCCCAGTCGGTTCTCGCGAAACCTTTTCCCGTCAGGAAGATCGAGGAAAAGATCTTTTTCTGTAAAAACCGCTCTCCACAGGCACACAGGATCTTATCTGCCATCTTTGCCCCGGAGCCTGTATCGAGAACGCTGAGGCTGAAACCCTCTTCCAGCTCCTCATGCTCCGCGATGGCTGTCATCTGGCGCGGTCCTCTCGTGACCTTCAGTTCATAGTAACGCAGATCCTCATCGGATAAGGAAAACATGCCAACCTGACCGCCCCAGACATCTCTTCTCTGGTTCAGCACATAGTAGACGAAGCATTCCGTGTGGCTTGCGATATGGACATTTCCTCTTGGGATCCCAAGAGCTTCCACGCTGGCCGTAAGTCCCTCCAAAAGCTTCATCTCCAAATTTTTGAGGCTGATGACCAGCTCATCGATCTTCTGTCCGGCATACTCCGCACGCACCATGGCGAGGATACTGCCTAAAAATCTCTGCAGCAGTTCCATTCCACCGTACTTTACGCCTCCGATGGTGGATGTTCCTTCTTTTGCCGCCAGGCTTAGGAGCTTATCAACGATGACGCCCTCGCCCACCAGCGTATATTTATATGCATCTTCCCCCACATACCACTCTTCCGCGGATTTTTTTCTGCAGATGACGGTCGGGAGCATCCACGCCTCCTCACGGCCCAGAACAGCCGCCTGAGTGTAGGTATCACAGAGGTCGATGCCAACGATCAGTTTCTCCATTTATTTGTCCTCATTATGCCAGACGGAACAGCTTTTTCGCGATCTGACTGTCCGTCACGTATTCTGTCATGCTTTCTTTTAATTTCCGGTCATCCTTCATTCCGAGATAGAGGTTCATGGCATTTAAAGCCGTGAAGCGGTTTCCTTTATCCCCCGTTGCCGGTTCGCTGCAGGTCACTTCGCCCTCCGCCTTTTTCACCAGTCTTCCGTCCTCATTCTCCCAGATCTCGTACTCCATGATCTCACCATCAAACAGGAGTTTCTGGCGCACATAGATCCCTTTATAGACCATGTTCATCTCTTCCTCATGGAACTCTTCCTCGTCCGGCAGGATCCGGATCTTTAAGATCGGTCTTCCGTCCGGCCGTCCATGGTACTCGATGATCTCCTTATCCATGACCTCGCCCGGCATATCCACATATTTTGCAAGATCCTTGTACCACGCGAATACCATACCTCTGGCGGAAAGGATATCCATCATCCGGGATAGCAGGGCCTTCTGCTCCTCAGTGATCTGTGCCAGAGTCGAATAAAATTTCGCCAGCGCCAGAAGATAGATCTCCGGCACCTTCCGAAGCTCCATACCGTGGATCGCGCCTTCCAGATACGCGAATACCTTATCCCCCGGGACTGTGTCACGCAGGAAGTATTCCGTACACTTCACTGTAAAGTACGCCTTCACGATCACATCACTGGTCTCTTTTCTCGACGCGTAAAGGTCAAATACCGTGTCCATATGCTTCTCACAGCCGGAGAAAAGGCACTGGGCCAGCAGGCGCTCCTCAAGGTCGTATGTCTCCACATGGGTCTTCACTGCTTCCGCAAGAATCCTGAACATAGATTCCCCGCTGCCGTTATAATGCTCGCAGAGATAATCCAGGATCACGCTGTCCCCGTGTCCGTCCGAAAATACACGCCCCGCAAGGTGGAGGAGCAGGTCATCCTCCTCGAACATCCGGTCTAAGATCAGCTGGGATACCAGAGCCGCGAGACGTTTCACACGGATCTGCTCCTCGCCGAACTCCTTTATCATCTCGTATGCCTGAACCATGTAATTCTGGACGATCAGTGTCTCGCAGACATCCACACGTTCCGGTCTGGAGAGTGTCCTCTTGTCAAGCTTTAAGAGGTACGCTCCACCCTCCGCATCCATGGCCTCATCGTCGCCGAAAAGCGCCGCACGGTAGTAGGAAATGATCCTCGTCAGCATTTTCTGCTGGTAGGCCGGCTTCACCGGGAGTGTATCCAGAACAGTCTCGATCCCGGTCACATCTTCCTTCTCAAGGTCCTTTTTCTCCATGATCTCCAGACACGCCTTCATCTTTAACATCGGGTGGTCCGGGTACATCTCAAAGCATTTTTCTTCCAGTTCCTTCTCATCGAGAACCGGCTCCTTCGTATATTCCACGTCCATGTACCTGTTTCCGAAGGTATCCTGGAACATGATCACGCTGTCTTCAAAGAACAACGGCACATAGGCGGTCTGATTCTGCAACGGGTAGGCATCCTCACCGGTCAGGATCTCGTTGGAAACGATCACATACTTCATCGCCGCATCCTTCACCTGGATCCGGTTTGCCTTTAAGATACCGGGCAGCACCCGGGCCACCTGATTATCGATCATATCGCGGTAAATGATATGTTTGTAGATCACCGCAAGTCTCCTGTTGATCCGGGACTCGAAAAGCTGCTCCATGGCAAACTTTTCCATCTCCCGCTCGTACTTTTTATAGAGCGGATCGTCCTGCGGAATATAGGCCGCCACATTGGCATAGAGGGCTGCACGGCTCTTCTGGTCCAGATGGGCGCACTCATAGGAGAAGTACAGCAATACCTGGCGCGGCATCATCTTCTCATAGTCATCCGGCAGAGCGTAGAGGAAATATTCGTAGATCCTTGTGAGGCTGATCTCCTCATTGATTCCCTTCTCATACCAGGAGAAGCTCTCTTTTCCGCGGACATTTCCCTTAATTAACAGACAGCACACCGCCGTCAGCATGTCCTTCGTCGGGTATTTCTCGTAGAGCTTTGCAAGCAGGCGGTAATACAGGCGGTGGAAGAACTTCGCTCCCGGTGCCAGCGCGCAGATCCGCTCCGCCAGTTCCTGACCTACAAGACCATTCATAACTCCGTAATAGAGGGCATGGATCTCAAAGGCATCCATCGTCTTTAAGAGTTCCGGATTCTTCCCGAAGAGACGCACCGTCTCAATATAGAGGAACGGGCTGCGGCAGCCATTCTTATACTGCATCTTAAAGCTCTCCGCGAGGGCTTCCTCCTCCTCATACATCTCCGGCAGCATCTTTAACTGCAAAAGCTGCAGGTAGAACCGGCCATTGACATCCTCCAGTTTTTTCCTGAACAGGCGGACCACAGCGTCCTTCTTCTCCTCGTCCGGTTCCAGGCGGTACTGCAGGTACTGGTAATAACAGTAGAGTGTTCCGATCCGGTCTCTGAGGGCAGAAACGGTATCCCACGCATCGTCCAGACATAAAGCCGCCTGATCCGGTCTCTCCGCGTCCAGATAAGTCTCCGCCTGCAGGAGGGACAGGATCACAGAGCCGCCGTTTGCGCCGCGGATGGCATCCAGCTCGTTCTGGATCTTTCCGAGGACAGCTTTTTTCTCGTAGAGACCGCTCTCGTAGGCCTCACGGAGTTTCATGTACCGGCAGACACCGGCTTTGCTGATCTCGCCCTCAGCGCGCTTTCGATCCGGTTCCTCCCCCATAGCCTCGATCCGGATCACGGTGTCGCCGTGGACGGTGAGAAGGCGGATCGCACCGAGGTTCTTTCCCTTGTGCATCCTCTCCGGGTGGATCCTGAATCGCAGATCCAGACGGTCCTCTTCGAAATCCGCCTGAGTGATGACCTTCTTCGGGATCTCGATGAAATCGCCGTCGGCACGGACCTCCATGTAGAGATAGCCCCAGGTATTTTTCCGTAGGACGACCTTGTCATTCACGATGTCCTTCGGCTTGTCATAGACCTTCTTTGCCGTAGATAAGGTCAGCTCGATGGGTTCCTTCACTCCCGTTGCCAGAAAGAATTCTTCCAGGGCATTCTGGCGGTTTCCGTGCCCCCTTAAGCCTTCATAGATCGTGCGGATCCGCAGATCCTTAAACAGCGGCGCTTCCGTAAAATCCCGGTACTCCATGAGGCGCAGCGCCAGTTCCATATCCTTTTTCGCCAGCTCCACAAAATCATCCATAGACTTTAATGTGGACAGGACACGGACAGACTCGATCATTTCCACACGAAAAAGAAAAGGAACCTCCAGTTCTCCGCTGTTTGTTACAAGCGTGAAGTTTCCCTTGATCAGGTCTCCGTTCTCGCACCAGGAGGTGTCGACTTCGTAGACAATATGGTTTCTTAAGCCCCCGAATGCGTTCTTTAAGATCTTCACACGGCTGTGGCTTGAGTAGGCAAGGCCTTTGATATATAAATTGTTTTCACTTGCTAAGTATAGTTCTCTTTTATAAACCGTATCGCTCCCCAGAGTCTCCTCGATCTTCACAGGATCCAGAAACAGCTTCGGCATCTCCGCGTCCACGATTCCTCTGGAAAGGCGCATGATCCGTTCTCTCATATATTTTTCACCTTATATTTATAATCCGATACCTGACTGCCAGACGGTAGGCGCTTTGCAGTCTCGTAAAATATTCGTGGTATCATCATAGCACATTTTCAGATCAAATTCACTACAAATTTCGACCTTTTTCATATGATGGAAGAAAAAAGGCTTGAATCCATGAGGAGAAACCTGTAAAATAGAACATGTTCTACCGATTATATCGCAAAGGAGCCCCTGCGTATGTTATCTGATCCGATCACGCTCTACAAACTTATGATCCTCTACATGCTGGACCACGTCAATTTTCCGCTGACAAACTCCCAGCTCACGGATTTCTTTCTGGATCACGAATATACGACATACTTTACGCTCCAGCAGGCGTTAAACGAACTGAAAGAAGCAGGGCTGATCCGGATGGAATCCACCCACAACTCCTCCCGCTATGAGATCACCAAAGAGGGCGATGACACTCTCTCCTTCTTCGGAAACAATATCTCCCCGGCGATCATCGAGGATATCGACAGCTACTTAAAGGAGAACAAATTCCGCTTAAGAAACGAGGTCGGCGTCATCTCCGATTTCTATAAATCCACAAATCAGGACTATATCGTCCACTGTGAAGTCCGGGAAGGCAAATCTGTCCTCATCGGCTTCGACCTCTCCGTCCCCGACAAGGATCAAGCTGAGACTATGGCCAGCCACTGGAAGGAGCGGAGTCAGGATATCTACGCTTATGTGATGAAGACCTTGATGAAAGGTTAAGATATGCGTTTTGAAGTCTGCCTCCGGCAAATTTTCTGAATTGTACGCGAAAACGGCACCTGCCGCAGGGAAATTTCTGCGGCGGATGCCGTTTTTCAGTACTTCTAAAATTTAAAGGTTCTGCTGCGCCTCTTTCGCCGCCTTCTTCGCCGCCCACTCCGCAGCTTTCTCCGCCTGGATCTCCTCCTCGGCGGTCAGAAGATCTTCTCCTGCTGCCATCTTGTCAATAAGATTCCAGATGTCCTCCCGGCCCTGTTTTGTCTCGGCGGAGAACGGGATCAGGATATCCTGTTTTTCCATGCCGAGACCGGTGCGGATGAGTTTTACCTGCTTCTGGATCTGGCTGCGCTTGATCTTGTCGAGCTTTGTGGCAATGATGACCGGACGGAATCCGTTATAAACGACCCAGTCGTACATGGTCTTGTCATTGGCGGACGGCTCATGACGGATGTCCACAAGAAGGAAAACGCACTTTAACATCTGGGATTTGTGGAGATAATTCTCGATCATCCTGCCCCATTTTATCTTCTCAGACTGCGGGACCTTCGCGTAACCGTAGCCGGGGAGATCCACATAGTAGAGAGCTCCGTTGATATTATAAAAGTTGATCGTCTGGGTCTTTCCCGGCTGGGAGGACGTTCTCGCCAGCGCCTTCCGGTTCATGAGCGCGTTGATCAGGGAAGATTTTCCCACATTTGATTTTCCCGCGAAGGCGAACTCCGGCAGCGTGTTCTCCGGCAGCGTGCTCGTCACACCGCAGACGGTCTCAAGTTCCACATTTCTGATTACCATATATTTCTCCTTGTATGTAACACTTCAGCACTTTCCTTGTCACACGCAAAAATCCATTTCAGAATGACTTTGTCGCTGGGATTTCTGCCTGCCAAACTATGCTTTCTTACAGTCGGCGCAGCACATGCGCAGACCCTCAGAACCGTTACCCTTGTTTTTACATACCAGAGTCAACAGCCCTCCAACAGGCAGGACCTGTCAGAAAGCCGCCAACCTTTGTAGCCTCGCATTACACGAACGCCTCGCGTACTACGTCATCCATAGTCTTCACAAACACGATCTCCATGCCTTTCGTGATCTCCTTCGAGATCTCTGCCATATCCGGACGGTTCTTATCCGGCACGAGAACCTTCTTCATATGTGCCATTCTTGCTGCCAATGTCTTTTCCTTTAAACCGCCGATCGGCAGTACCCGGCCTCTCAATGTGATCTCACCGGTCATGGCAACGCTTGCGCAAACCTTCTTTCCGGTCACCGCGGAGAGCATGGCTGTTGCCATCGTAATGCCCGCAGACGGACCATCTTTCGGCACGGCACCCTCCGGGATATGTAAATGCAGGTCATGTTCCTTAAAATACCTGCTCTCCACACCGTACCGGTCTGCCACGGAACGAACGTAAGTCAGCGCGATCTGCGCGGATTCCTTCATGACATCACCCATCTGTCCTGTCATCTGAAGCTTTCCATCACCCGGCATTACATTCACTTCGATCTGAAGTGTGTCGCCGCCGACGCTTGTCCACGCAAGACCTCTTACGATTCCGACCTCGTCCTCCTCATTGGCATTTTCGAAGGTGATCTTCTCTTTTCCGAGATACTTCTGAAGATTTCCCTCTGTGATATGCACAGTTTTTTTCTTCTTTTCCAGAAACTCCCTCGCCGCTTTTCTGCAGATCTCACCGATCCGGCGCTCCAGATTTCTCACACCGGCCTCTCTCGTATAGTTGTGGATGATCTTCTCCAATGCCTTATCGCTGAAGGAAAGCATCTCCTCCGTAAGGCCGTTTCTCTCTAACTGTTTCGGAATGAGATACTTCTTTGCGATATGGAACTTCTCGTTCTCTGTATAGCTGGATACCTCGATAACCTCCATACGGTCAAGGAGCGGTCTCGGGATTGTCGACGCATCATTTGCCGTCGCGATAAAGAGAACGCCTGAGAGATCCAGTGGGATCTCCAGATAGTGGTCGCGGAACTTCACGTTCTGCTCCCCATCAAGGACCTCCAAAAGTGCTGAGGAGACATCTCCCCGATAGTCGGCAGAGACCTTATCGATCTCATCTAAAAGCATTAACGGGTTTGACACGCCTGCCTGACGCATTGCATCGGCGATACGGCCCGGCATCGCTCCCACGTATGTCTTTCTGTGTCCGCGTATCTCCGCCTCGTCGTGAATGCCGCCAAGGCTGATCCGGACATACTTCTTTCCGAGGGCGCGGGCAACCGATCTCGCGATGGAGGTCTTACCTGTTCCGGGCGGTCCCACAAGGCAGAGGATCGGGCTTGTGCCTTTCTTTGTGAGGGCACGGACCGCAAGGAATTCCAGTACACGGTCCTTAACCTTCTCCAGACCATAATGATCCTCCTCCAGGATCTCTTTCGCGTGAATGATATCCTGATTATCCCTTGAGACCTTCTTCCACGGCATCTCAAGCACCGTCTCGATATAGGTACGGAGAACATTCGCCTCCTGACTTCCTCCCGGCATACCCTTGAAACGCTGAATTTCTTTTTTGATCTTTTCCTTCGTTTCCTTGTCCGCGTTCAGCTTTTCCAGCTGTTCCATATATCCGTCGGCATCTTCCGTCCCGCTGTCATCTCCCAGTTCCTCACGGATCACTTTTAATTCTTCCCTTAAAATATAATCCCTCTGGTTCTTATCGATGTGCTCCTTCACTTTTCCCTGATAATCCCGCTTGATCATAAGGATCTCGAGTTCCCGCATCAGGTAGTACACGATCCGGTCATACAGATGGCTCCAGTAATCACACTCCAGCATCTCCTGCTTCACAGCAAAATCCCACGGAAATTCATTTGCTGTCTGGGTCAGAAGCTGCTCCAGATCCGTGATCACAAGAAGACTTCCGATAAAATCTTTCACAGCCTTCGGATTCGCGTTTCCGAATTCCTCTAATTTTTCCTTAACGATCCGGCTCATGGCTTCCTTCACAGTGTCGGTAAGCTGTTCTTCCTGCATCGGCGCTTCCGCGACCTCAGCTTCCAGATACGGTCCCTCCTCAAACAGAGTGAGAAGCGCCGCTCTCTTTTCGCCTTCCACCATCACACGGATGATACCGCCCGGCATTTTCACGAGCTGTTTGATCTGGGAGATCGTTCCCATCTGGTACAGATCCGCGACCGCAGGTGTTTCCTGCTCCGGATGACGCTGGGTCACGAGATATACCTTCTGGTTTCCCATCATGGCTGTCTCAATGGCGCGGATCGATTTTTCCCGGCTGATGTCGAAATGCTGTACCATTCCCGGAAGGATCGTGAGTCCGCGGAGTGCCACCGCCGGCATCGTAATTTTCTTATCTTCCATTATTTCTCCTATGAACGCAACTGCCCGGCTTCTTTCCGATGCCTGTCAGCAGTTACGGGCAAATTCTGTTGTGTAAAAAGGCTGCCGTGACATTTCTGTGCGCAGCAGCCCCTCTTATCTGCGGGATACGGGTCCTGCAGGTACAATTTTTCTCATACGGGAACGCCGTCCGTTACGCGATCTCCCCGTTACTCTCTTTTCTGGATCTTCCGGCCAATGCTTTTTTCGGCACCGTCACGTCGCGGTAAACGACTTCCGGCTTTTCCTTTCCGTCCACCGCGTCCTTCGTCACGGTGCAGATTCCCACATTGGAATCAGACGGAACCTCGTACATCGTATCCATCATGACGGATTCCATGATCGCGCGGAGTCCTCTGGCGCCTGTCTTTCTCTCAACCGCCATATGGGCGATCTCGTGGACGGCATCCGGAGTAAACTCCAGCTTCACATCATCCAGTTCGAATAACTTCTGGTACTGCTTTACGAGGGCATTTTTCGGCTCTGTGAGGATCCGCACAAGGGAATCCTCATCCAGAAGGTCTAAGGATACCATAACCGGAACTCTTCCCACAAACTCCGGGATCAGGCCGAATTTCGTGAGATCCTGCGGCATCGCCTGCTTTAACAGCTTGCTGATATCCGTATTTTTCTTATCCACGATCTTCGCGCCGAAACCGATGGAACTTGTCTCCAGTCTGGACTCGATGATCCGCTCCAGACCGTCGAAAGCACCTCCGCAGATGAACAGGATGTTTGTCGTATCGATCTGGATCAGCTCCTGCTGCGGATGCTTTCTGCCGCCCTGAGGCGGAACGCTTGCAACAGTACCTTCCAGGATCTTTAACAGCGCCTGCTGGACGCCCTCGCCGGAAACATCACGGGTAATGGACACATTCTCGGATTTTTTTGTGATCTTATCGATCTCATCGATGTAAATAATACCGTACTCCGCACGGCTCACATCATTATCTGCTGCCTGGATCAATTTTAAGAGGATGTTCTCCACGTCCTCGCCGACATAACCGGCCTCAGTCAGCGTCGTTGCATCTGCGATTGCAAACGGAACACCTAAAAGCTTCGCAAGTGTCTGCGCAAGATAAGTTTTGCCGGAGCCGGTCGGACCGAGCATCAGGATGTTGCTCTTCTGAAGATCAACATCACTTTCCATCTTCGATGTGATTCTCTTATAATGATTGTAAACAGCCACGGAAAGAACTTTCTTCGCCTCATCCTGTCCGATCACATAGTCGTCCAGAAATTCTTTGATCTCCTTCGGTTTTAAGAGGTTGATTCCGGAGAAATCCGGTCTCTCCTCCTCCTCGTTTCCGAGTTCTTCCTCAAGGATCTCACTGCAGAGTTCGATACACTCGTCACAGATATAGACGCCGTTGGTACCGGCGATCATTTTTCTGACCTGATCCTGATTCTTTCCGCAGAAGGAACATCTGATCTTTTCCTCTGGTCTTACTGGCATGTTCGCACCTCAATTCTAAATTCTTTATGTCTCGCTGCGCTCCGGCACTGTTTTCCGCCTTCGCGCCGTCCGGTCCTAGTGGCCGGAGATCACGCGGTCGATCAGACCGTATGCGGCAGCTTCCTCGGCTGTCATGTAGTTGTCTCTCTCTGTGTCGCGGGCAATCACGTCGAGTGGCTGTCCGGTGTTTGCAGCCAGGATCTTGTTGAGCTTCTCTTTTGTCTTTAAGATCTGCTCTGCAACGATCTTGATCTCTGTCGCCTGTCCCTGGGCTCCACCGGACGGCTGATGGATCATAACCTCAGCATTCGGAAGTGCGAAGCGTTTGCCCTTCGCGCCGCTGGAGAGAAGGAACGCGCCCATACTTGCAGCCATACCGATACAGGTGGTGCACACGTCACATTTAATGTAATTCATCGTATCATAGATCGCCATACCGGCCGTTACAGAACCACCCGGGCTGTTGATGTAAAGGTTGATGTCCTTATTCGGATCCTCGGACTCCAGGAAAAGAAGCTGTGCAACAACAAGGCTTGCTGTCACATCGTTTACTTCCTCTCCTAGGAAAATGATACGGTCTTTTAATAATCTGGAATAGATATCGTAGGAACGCTCTCCTCTGCTTGTAGATTCAAGCACGTAAGGTACTAAGCTCATATTTTTTCCTCCATCTTTTCTTTTATATCTGTTACCAAAGTATTCCTTTTTATGCATTTTCTGGGTTACTGTACACGGGTAGGAATTTTCTGAACTGAAAATTCCGTACAATACAGTGGCGGTAGTGGATTTTGCCGATTCGGAATGCGAAGCATCGGCAAAATCAGTTACTGTTTGCGCAAGGCGTGAACAGTAACTTTTCCGGTGAATCTGTCGCCTGTGTCTGGGACCGGCCCGGCAGAAATCCACCTTTTTCCACATATTTTGGAACTATCCCTGTATAACCGATTAGGGATTGCCGCAGAAAAACTCTCCGCAGCAACCCCCTCTGTATGTGGTTTCTGTTCCTCTGTCGGACCATTCCCCACCATGTTTTCCGTGCAGATTAGTCATAAAGTATGTTGCTTTACTTAGTCAACGAACTTAGCCTCAGCTACAAGGAAGTCGATTGCTTTCTGAACTGCAAGATCTTCCTTTAACTGTGCCATCTGCTCTTCGCCGAACATACCCTTGATCTGTTCTTTATCCATCTTGAAGTCCTCAGCCATCTTGTCGAACTGCTCTTCAACCGCTGCGTCGTCAGCCTGGATGTTCTCAGCCTTTACAACTGCCTCAAGAACGAGTCTTGTCTGGATTCTCTTGATCGCCTGCGGCTTCATCTGCTCGCCGATCTTCTCAGCTGTCATGCCTGTGATCTCAACGTACTGCTTGAAGGAAATTCCCTGGCTCTCAAGTCTGCGCGCATAGTCGTTCACCATGCCGTTTACCTGCTCCTCAACCATCTGATCCGGAATCTCCATTGTTGCGTTCTCAATCACCTTAGCAACGACCTTGTCCTCGTCTGCTGTCTTAGCTGCTTCAATCTTCTCAGCCTGTAACTTCTCTGTAAGGTCTTTCTTGTACTCTTCCATTGTATCGAAATCAGATACCTCGCTTGCGAAATCATCGTTAGCTTCCGGAAGCTCTTTTCTCTGGATCTCTTTTACTTTTACTTTGAATACAGCCGGTTTGTTCTTTAACTCTTCTACATGGTACTCAGCCGGGAATGTTACGTTTACTTCGCACTCTTCGCCAGTTGTCTTACCGATTAACTGCTCCTCGAAGTTATCGATAAATGTGTGGGAACCGATCGTAAGCGGATAATCCTCAGCCTTTCCGCCCTCAAATCTCTTTCCGTCTACGGAACCGTCGAAATCGATCGTTACCTGATCTCCATCCTCGATACCTCTGTCCTCAACAGTGATGAGGCGGGAGTTTTTCTCTCTTGCGCGCTTGATCTCTGTCTCGATATCTTCCTCTGTAACCTCAGATTTTGTCTTCTGGACTTCTACGCCCTTGTACTCGCCAAGAGTAACTTCCGGCTTAACAGCTACAACTGCTGTGTAAACGAAAGCTTTGCCTTCCTCGATCTCCTCAATGGAAATAGACGGACGGGAGACGATATCAAGACCGCTCTCTTTTGCAGCGTCCGGATAGCTTGCGTCGATCACTTCATCAACAGCATCCTCGTAGAATACGCCAACACCGTACATTTTCTTGATCATGTTGAACGGAGCTTTTCCTTTTCTGAAGCCCGGGATATTGAATTTACCCTTATTCTTATTATAGGAGTGCTGTACAGCCTCCTCAAACTTTTCTGCCGGCACTTCGATTGTAAGTTTTGCCGTATTCTTCTCTAAATTCTCCACCTGTACGCTCATTTTATGAGTTCCTCCTTAAATATATCGATAGCGGGGAATAGAAATTTCCCGCCCGTATAATCTCGTAACTGCCGCTTTTTGGCGTTACACGTTTTCCGGCATTATGACCGCCGCTCAGCGAAAAATCCGCCCGCAGGCATCACTTCTCCGTCACGCGCACATAGCACCGCTTGGAATTATAACATAAGACGTTTGAAAAGACCAGACCTAAATTGTAAAAATTCCAGAAAAACACAGGGGTTTTACGGTTTTCCTTAATTTTTTCCAGGCGCAGACTGCCGTATCTGCTGTTCCTGACATTCTTTCAGCGGCCTGCCGCGCCAAAAAGGAATGCCCTGGTGCACCGGGCATTCCAAAACTTTCTGATGAATACCTGTATTTACACAAACATACGGCTATTTTATGTATTGGATCGCTGCCTTGATCCTTTCAGCCTCTTCTTCGCTGACCAGGAGTTTGATAAGCTCTAAACCAAGGTCGATTGCCCAGCCCATACCGCGCCCGGTGCTGATCAGGCGGTCTGTGATGATGCCGTCACCTCTGCAGTCCGCGCCCTCCATCTTCGTCTCAAAGCCCGGATAGCATGTGGCGCGGTGGCCTTTCACGAGGCCAAGCTCCCCTAAGATACTCGGTGCCGCGCAGATCGCAGCCAGGCGTTTTCCTGCTGCCGCATGGGCTTTTAACATCTCTGCAAGTCCCTCATGCGCCTTCAGATTGTTCGTTCCGGCAAGTCCGCCCGGAAGGAACAATACGTCAGCATCGTCCGTGATTTCCTCGAACAGGCTGTCCGCCTCGATCTTAAATCCATGGGAACCTGTCACCATCTTTCTTCCCATGATGGATACAAGCTTCACATCCACCTTTGCTCTTCTCAAGCAATCACACACAGCCAGGCACTCTACCTCTTCCATGCCGTCTGCCACAAACGCGTATACTTTTGCCATTTAAAACTTCTCACCTTTCTTTGCCAATCTGCCTCCGGAAGTTTTCCAGAGGTTACTGCTCGCTTTTCTCATCATCCGTATACGAATAAAATTTTCCATTCAGATAATATCCGCGTCCCGGTCCACCTTCCGATTTTTTCACATCCGTTCCGCGGTCATTTGCAGCGGCCTGCCCTGAAACAGACGGATTGATGGTCTGCTCCGGTCCGTTGTACTTATATGTCTCCTTCGGCACATCACTCCAGCTGTCCGGAGCGCTGTTCTGGTTCTGTCCATAAGAATACCCGTTTCCGTTATTCTGTCCGTAACCTCCATTCATATTTCCGTTTCCATACGCGCCGTATCCGCCATTCGGATCTCCATTTCCATAGGAACCATAACCACTGTAATTTCCTCTTTCACCGACATCTCTCACACTATCCGGCTCCACGTACTGACCGCCGTAGCGGGCGTTATTCTGTACAAACGGTTCCCCGCCGAATCCATTCAGACGCCCGGAATACGGTCCGCGGAGAACTGCGTAGAGTTCCGCGAAGGTCGCGTCAACATACGGCTGAACAAAAAAGGTACCGATACCGCAGAGCAACGTTCCGAGAAGCTGCCATCCTATGAAGGAAAGGCCGAGAACGAACGCGTTCCACTTCTGTCCGTCCATCATCTCTTTTGAGAGTCTTAAAGCCTCTCTCGCCTTCATATCCGGATTTTCGGCAAGAATATACGGCACCATCAGATAACAGTACTGGAAGTAGATGGAAAAACAGGTTCCCACCACGGCGCCACATGCCATCAGAACAGCGCTTCCCATCCAGTCAATCAGGAACCTGTTAAATGCAAGTGTCAGTAATCCCGGTGCCATGCACAGGAACACGATGCCCTCTGTGATCAAAGAGCGAAGGAACTGGGTCCCCAAAAGCTTTAAATATCCGTTGGAAAATCCCCAGAAGAGTTTTCCAATGCCCGCCGACTGTCCCGTCACGCGGCTCTCCATATAAAATCTGTTTCGTCCGATCTCAAACAATGGCTGTACAAAAATTCCGATCACGACGGAAATGATCACAATAACGACCACAGCCCCCGCAAAAAGCCGGTAAAACAGGTTGCTCGCAACCATAGATCCGGCATTTCCGGCTCCCGGTCCGTAGGCATCACCAAGTCCCGGGACAAGCTCGATCCCGCTGGCAAGACCACTCCCAGTATTTCCGCTAAGGCTTCCATCTCCTCCCAGCTCGCCAAGGATGAGACTGCTCTGATCAGTCTGACCGTTTCCTGATTCATTCTGCTCCAGATAACTTGTAATCCTCTGGGTATTCGCGTTCGATCCGCCAAATCCACTGAGGATCGCAAAGATCAGGCTCACAAGAAACGCCGCCCAGTAATAACGGCTCAGACACATTTTCGCTCTGTTTTTTAATTCTGCCCTTGTCCACATACGATGTTCCTCCTTCTGTTTTTATCATCAAAGTATGAGCAGTTTCCAGATATTTTTCTTTCCCTGCTGCTGTTCGAGGATTTTTCATTCACAAACAGCAACTTTTCTTACAATGATTGTACCATATTTGTGAATAAAAGACCTTACTTTTTCCTTGCAATATGGTATGATTTATTACAATATGTCACTGTTCCCGCCTTGCACCGGCAGCAGCCGTTTTTGCCGATGCTTCGCATTCCAAATCGGCAAAATCCACTATCACCTCTGTATTGTGCGGAATTTTCCGTTCAGAAAATCCCCCATATACAGGATCCAGAAAGGAAATAATTATGGAAATCGAACGCAAATTTCTTGTCACGTCCCCTCCTGAAAACTACGAGCTTTTCCCATGTCATGAGATCGAACAGGCCTACCTCTGCACAGAGCCGGTAGTCCGGGTACGTAAGGAGGACGATACCTGTTACCTCACCTACAAATCCAAAGGACTTCTCGCCAGAGAGGAATATAATCTCCCGCTGACAAAAGAAGCCTACGCCCATCTTCTCACAAAAGCAGATGGAAATATCCTCACAAAAAAGCGCTACCTGATCCCGGTCCCGGGCCGTGAGGATCTCACTGTGGAATTCGACGTCTTCGAGGGGAAATTCGCCGGTCTCATGCTTGCGGAGATCGAGTTTTCCAGCGAGGAGGATGCCAGAGCATTCCCGCCTCTCTCCTGGTTCAACCGGGATGTAACCTGGTCTGGGGAATACCAGAACAGCAGGCTCTCAAAAATGCCCTGAATTGTTCGTACCTTTTTATGTGACAGGGAATCCCCATAAATTTCCTGTTACATGAAAAAGGCCACCGACGGCTCACAGAACCGCCGATGGCTTTATTAATTTTCCTGAAATTTTGCAGTTTCGGAGATGGATTACATCATTCCGCCCATTCCGCCTGCACCTGCCGGCATTGCCGGAGTCTCTTCTTTGATGTTTGCAACAACAGACTCTGTTGTAAGAAGTGTGGAAGCAACGCTTGTTGCGTTCTGTAATGCACTTCTTGTAACCTTAGCCGGATCAAGGATACCAGCTTTGATCATATCAACGAAAATCTCATTGTAAGCATCGAAGCCCTGGCCAACCGGGAGCTCTTTAACTTTGTTAACGATCACAGCGCCCTCAAGGCCTGCGTTGGATACGATATGGAATAACGGAGCTTCAAGAGCCTTTAAGATAATCTTTCCGCCTGTCTTCTCGTCGCCTTCCATCTCATTTACAACAGCTGCAACCTTCTCTGCTGCGTGAACATAAGCAGATCCGCCGCCTGCGATGATACCTTCCTCAACAGCTGCCTTCGTAGCTGCAAGAGCATCTTCCATACGGAGTTTTGCTTCCTTCATCTCTGTTTCAGTAGCAGCACCTACGCGGATCACTGCAACACCGCCAGCGAGTTTTGCAAGTCTCTCCTGAAGTTTCTCTCTGTCGAAGTCGGACTTTGTCTCTTCGATCTGACCCTTGATCTGGGCAACTCTGTCAGCGATCTCTTTCTTGTCGCCGAGACCGTCAACGATGATGGTGTTCTCTTTCTGAACCTTAACGGATTTTGCACGGCCAAGCTGCTCCATTGTAGCATCCTTGAGGTCAAGACCAAGTTCATCGGAGATCACGGTACCGCCTGTTAAGATCGCGATATCCTTTAACATCTCTTTTCTTCTATCGCCGTAGCCCGGTGCCTTAACACCTACAACGCTGAATGTACCTCTTAACTTGTTGACGATAAGAGTTGTGAGAGCCTCACCCTCGATATCCTCAGCGATGATAAGAAGCTTTGCGCCTGTCTTTACGATCTGCTCAAGGAGCGGAAGGATATCGTTGATGTTAGCGATCTTCTTGTCTGTGATCAGGATATACGGATCGTCAAGAGTTGCCTCCATCTTCTCCATATCTGTGCACATATATGCGGAAATGTATCCACGGTCGAACTGCATACCTTCTACAAGGTCAAGCTCTGTCTTCATTGTCTTGGACTCTTCGATGGTGATAACGCCGTCGTTTGTAACCTTCTCCATCGCGTCTGCAACCATCTCACCGACCTCATCGCTTGCTGCAGAGATTGCTGCAACTCTTGCGATCTGGTCTTTACTGCTGATCGGCTCGCTCATCTCTGCGATTGCCTTGACAGCCTCGTCTGTGGCTTTCTTCATACCCTTTCTTAATACGATCGGGTTAGCGCCTGCAGCCAGGTTCTTCATACCTTCGTTTACCATTGCCTGTGCAAGAACGGTAGCTGTTGTTGTACCATCACCGGCAACGTCGTTTGTCTTTGTGGCAACCTCTTTTAAGAGCTGTGCGCCCATGTTCTCAAACGGGTCTTCTAACTCGATCTCTTTCGCGATGGTAACACCATCGTTTGTGATCAGCGGAGCGCCGAAGGATTTATCGAGAACAACGTTTCTTCCTTTCGGTCCGATCGTTACGCGGACAGTATCAGCAAGTTTATTTACACCAGCTTCAAGAGCTTTTCTGGCTTCAACGCCATATTTAATTTCCTTAGCCATGTTAAAATTCCTCCAATCAAGATTTCCTGTAACCATTTTCCGGTTACTTCGTTCTGAATTCTGAATTTCGGACCGCCCTGAGCGCTTCGCACACGCGGTCCCGGATATAATTCTCCGATTATTCGATCACTGCAAGGATATCATTCTGCTTAACGATGATATAATCCTCTTCCTCTACCTTTACTTCTGTTCCGGAGTACTTGGAGTAGATTACCTTATCGCCCGGTTTTACCTGCATCTTGATCTCTTTGCCGTCAACAACTCCGCCAGGACCAACAGCGATCACTTCTGCCTGCTGCGGTTTTTCCTTTGCCTGACCCGGAAGAACGATACCGGATTTTGTGGTCTCTTCTGCAACTAACTGTTTTAAAACAACTCTGTCAAATAATGGTACTAATTTCATTACTGACTCCTCCTTGTCATTTTACAAGCTCTTGCGACTATCCTGTGATTTCAGTCACAATTCTTTTTCATTTTTATCTTCTTCAGTCTGACTCAGGTCTTTTCCCTGACCCCTCGTCACAAGTCATGTTATAGCACATGTTGTTAGCACTGTCAAGTCACGAGTGCTAATTATTTTATGAAAAATTTGTGAACCTCTCTGCGGGTCTGCATGCCGCTGTGCTGTCTAGTTCCCGTTTTCTGGTGAAATCCGGCAATTTACTTGAATAATTTATACATTTTTTTAACTTTTTTCATAATTATGTCTTTCATTTTCCCTGGAATTCGATTATGATTATAAATAGCAGACTGGCGGCTGCAGGCGGAATCCTCAGATTTTCGGAACCGCGTAATGCAGCGGAAAGGAGAATAAACCATGTCAAAAAAGAAATCAGGCCTTCTTATCGCATTTGGCGCGATGCTCGGCGGCGCAGTTGCGGCCGGTATCTCCTACTATCTGAAATTAAAATCCTTCAACGATGAGCTGGACCAGGATTTTCATGAATACGAGGAAGAGGAGACCCCTTCTGAGGAAACAGAAGAAAAGACGGAACCTGCTCCAGAGAGAACTTATATTACGATCAATTCCGGAAAAGACACAAACGCTGCGGATGATTCCGTAAAAAAAGAAGAGACTAAAGATTCCGAAGAGACGGCATGTCCGGAACCCACAGACGAAAAAGACTCTGTAAAAGAGGAAAACGTACCGGAAGAAAAAACATCCTCCGTTGTAGTTGAGGACGATACGGAGGAAGGAAAAACCGAATGATACAAAGTCTTCTCCGCTCCATGGAGCTATTGGAAGTCCTGAAAGAAAAAAACCGCAATTTCTCAATCGCGGAACTAGCAGAGGCGATGGATCTGCCCCCGAGCACGGTTCACCGGATTCTGCAGACGTTCTGTGAGAAGAAATATGTAATCCGCGACGACAGATCCCACACCTACCGTCTTGGCCCGGCGCTGATTCCTCTGGGAAAAGCCGCTGCAAGAGGGATCCGTCTCCAGGATGCCGCCCACGGTATCCTGGCACAGCTGGCAAAACAGACAAAAGAAGACGCATACCTCGTAATTCCAGTGGGAAATAAGGGACTTGTGATTGAAAAGGTAGATGGTCCGAGCCACTTAAAAGTTGTTGAAGAGTTCGGCTATGAGATGTATATGCACTGCGGCGCGATCCGTAAGGTCCTCCTCGCATGGCAGACACCGGCCTTCATCGACGAATACTTCAAAAACATTATTCTCCACGATCAGGCTTTCCCTCATGTCCGCCCGGATGACCTGCGCGAGGAATTAAAAAAGATCCGCCAGGATGGCTACGCCATCACTCACGGAGAGTATGTCACCGACGCCCTTGGAATCGGGGCACCGGTCTTCAACTCCGACGGTGAACTCGCCGGTTCCATTGGAATCATCGCCCCGGAGATCCGGGTCGATACTCCGGAGTTTCTTGACACCCAGAAAGATCTCGTACAGTTCTACGCATCATCCCTCTCCGCCGATCTCGGATATGAGAAGCATGATGTGTTCCAGTAAACGGAATCAATCCTTGGGATACGCATTTTCGGATGCGTATCCCGTTTTTTTGCGCTTTGTTCCCATGCACGCCTGGTCACAAGCATATGCCCTGTCCCAATCTCTCCCCCAGTGCAGCTGTCTGTAAAACCTAATCTTGACTTAAGTCCGAAAAAAGCTGGCGCGCGTCTTTGCATACCAGCTTTCTTCTATCCAATCCGCTTATTCTTTACTCAAGAGCTTTCCGTAAAAGGTCTACTCCTTTTCGGATTTCCTCCTCCGTGAGTCCTGCATATCCGAGAACGATCGTACTCATCTCCTTCGCCTGCGCTCTCTCCATATAGAACCCGGAAAGTCCGTAGACGCGGACCTTTTTTTCTGCTGCTTTTTCTAAAAGCTGCTGTTCCGGCTCCTTCTTCCTGTCTTTTAAGAGCACATGAAGTCCCGCGAATTCTCCTGTGATCTCAAACCGCTTTTCCAGCGGCTTTAATTCCCCTAAAAGCACGTCATGTTTTCCCTTATAGATCTCGCGCATCCTGTTCAGATGGCGCTCAAAATATCCGCCGGAAATAAATTTCGCCAGGATCCTCTGGTCGACCCTGGACACGGTGGAGGAATAAAATCTTCCTTTCGCCAGGTATACCGACAGCAGCGCCTCCGGCAGCACCATATATCCCACACGGATTGCCGGAGCAATGGCCTTCGAGAATGTTCCCATGTAAATGACACATCCGTTCTGGTCCATCCCCTGAAGTGCCGGGATCGGTTTTCCCTTGTAACGGAATTCACTGTCATAGTCATCCTCGATCAGGTATCTTCCGGGCTGCTCTCCCGCCCAGAAAAGGAGCTCCTGTCTTCTTCTCACCGGCATTACGGTTCCTGTCGGGAACTGGTGGGACGGCATCACATAGGCTGCCTGTACATCCTGCCCCTCAAGTTCCTTCACGCAGAATCCATTCTTATCGATCCCCACCGGCAGTACCTTATGTCCCACACCGGATAGCACCCGGTATGCCTGGCGGTAGGTGGGATTCTCCATGGCGATCACCGCGTCCCTTCCGATGATCTGGGAAAGCAACATCAGAAGATATTCGTTTCCCGCGCCAATGATGATCTGGGAAACATCGCAGTTTACGCCGCGGGCTGCATGGAGATACTCCCGGATCGCCTCCCTGAGGATCAGATCTCCCTGGGGCTCTCCCTTCAAAAACAGCTCCCGGTCCTCTTCTTTTAAAACCGAGCGGCTGATCTTTCTCCAGGTCGCATAGGGAAATCCTTCCAGATCGATGCCTCTGGGAGAAAAATCGACTTCAAATTTTTCACGAAAAAGCTGCCCCCGGACACTTTCCTTTTCCATGCCCAAAGACAGCTCTTTTTTCTGATCCGGCCGGGCAGCAACAGACTGCGCCACCGGCGGAAAGATTCCGTCCAGTGACGCCGCAAAATAGCCTTTTCTCGGAACCGCCTCAAGGTAGCCCTCGGACACCAGCTGCTCGTAGGCGAGCTGCGTTGTGCTCCGGCTGACCTTCAGGCTCTTCGCAAGCTCCCTGGATGAAGGGAGCTGCTTCTCCGGCCTGATATTGCCCTTTCGGATCTCATCTTTGATATACTGATAGATCTGTTCGTACAAGGGTCTCCCCCCCTGTACGTTTAACGGTACGATCAATTCCATAAATCTTTATTTCGGAAGCTTGAAGGAGCTCTTTAAGGAAACGATACGGTTATATACCGGCTGTCCTTCCTTGCTGTCCTTGCAGTCTACGCAGTAGTAACCGTTTCTCATGAACTGGAAGCTGTCATATGCCTTTGCTTCCATGAGTTTTGGCTCTACATAGGCAGTTGTGATTGTCTTGGAGTTCGGATTTAAGTTCAGGGTTCCGTCAGCGTTCAGCTTGCCCTTCTCCTCATCGACGATATTCTCGTAGAGACGGCACTCTACCTTTCCGGCTGTCGGAGCGGATACCCAGTGGATCGTTCCTTTTACCTTTCTGCCGGTAAAGCCGGAACCACTCTTTGTCTCCGGATCGTATGTGCAGTGGATCTCTGTCACATTTCCGTTCTCGTCCTTCTCAAAGCCTGTGCATGTCACGAAATATGCGCCCATGAGACGTACTTCGTTGCCCGGGAAAAGGCGGAAATACTTCTTCGGCGGATTCTCCATGAAGTCCTCACGCTCGATATAGAGTTCTCTGGAGAACGGAACCTCACGCTCGCCCATCTCCGGATTCTCAAGGTTATTCGGGATGCTCAGCATCTCTGTCTGTCCTTCCGGATAGTTGTCAATGATCAGCTTTACCGGATCAAGGACAGCCATCATTCTCGGACGTTTTAACTTCAGATCCTCACGGATACAGTACTCCAGCATCGCGTAGTCTACGGAGCTGTTTGCCTTGGAAACGCCCACGAGTTCTACGAACATTCTCAGAGCTTCCGGTGTGTATCCTCTTCTTCTGAGGGCTGCGATCGTTACAAGACGCGGGTCATCCCAGCCGTCTACGATTCCATCCTCAACGAGCTTCTTAATATAACGCTTACCCGTTACCACGTTTGTCAGGTACATCTTCGCAAACTCGATCTGGCGCGGCGGGTTCTCGAACTCGCACTCTCTTACGACCCAGTCGTAGAGCGGTCTGTGATCCTCGAACTCAAGAGTACAGATAGAGTGTGTGATGTGCTCAACCGCGTCCTCGATCGGATGAGCGAAGTCGTACATCGGATAGATGCACCACTTGTCACCGGTATTGTGGTGTGTCATGTGAGCGACACGGTAGATGACCGGATCACGCATGTTGATATTCGGCGATGCCATATCGATCTTTGCGCGGAGAACCTTCTCTCCGTCCTTATACATGCCGTTCTTCATGTTCTCAAATAACTGGAGGTTTTCCTCGACAGAACGGTCACGGTACGGGCTGTTCTTACCAGGTGTTGTGAAGTCACCACGGTATTCCTTGATCTGATCAGCAGAGAGATCACAGACGAAAGCTTTTCCCTTTTTAATTAACTTTACAGCGCACTCGTACATCGTATCGAAGTAGTCGGAAGCAAAGAACAGTCTGTCCTCAAAGTCAGCTCCGAGCCACTTTACATCCTCCGTGATGGAGTGCACGAACTCCGTCTTCTCCTTCGTCGGGTTCGTATCATCAAAACGAAGATTGAACTTTCCGCCGTACTCTTTTGCGAGACCGGAGTTCAAGATGATCGATTTTGCATGTCCGATATGAAGGTAGCCGTTTGGCTCCGGTGGAAACCGGGTCTGGACATGGTCATATACTCCTTCCGCAAGATCTTTATCGATTTCCTGCTCGATAAAGTTTTTGGAAACTACTTCTTTTGTTTCCTCAGCCGGTGTCATATTCTCAGCCATATCAATTCCTCCATTTCGTTTTTTCAATAACATGCCCGTACATCTTTCTTCTATTATTTTAACTCCTGCCATTTTCCAGCAGGACCAGATATCGAACTGTTATATATAATATTTAATACTATCACACTTTTCCGAAGAATTAAAGGGGAAATTTCACATGTTTTTCTCATGTTTCCATCAAATTGATTCCTGCATCTGCATTCCGGTCGGTTCTTTCAGTTTTCTTGAAAATTATAGGCAAAAAACACTGAAAATCCTTTGACGAATTCCGTTTCTGGGATTATACTGTGAATATAGTATGCTAAAAATTTCACAAAACATATAGAACCCGGAGGAAATGATATGGATAAGAATTCTTTCGATCTGATCACATTTGGCGAGATTATGCTGCGTCTCTCCCCGCCGCGCCATGCCCGCATCGTCGATGGCGATATTTTTGAAAAACGTGCCGGCGGAGCAGAACTCAACGTTGCTTCCGGCGTTGCCCTTTTGGGACTTCGTACCGGTATCGTTTCCAAGCTTCCGCAGAATGAGCTCGGAACTTTTATCAAGAACAGGATCCGTTTTGTCGGAGTATCCGATGACTATCTGGTCTACGATGATACGCCGGACGCAAGACTCGGTCTCTACTACTACGAGATGGGCGCCGCTCCGAGAAAGCCTACGATCGTGTATGACCGCCACCAGGCTTCCGTCACAAGGATCAAGATGAGCGAGATCCCGGAGGACATCTACCACTCCGCGAGAATGTTCCACACAAGCGGAATCTCCCTGGCTCTCTGCCAGAACATGCAGAATGTCGCTGTGGAGCTGATCCGAAGGTTCAAATCTGCCGGAGCTACGATCTCCTTCGACGTAAACTACCGTGCGAACTTATGGGGTGAAGAGGAAGCGAGAAAAACCATCGAGGAGATCCTTCCGTTAGTCGATGTCCTCTTCGTATCTGAGGAGACAAGCCGCCGCATGTTCAAGAAGACCGGTGACCTGAAGGATATCATGAAGAGCTATGCCACTGATTACGGCGTAAAGATCGTTGCCACCACCCAGCGCACGGTCATCAGCCCAAGAAAACACAACTTCACCTCCATCGTCTACGATGCCCGATCCGATAAATTTTACACGGAAACGCCGTACAACGATATCGATGTGATCGACCGCATCGGTTCCGGTGATGCCTATGTCGCCGGTGTTCTCTTCGGTCTCTTAAAATATGGAGATCCGGAAAAGGCCATGCAGTTCGGAAACGCCACATCCAGCGTCAAGAACACCGTTCCGGGCGACCTCCCGTCCTCTGACTTCAAGGAAATCGACCGGATCATCCATGAGCATCATTCCACAGGACCTGTCAGTGAGATGAACCGGTAATTACAAATTTGCTCCGTATGAGAGAAAAGGTCTGAGTTTCAGCAGAAATCAGACCTTTTTCTTTTTCATCCAAATTTTTCTTTTTAAATCGATCTGATATACCGTTCTGATGCCGCCGAAAAATTGTTGCCAATAGTTTGTTTCGAGTACGCGACAACCGAAAAATGCCGTGAGAAGATTGCTTTTACCTCTCACGGCATTTTTATTATACTCTTTTACAGATCCAGATCGATAAACTCGAAGTCATCGTCATCCTCGTTCCTCTTCTCAGCCGGTGCCGCTTTCGGCGCTGCCTTCGCGGCCTCCTTCGCAAGGTTCTTTGACAGATCTTTTTCCATATCCGCCACATTCTTTCTCACCGGTCTCTCCGGAGTGTCTGTTCTCTCTGGAACATTCTCTGTCCTCACAGCTTCCCGTCTCTTCGCTGCCGGCCGGCGTGTCTCGGCTGCCTCCGGTCTTCTTCGCGGGATCTGGATTTCTTCCTCTTCCTCATCGAAAAGCTCTTCCCCGCGGGCAGCCGGTCTGGACGCAGCTCTTCTCTCCGGCGCTTTCTCGGACTTTCCGGTCTTCTGCGCCTTTTTCGGCTCGGACTTTCTGTTTTTCCGTCCGCCCTCGTAGTCACCGTAATCGTCATCATATCCGCCGCGGCCCGGATTCTTCGGTGCCTTCGGCTTTCTGAGTAAGAGAACGATAATGATGATCACTAAGAGAATACTGAGTGCAAAAAGCCCGATCACGAACATTCCGCGGATCTCGTAATCCTTAAGCAGACTGTTGTAATCCTCAGCAACCTTTAAGTACTTGCTGCGGGCATCTGCTGCGTCCGGATCCTGGAAGTAACGCTGGAGCGTCATCTCCTTCTGATCGTAGCGGTAGAAGCCTTCCTCACCGTTCTCGTTACGTCCGTAAACGACACAATACTCCGGTGCGGAATCTCCGCTGTCTTTCCAGATCCAGCCGTGGACTGTGTGATCTCCGATATCGATGGTGCACTCGGCAAAACCGTCCGGGAGTGCTGTTCCCTCCGGGATGCACTCAGGCGGAAGCACTACGACTGTCTTCTCTGCCATCTTCACGACTACATAAGCAGATAAAGTGCCTGTCTCGCTGTTGTATACAAAGAAGTCCCCGTTGCCGGAATCATCTGTCATATAAAGTAAGGTCATTCCAGAATCATCTGTAGCTGCCTTTACGCTTCTGCCCTCATACTCGATCTCCGTCGCTGTAAATCCTGACGGAAGCTCAGAATCATCAAAGGTATCCGCAACAGTCCAGCTGCCGTCCTCACCGATGACTCCTGCGTTCGTCTCTGCGGAATCCGCGTCTGTCTCACCGGCGGAAGCTGCCGCGTCGTCAGACTTTGTGACAACGATGGTGTAGGTCTTTGTTGTCTCCCCATCCTCCGCTGTTACGGTACAGGTGATGGTGTTCTCTCCGTCCTGGAGATCATCATTTCCGCTGACAGTCACCTTTGCGCCGCCGTCCTTTGCCGGTGCGCTGACCGTGATGGATGTCACATCGCTTGGAACCGCAGCGGTATACTCGGTCGTATCCGCGGAGAACGCCGGTTTTAAAGTACCCGGTGAGATCGTGAGGGACGCTAAGGACGCGTCCCTGGAAGAAGTATCCGCCGCGTTGATCTTTACGGAAGAGCTTCCAATATGGTTGAGAGTCACTGCCTTGGAGTCGGCATCGTAAACTTCCTGGGATTTCACCGTGATAGAGGAAGTTCCAGCCTTCAAGGCATTAAATTTTAATGTAAAGCTGAACGTCTTCTGGTCCGCAGCCTCCGCAGAGCCGATGACACGGACAGATCCTGCTCCGCCATTGGAGTTCGTACCGCTGACAAATTCAAGGGCATCCGCATCATACTGAAGCATCACATCGGAAGAACCGAGCGCTGCGTCCGCGACGATCTTCATCGTGACGGATATCTGGTCTCCCACCGAAACGGTCGGGTCGGAAAACGAAAGTTTTCCGCTGGCCGCAAATGAAACCACCACGCCAGCCGGCAACAGCATGACCATCAGTGCGAACGCCAACAGCCCCGCCGCCAGTTTTTTCATGTATTTGTTCATATTTCTTTATCTCCTATTCCAGCTTTTTCCAGGCTGATCATTGTCTTGTTTCCATAATTTCCGCCTGTACTTCCAAGCATAGTCTTTCCTGAAATGGATCTTTTTATGACCCGATATTCCCATATCAGTTGCCGGTCACAAGCTTTCCGCTGCCGGTCGCGCCCTCCGGATAAGAGCCGCTCGTTCCTGTCGATGACGTCACGAGCTTTCCAGATCCGGAGGCGCCTTCCGGATAAGAACTCTGTGATCCGGAATTTGTGCTTCCAGGGCCAGTGGTGCCGAAACTGCTCCCGCTATTGGATATTCCGGTCGATCCGCCAGGGCCTACCGTAGATCCGGTCGTCGTAAAGCCCGAGGACGAAGAACCTGTGGAACTTCCCGTCGACGGGGAAACTACGGTGGTGCTGCCGTTTCCGTTTCCTTTCGCAATGGAAACCTGGTATGTGCGGACATCACCGTTCTCCGCCTTCACCTGAATCTTCACGATCGTCGTTCCGCTTCCGAGACTGATCGATCCTGCTCCACTGACTGCTGCCTTGGAGTCGATAGCCGTAGCACGGATATTTACAGAGGAAACTGAAGAGTCTACAATGAGATCATACTTCTCCGTATCTTTATTGAAGGTTGGTGTCAGGGAATATCCGTCGATGGTGATCCCTGACAGCTTGTTGTTCGGGCTTCCCGTCACGGTCGGCTTCGCGCAGGCAGTTTCCGGCATGTTGTTGAATACCGGGATCTTGAACACGAGCGCCTGTTTCTTCATCTCATCCGTATAGGCCCTCGCGAGCTTCGCGCCCTCCCCGGCCGCTCCTTCCACGTTTGTCATATACTGATGCTTGTAGGGGCTGCTGCCCTGCACATTAAATTTCTTTAAATAGAAGGTATCCTGTCCATTTTTCAGGAAATTCTCACTGTAGTAGGTCGCGCCGCCGATGATGGACTTTTCGATAGAATTCCACGGTCTTCCGTAGCTTCCCGACTGGGACGCGTACCAAAGACCTCTCGTGACGGCTGACATGGAGCCGGAAGCGAAAGCGCCGATATTAAAGAAATTATAGTAGCCTTCATAGCCGGAGGTCTTTCCTGAAATACTTCCGGATTTACCTATCCCCTGCTCCTGAAGGATCATAGCGCCAAGGACATACGGGTTGACGCCAGTCTGGGCCGCCGCCTTCATAATAATATCCACATAAGTCTGTCCCGTCGGTACCGGTGAAGTGTTTGACGCGCCGGTATTGTCATCGGTGATGGCAGACGCGTCCATTCCCGGACCATACTCTACCTCCGGGAGTGCCGTTGTATACATCTTTCTCTGGCTGATCGCGGAGCTCACCGTAGAACCCGGCCCCTCAAGGCTCACACCCTGATTTTCGCTGCCAGAGCTTATGTTGCCGCTTCCATAAGGACTTCCGCCGGACGTTCCAGAACTCATTCCCGGTCCGTAGTTTTCCCCCTGCTGCAGGGAGCCGGAAACTTCAGTATTCGTTTTACTGTTTATGACTGCCGCTGTACCGGACCCCGAAGTCTCCTGGATACTCTGGGCTGCCGTCGTCTCCTCCGGCGTCTTTTCCAGGAATGTTCCCGTGATCAGGCTCGTAAGTCCCGCTCTCGTCTGGGTATTGCTGTCGAAGGCGTGATGCAGAAACTGGAATACATAGGTATCGTTTAGGAAATTTCTCGGATCCATATAGTAGGCGACAATGTCCTTGGATGCCGCCACCCAGGAAGAACCGTCGAATCCGGTCCAGGTGCTTGTATTCCAGTCGTAAGCGCCGTAGTCTGTGGATTTCCAGGATGAAATGCTCGCCTTCGATACCAGATTCGTTCCGACTGCTCCTTCCGCCTCCATCACATCGCTCCAGTTAAGCCCCGTCTTCTGGGCCTGGAAGACCCAGGTCGGATGTTCCGTGTGAAGGGTCCGCAGAGACGTCTTGTAGCTTTCCGGGAATCCCTGGCTGTTTAAATAGCTCTCAAAGTTCGCGTCATAGCTGTAGGATACCGGGAATTTGATATAGTCTGAACGGACATAGCCTCCCTGTGTCCCTGAACTGGAGGAAAACTGGATCTTATACCAGATCTTCCCGTCGGATCCCGTTGTCTCGGAAACCACTGTCACAGCAGCTCCGTAGGCAAGTTTTTTTACGATAGATCCCGTCGTCCCCGGTGTACTCCGCACATTCAGAGTCGTGGCATTTACTGTCGCCGAGCCTGTCGCCGCGTATACGGAAGACAGCCCGGATATCATCGTTCCGGTGTGAGCCGCACAATCTCCCAAAAGGACCGCCCCCAGCATCAGCGCCAGAAATCTTTTTTGTCTCTTTGTCATGTTTTTCTTCTCTCCCACTGCCGGTTTCGTGAAATTTTGCATAAAATCGACATCATATCCATTATAATGATAAAGGCACTTTTCTGTCAACCGCGCAGGAGAAACTTCACACAAATTCCAAATATTGCCGCATTTTCTTAATAAAAACTTAAAAAAGAAACTATAACCTGCAGAAGCTTCCACCGCCAGTTTCTTTCGAATGCATGACAGCACAAAAGCCCGGCATCTCCTCATGGAAACGCCGGGCCTCATGTTTTTTCGTCAATTACACTTCAGATTTACTGCAAAATTATACCGGGTAAGCTTTATTTGCTTTGTCTGCAGTCTTCTGGTCAACCTTCGTCTGCTGGGCTTCACGGTACTCGAAGAAGTCTTTTGCTACAGCCGGGAACAGAGCATAGGATAATACATCCTCATCCTGCTGCTTCCACTGTGCGCATTCCTTCTCGAATTTCGGTAACTGCGGCTCGATCAGATCTGCTGGACGACAGGTGATCGGAGTCGCATCGCCGATGATCTTCTTCTGGACTTCTTTGTTGAACGGTTTCACCGTCTTACCAAATTCACCCATCATGATCTTCTTGGACTCCTTCGGAACCATCTTATATCTCTCGCCGGCAAGAACGTTCATGACAGCCTGTGTGCCAACGATCTGGGAGGACGGAGTTACAAGCGGCGGCTCACCGAAGTCTTTTCTTACTCTCGGGATCTCCTCAAGCACTGCGCGGTACTTGTCTTCCTGACCAGCTTCCTTTAACTGGGAAACAAGGTTGGAAAGCATTCCGCCCGGTACCTGATACTGGAGCGTCTTGATGTTTACACCGAGAACCTTCGGGTTCAGAAGGCCGCTCTTTAAAGCTTCCTCACGGATCGGTGTGAAGTAATCGGTGATCTCTGCAAGCAGATTCTGGTCATAGCCAGTATCATACTTGGTGCCGCGGAATGTCTCAACCATAACTTCAGTTGCCGGCTGGGATGTACCGAGAGCCAGCGGAGACATTGCGCAGTCAATGATATCGCAGCCTGCTTCCACAGCCTTTAAATATGTCATGGAAGCAACACCGGAGGTATAGTGTGTATGCAGGTCGATCGGCAGCTTTGTGCCCTGTTTCAATGCCGTAACAAGCTCGGAAGCCGCGTACGGAGTTAAAAGACCTGCCATATCCTTGATGCAGAGGGAATCAGCGCCCATGCTCTCGATCTCGGAAGCGATATTCTTCCAGTAATCAAGTGTATACGCATCGCCTAATGTATAGCAAAGGGCGATCTGGGCATGTCCGCCTTCCTTTTTTGTTGCCTTAACGGCAGTCTCAAGGTTTCTGATATCATTCAGGCAGTCAAAAATACGGATAATATCAATACCATTTGCGATGGATTTCTGCACAAAGTACTCAACCACATCATCTGCATAGTGATTGTATCCAAGGATATTCTGACCACGGAACAGCATCTGAAGCTTCGTGTTCTTGAATCCAGCTCTCAGTTTTCTGAGTCTCTCCCACGGATCTTCCTTCAGGAAACGCAGGCAGGCATCAAAAGTAGCGCCGCCCCAGCATTCTACTGCGTAGTAGCCAACTTTATCCATTTTGTCAACGATCGGAAGCATCTGATCAGTCGTCATTCTTGTTGCAAGGAGAGACTGATGCGCATCACGAAGAACGGTCTCAACGATCTTAACCGGCTTTTTCTGAACTTCTGCCATTTTATTATCCTCCTACCGGGAGATCTGCCCGGGCAGACCTCCCCTATATTAAAAGTTTCGGTTTCAATTAAACTCCGAAGATAGCCATGAAGGTACCGGCAGCAACTGCTGTACCGATAACACCGGCTACGTTCGGTCCCATTGCGTGCATAAGAAGGAAGTTTGTCGGATCTGCCTCAGAACCAACCTTCTGGGATACACGGGCTGCCATCGGAACTGCGGATACTCCGGCAGAACCGATTAACGGATTAACCTTACCACCAGTTACCTTGCACATGAGCTTACCAAAGATAACGCCGGCTGCTGTACCGAACGCGAACGCGATAAGTCCAAGGATAACGATCTTGATAGTTGTAACTTTTAAGAATCTCTCAGCACTTGTTGTAGCGCCAACGGAAAGACCGAGAACGATTACAACGATGTACATAAGAGCGTTGGAAGCTGTCTCCTGTAACTGTTTAACAACGCCGGACTCACGGAAGAGGTTACCAACCATAAGCATACCAACGAGCGGAGCTGTTGTCGGAAGGATCATACAAACTACGATCGTAACGATAACCGGGAAGAGGATCTTCTCAAGTTTGGATACCGGACGAAGCTGTTCCATCTTGATCTTTCTCTCTTCTTCCGTTGTTAAGAGTTTCATGATCGGCGGCTGAATGATCGGAACGAGAGCCATGTAGGAGTAAGCTGCTACGGCGATCGGTCCCATGAACTCAGTCTGTCCAAGCGTACCTGCAAGAAAGATGGATGTTGGGCCATCAGCACCACCGATGATGGAGATCGCTGCGGCTGCCTTGTCATTGAAGCCCATGAAAATAGCCATAAAGTAAGCGGCGTAGATACCGAACTGTGCGGCAGCGCCTAAAAGGAAGCTCTTCGGGTTAGCGATCAGCGGACCGAAGTCTGTCATCGCGCCTACACCCATGAAGATCAGGGACGGAAGAATACTCCACTCATCCAGTAAATAGAAGTAGTGAAGAAGTCCTCCAACTCCGTTAGAAGAATCTTCAATGCTCAGCATAATATCCGGGTAGATATTTACAAGCAGCATACCAAAGGAAATCGGTACAAGAAGAAGCGGCTCAAATCCTTTTCCGATCGCAAGGTAAAGGAAGATACACGCAACTAAGATCATGATCAGGTTTCCTACGCTTAAATTCAGGAATGCTGTCTGCTGAAGAAGATTCAAAAGTGTATTTTGAATGTATTCCATGTTAATCCCTCCATGTGGAATCTGCAGTCAGCAGAAAATTAGTTTAATGTAGCGAGTGTAGCACCCGGCTCTACGGAATCACCAACAGCAACATTGATTGTTGCAACAGTGCCGTCCTGCGGCGCAACGATCTCGTTCTCCATCTTCATAGCTTCAAGGATCAGGAGAACCTGGCCTCTCTTAACAGCCTGACCTGCAGATGCCTTAACGCCAAGGATCTTACCCGGCATCGGAGCTGTAACTGCTACTGCGCCTGCTGCGCCAGCCGGAGCTGCCGGAGCTGCAGCCGGTGCCGGTGCTGCCTTCGGAGCTGCTGCCGGTGCCGGTGCTGCCTTCGGTGCCGGTGCTGCTGCCTTCGGTGTGGAAGCTGCGCCTGTGAAGCCCTCTTCTACTGTTACTTCATATACATTACCGTTTACTGTGATTGTATAATTTTTCATTGTGATTTCCTCCTGATAATATTAATTCCAGTTTCTGTTAGAAACACGTTTGATGGAGCGGACTACAAGTCCGTTGTCAACAGTCTCTTTTCCCTCGTAAGCTGCAATCGCTGCTGTAATCACGGAAACGAGCTCTGTGTCGTCGGTGAGGTTCTCCTCCTCAGCCGGTGCTGCTGCCGGTGCCGGAGCCGGAGCTGCCGGTGCTGCCTGCGGTGCTGCCGCCGGTGCCGGTGCTGCTGCAGCCTTCTTTGCCTTCATCTTTGCCTCAAATACGTTGATGTATTTGAACATGCTGATCAGCCAGCTGATGAAGATCAGGACTGCGAATACAACGCCCATACCCATTAAGGTATTCATTCCGGCTTTCGCCATCTTCTCGCCTGTTGTGTAAACCGGAGAGAAGGAAATTGTCTCAACCTTGTTGAGGTCCTCGTCTGCGATCAGAGTGAATTCCATCGCTCTCTTCTCGTAAACAGTGTTCATTCTTGCGACATAGCCGTCATCACTTTTTGTAACGACTGCTGTCTCGCTGGAAACGAACGCGCCAAGGTCATCCTTAATGGAATCCCAGGATTTTAACGCATTCTCCATAACAGTATCTTTGTTCTTTACGCTTGTTGCAAGGGCCTGTTCGATGGAAGCGTCATCCATCTGGTTGAACAGATCCAGGTACTGCTGGGAGCCGGACTGCATCGCCATTTCGATCTGCGGATCGATCGTTTCAGCGGTGTCAACGGCTGCAGAGCATCCTGCAAGCGCGAAGAGGCAAACTGCCATGCAGAGTGCAAGCCAGATTCTTCTAATTCTCTGTTTCATATTTCAGCCACCTCATATTAGATCGTTCCGTGCTTTTTGGACGGACGATCCTCTCTTTTTGTGAACAGCATCTCAAATGCAGCAGCTACACGCTGTCTTGTCTCGGAAGCCTCGATGATATCGTCTACATATCCTCTCTTTGCTGCCGCAAGTGCGCTTGCCTGCATCTCATTATACTGTGCTGCTTTTTCATTGATCAGGGCTGCCGCATTGTCAGCCTTTGTGATCTCGTCAGCATACATGATCTTCACAGCCGGTACTGCTTCCATGACACCGATCTTCGCGTTCTTCCATGCGTATACAATGTCAGAACCGATGGACTTGCTGTTCATGGTAAGACCTGCTGTTCCGTTTGCCTTGCCGACAACGACAGTTACCTTCGGAACGTCAGCGTTTGCGAATGCGTAGGTCAGGCGTGCTGCCGCCTTCGCGATCTTCTTCTCGTTGCATTTGCAGTTCTTGTAACCATCTACATTGACGAGTGTAAGTACCGGGATCTCGAAAGCGTTGCAGAAGTTTACAAATGCTACTGCTTTCTCACATCCTGCTGCGGTAAGGGCTGCGTCATAAGTAGCAGTCTTCTCGCCGTCTGTATAAACTTCGCTGCGATTTGCAACACAGCCAACGGTAGCTCCGTTTAAGCGGATAAATGCCGTTACCATCTCCGGTGCGTAGTCCTTCTTCATTTCCATGTAGAAGCTGTCATCAGAGATCATGGACAGTGCGATGGATGTATCGCCTGCGCAGTTCTCGATATCTGTGCAGATTCTGTTTAAGTCATCCTCACATTCGCTGTAAGACATGTCATCCTCGTTGTTAGCCGGAAGGATGGAAACAAGGTTTCTGATCTCTGTGAAAATTTCTTTCTCGGAGCCAGTCGCGCATACGTTTCCTGTCTCTTTTGCCTGATACTCAGCGCTGGAATTATCAGCATCGTTCTCAGCGATTACAAACGGAGCATTCACAAACATTTTTGCGTCCTGTTCCATAAATGTGAAATCAGCCATTTCAGATGCCACAGCCATTCCGCCGCCGCAGTTTCCAAACACAGCCTGGATCTGCGGGATCACACCGGATGCCATTGCCTGGCAGACATAAAGTTTGCCGAAGCCGTCCAGGGCATCCATGCTTTCCTGGAGTCTGAATCCTGCACAGTCAACCAGACCAACAATGGGTGCGCCCATTTTCATAGCCATACTATAGAGCTTCTCGATCTTCTCTGCGTGCATTTCGCCGATGGATCCGCCCATTACGGACGCGTCCTGGCTGTACACATAGACGAGAGCGCCATTGATAGTACCATAACCGGTAACAACACCATCTGCAGGGGTTTCCTGAGACTGCATGTTGTAATCAGTGCTTCTGGCAGTAATATAAGCACCAACCTCAACAAAGCTGTTGTCATCAAGCAATTCATGAATTCTGTTGATTGCCGACGTTTTTGTCATTTTGCTGTCCTCCATTATTCCTTAAATTGACGAAAATCAAATTTCTGCCTAGTGTAATAATAAACGGATTTGATGCAAAATTCAAGGAGTTTTTCCCCGCCTTAGCAACATTTTTATCCCTTTTCGTCAGAAAAATTTAAGAAACTTTTTTTCTAATGCCTGTCTCGTGATGCAGTTAATTTTTTAAACCTTCTGCTTGCAGATGACGTTTCATCTCAGTAAAGCCCCGCCCGCGGACTTCTCCGACCTGGTGAACCACCATGAATGCTTCCGGATCGATGTCCATCACGATGCGGTTTAATTTCTGAAGTTCCCTGCCGGAAACTACGGTGACGACGGCCATGGACGTCTTTCTTAAGTGCCCGCCCTCGATCTGGAATAATGTGGTTCCACGGTCAAGCTGTTCCTGCACTGCGATATTGATCTCCTCGTATTTCTCGCTGATGATCTTCGCCTGTACCTGCTTTTTGCCCATCATGAGCATCTTGTCCAAGATCACGGTGTAGACCATGACCATGATAATCCCGTAGAGGATCTTTTCCCGGTCGCGGAACAAAAGCTGGGATAAGAGGATCGCCACATCGAAAACGTACATGGACACAGATACCGGAACCTTAAAGCGTTTCTGCAGGACAAGCGGAGGGATGTCCATGCCGCCGGTGGAGGCACCGGAGCGGATCACGAACCCCAGAGCGAATCCGATCATGATCCCAGCAAAGATGGCACAGAGCATGGGATCCGTTGTGAATACGAAGTCTCCCGCCAGGGCGGTCAGGCGGTCAAGGATGAACGGGTAATAAAATGTCGCAAGCAGGGTCGTCGCCGCAAATTTTTTCCCCAACTCCAGCCAGCCGAGACCGAACATGGCGATATTGAAGACCGCCACGAAGCCGGAAAGAGGGATCCCGAAGAAATGCTGTGCCATAAGACCAAGTCCTGTGGTTCCCGCGGCGATCATGTCCAACGGCAGAATGAAGAGGACGACTCCCGCAGCGTAGACCGTGAGACCAAACAGGATAACCGCAGTCTGGATAACGACAGATGCCGCCTTGTTCTGTTTTGTTTCTGATGTTTCCATTTTTTTTTGTTTCCTTTCTCTTTATATTCTGTTTATTGTTGTTTGTATTGTTTATATATTTTATATTATTTAATTTTTTCCTTTGCAATTTTCCACGTTTTCTATTCTTTTCACTACCTCTTTATCACAGAAAAGCGCGCAAAAAAAGGACGCCCGGAGGCGTCCTCATGAATTTCCCTTATTTGCCGAAAACTGCTTCATAGTCTTTACGGAATTTCTCAATTCCCTGGTCAGTTAACGGGTGATGTGTCATCTGCTCGATTACTTTATACGGAACCGTCGCGATATCAGCGCCTGCAAGTGCACACTCTGTTACATGCATGGTGTGTCGTACGCTTGCCGCGATGATCTCTGTCTCGATATCATGGAGAGCGAAGATCTCTGCAACAGTGTCGATGAGATCGATACCTGGCTGGGAGATATCATCGAGACGTCCTACGAACGGGGACACATAAGCTGCGCCTGCTCTGGCTGCAAGAAGTGCCTGGTTGGCGGAGAAGATCAGGGTCACATTCACCTTGATGCCTTCGGAAGAAAGCACTTTTGTCGCCTTTAAGCCTTCCACCGTCATCGGGATCTTAACGACCATATTCGGGTGGATCTTCGCGATCTCGCGGCCCTCCGCGATCATTCCCTCCGCGTCAGTTGTTGTTGCCTTTACCTCACCGCTGATCGGTCCGTCTACGATAGAAGCGATCTCTTTTAAAGTCTCAACATAATCTTTTCCTTCTTTTGCGATCAGGGACGGATTTGTTGTAACTCCGCAGATCACTCCCATGTCATTTGCTTTGCGGATTTCATCCACATTGGCTGTATCAATGAAAAACTTCATTGGTTCCCCCTCCTGTATTTCAAATAATCGTAACTGCCTGGTATTTTCACAGCTACAAATCGTCATATAAGTCCATTTTAACATGAGGATATGTTTTGTCAATGCATTTCGACGTTTTTCCCGGATTCTAAAAATGTCAACATTAAAATCGACATTTTTTCATGTTTTTATCGTTTTGCCATTTTGCACAATACGCAGCCTGTTTTATTGTATATTTTCACTTTTAGGCAACGCAGTAGTAAGGCTGCCACTGCTGCCAGCCTCTCACGCTCCCTGTATCCGTTGTTATGCAAGCTGCTTTACCTCTTCCTTGAATAATTCCCCTGCTGAATGATAGCCATGTATTTTGCGTGGGTATCCGTTTATCCAGTTCTCTATACTCTCTACCTCTTCCTCTGTCCTGTCGTCAAAATTTGTGCCTTTCGGTATCTTCCGGCGTATCATCTTATTTGTTACCTCATTCGTGCCACGCTCCCAACTGCTGTACGGGTGGCAGTAATATACCTTTGTCCGCTTTTCTCCCTCGTTGATAATAGAACGCTGTAAGCCCTCTGCGTCTGCAAACTCGCTGCCATTGTCTACCGTGATTGTCTTAAATACCCGCTTAAACATATCAGCGCCCCATTTCCTTTCTAATCTATCCAGCGCCGCTACTACTGCCTCGTCTGTATGGTCTGGCAGCTTAAATATAATCTCGTTTCTGGTTTTCCGCTCTGTCAGCACCAGCAGCGTATTTTTTGACTTTCCCCGCTTGCCTAAAACGCTGTCCATTTCCCAGTTGCCGAACTCTTCCCGTGTATCTATCTCTTTCGGGCGTTTCTCTATACTCTCGCCTGCTGCTGCCCTTGACTGCTGCCGCTGCACTTTCTTATATTTCCGCTTTTTATTCTTCTTTACTGGCAAATCCTTGTTAGACAGCTTAAGGAAAATGCCCTTATCAATGTAGCTGTATAAAGTCGTTACGCATACCGTTACGGAAAAGTCCCCCTCTTTTCCCTGCGCTTTCAGCTCTCCCAGTACCGCCGCTGGGCTGTAATCTTCATTTACTATTTTATCCTCTATGTAATTTGCGTATGCAATATCATTCCCTATTTTAAGCTGTGTGCCTCTCGCCTTTAAATTTTCCTCTGCCTTTTCCTGTGCAATATCTGGACTATAGCGCAGTTCTTCCGTATAGTCGCTGTTTCGGTGCATATACTGCCCTCTCTTAAGCTCATTATATATAGTGCTGCGGTGTACGCCCAGCTGCTCTGCTATCTCTATCACGCTATGCCCCGCTTTTTTCAACGCCTCAAGGCTTATACGGTCTGTCCATGTCAGCTGTCGGCTGCCTTTCTTATTCGCCATTTCTGCTACCTCTCTTTCGTTCCTGTTCTTTCCCCATATACGACGAAAAGCCGCAAACTCTTTTACAAGTCTGCGGCTTATGCCTTTACCTATTTACAACACTTTTTACAAGCGGTGTATTTCTTCTTTGCTTGGCTTAGCGGTATGCTCTTTGGGTTTTTCATTCCCGAACAGTTAGGCTTACTATGGTATTTTTTGTTGCTACGGTCTACATATACCGTAGTTTCTCCCGTATGCTGGCTTACGCTGGGCGTTGTGTCCTCGATTACGTCAAGCTCTATATTGCACCCGAACGTCTGTACCCCCCCCCCCAGAAATTTCCAGTATTTCTGCGGTGTAGCGGGCTTTCGGGTACTTTCTCGCTAAGTCCCCCGCCAGCTCTGCCGATAGATTGCCTATTACCTTATCGCCCCACTTTACGTATGCGGCAGGCTCTCCGTTGTATGTATACTTTTCTACTGTAATATCTTCACTGCCGGACATTCTGCTTAAAATATCCTGCCTGTTTTCTCCGTCCTCATTATTGAACGTCACGCCTACTACTTTCGTTCTGATTGTATCTAAAATTCTGCCACCAGATGCAGCGGCAGGCGCTGGCGTTCTGTTTCCGTTCTCTTTTCCTGCGCTTTTCTTTTTCAGTCCAAAATAGGCGCATACTGCCGCAACCACAATGCAGCCCACCCCGCCTGTTATATTTCCAGGCGGCAGCGCCGTTAAACCGCTTACTGCAAATAATGCAGCCACTACCAATAAAATTACCTTTTTCTTTGTCATAGTAAGCCCTCGCTTTCGTATCTACTTCAATTCTAAAATTTCATCAGCAGAGGCGTTAAGCTCTCTGCAAATTTTCGCAAACGCTGGCACGCTCGGCGTTCTTTCTCCGTTTTCCCAACGGCTTATATCTTTCGGGTAAACTTGCAGGCGCTCTGCAAGTTCCTTTTGCGTCACGCCTGCCGCTTTTCGTGCTTTCCTTATGTTTTCGCCTAAATTCATGCCTTACCTCTCTTTTCTTTCGCTCTCAAAATGAAAGCAATAAGCAGCTTTACAAGTCCTACTGCTACTAAAAATACTCCTAATTTCAAAAGCATACTCTTTACTCGGCTGTGGGTTTGTGTTATATTTTTTATAGGCGGCGGGCTTATCGCCCGCCTGTTGGTTAGGGCTTTCGCCCTAACCTATGTACTTACCAATTATGATAAGTATAATTCCTATGATTAAGTCTATCAATGCGTTGATTGCCAAGTCTCGCCATTTGATAGGCTTTTTCTTTTGTTTCTTTTTCTTACCCATTGTGCCGTTTCTCCTTTCCAGTGGCTTTGCCTCTTATTTGTTCTTATCTCCTTTCCATAATTTAATTATATACCCATTTGGGTAACTTGTCAACGCTTTTATGCAGAAAATCCTATAAAATTGCAAAAAAATAGAGGGCAGACAGCGAACCGCCCACCCTCGAAAACTTAAGCTAATCTTGTGGCATAATCTAAGCTAATCCAGCCTGCGCCACTCTTCAAGCGTCCCCAGCCAGCACTTGCGCCCTGTCCGGCTTTCACTTCCACAATGGTAAATACTCCCTTTCCTGTGGTTTCTCCTGTTTTTGCATAGTTTGTGCCTGCTCCCGTTCTGATATTAAGGTCTAAAATATCTACCTGTACGCTAAACGGAACGCCTGCGCTTGCCTGCTGCCCCGCTGCGGCATATACCGCCTTGCCGTTATCATCATATACGGTATAGCCCGCCTTGCAAGCGCTCTTTGCATTTTCCAGCGACGTAAACGCCCCCAGCTGGCTTGCTGCGTCCGTCCAGCTCTTGCGCACTCTGTAATACTTTGTACCGTTTCCTGCTGCATACTTTTTATAGTATCCCTCGCCGTACTCTGCACGCTTTTTCTTTACTGTTTCGCTCTGGTCTGCTGGCTTTTCATATCCAGTAAGAACGGCATCAGATGCAGCACGCACGCTGCCCGCCTTTTTCAGTGCGTCCATTACTGCTGTGTATCCCTGCAATTCTTCCCATAAAAAGCCCAGCTGCATATTAAGGTCTGCAATGGATACGCCCGCCTGTTTTGCATGATTAAGTAACGCCTGCTTTCTGCTCCAATACGTCCACTGCGCCAGCCCATAGCCTGCACTGTCCTTTACAAAATTGCCATAGCTGCCATTATCCACCGCTGCTGTATATTCTGCGTCCGTCTTACCCAGCTTATTGTTATAGATGTTCTGTAAGTTGTTCGGCATAAGCCCGCTTTCAGCATACAGATTACCCATAATACCAGCCACGGCATAAGCATTTAAGCCCTTTCCTGTAAGAAAATTCCAGATTGTTTTTTCATTGCCGCCCTGCGGTGTTTCTGCCTGTCCGCTGATTTTACGCTTAAACTCGTCCCATGTGTGGGCGCTGGTGTTATATACATACGGGTTAGGGCAAATCTTGCCCGTTACGTCGTAATGTCTGATTACATGAGATGCAGGCACGCCGTATTTATTCATAAGGTAACGGGTAAGCTCTGCCGCTGCCTCTACTGTTGCGTCCTCAAAATACCAGTCTTTATCTGTTGCGCCCATGCTCTTTGTGTTTTTCTTCCTTACGCACATTTCAATACCGATACTATTAGCGTTTCGGCACTCTGCGTGCTTATAGCTCGACGCTCCGCAATGCCACGCTATATTAGCGTCCTCTACGCACTGCCATACCTCGCCGTTAAATCCTACAAAGTAATGCGCCGACGCATTTCTATTGCCGCCGCCATAATATCGGCAGTTGTCCTCTGCGCCGCCCAGTGCGCCTACATAATGTATAACAATATACTTAATTCTGGAAACGCTGCCCTTATTGAAATTGTACTTACTTATCTTTCTGTTAATGTTCATATTTCCTGCCTTTCCGCATACAAAATAAGCGCCTGCGGTGTCCCGCAAGCGCTCTTTGCTGCTATGTCCTTATTATTCTTATCTTTCCTGTGTCCTGTGTTCCTCTACGTTGCCTGTGGTGCTGTCCCCGTCCAGTTCGTCTGTGTCCGGCAGTTCGTCCGTATACTTCGCCAGAAACTCCCGCACCTTTTCCCATACCTTTTTTACGGGCAGCCCGCATAATGCCATATTTTTAAAAATGCTCACTACCTCATAGGCAATGTAAAGCAATGCGAAAAATTCAGCCACGCCCACGGTATCAAGCCCTAAATATGTACGTGCCTGCTCCGGTATAAATCCGATTAAGTTAATCTTAATCAGTACGTCGATTGCCAGCATGAATACCAGAGAAATAAGCATACCTACTTTTCTGATAGCCCCGTCAATGCCTGCGCAGCTGTTAAATTTCTTCTCTTTGATTGCACGCAGCACGCCAAAAACCGTGTCGCACACAATCGCCAATACTACCAGCTGGATAATTTTGTTATGTGCCGCCGCCTCAATAAATTCTGTAATAGTCATGTTCATAAATCCTGCCTTTCTCTTAATTGCAAATCTTTTGCCCGCTCTTTCAGCTCTGCGCCGTCGTAGCCTGCTGTCTGCTCCCAGCTTTCCAGAGTGGCTATTAAATCAGCAATAAGCCTGCTTTGCTTTTCTATGGTTTCCTGTTGTTCTTGTACTACCCTTAATAAATTGCTACTCATGTACTCGCTCCTGCATTTTGCCGCTTAAGCAGCCTTTTCTATGGCTGCCTCTGCCAGCGTTTCTATTTTCTTTCGTAGGTTATAGCTGTCGGCATGTCCTGCGTGTCCCGTCCAGCTCTGTATACTCTTTTGTAACTGCTCTTTTGTGATTTTCCCGCTCTCGCACTTCTTGATAGTACGCTTTATGCGCTTTATGCTGTCCTTTCGTACTTTCCTGTGCGTTGCCCTGTGTTTGTAGCCTACAAAGTCTATACCGTTCTTTGCTGCCAGTATGGTAGTTTTCGGGTTAAACTCTAACTTAAGCTCTTCCCGTAAGAATTGCTCTATCCGTGCAAGCCAGCTGCGCAGCTGTTCCTTGTCTGGGCTTAATATTACAAAGTCGTCCATATATCGTATGTACGCCTCTACGCCCAGCTCATGCTTAATAAACTGGTCTAATGCGTCCAGATAGATATTTGCAAATAACTGACTGGTAAGGTTTCCTACTGGTATCCCTACGCCGTCCGGCATATTGCCGTTGTGGTCTATTATCCTGTCCAGCAATGCCAGTACCCCAGCGTCTTTTATAACCTTACGTATTTCAGTTTTTAATACCGCATGGTCTATGCTCTGGAAATAGTGGTGTATATCTGCCTTGATAGCATAAAGCGGCTGGTCTGGGTGGTATTTGTTCCACTCATACAGCCACTCTTTTAGCGTATCAGACGCAGCGTGCATACCTTTACCTTTCCGGCAGGCGTAAGACTGCGATATAAACCTCTTATCAAATATAGGCTCTAACACGTTGTTTATGGCGTGCTGTACCACCCTGTCATAGAACGGCAGCGCCATTATCTGCCGCTCTTTCGGTTCGTACACCTTAAAGTAATGGTATTCGCTCGGCTCATAGGCAAGGTTTAGAATATCTTCCCGCACCTTGTCTAAGTTTTCCTCTTTGTCTTTCGTAAAAATCAGTACGTCTTTTCTGTGGCGTTTACACTTTCTGGCTTTGTTATAGGCTTTCTGTACGTTTCCATAGTCGCCCATAGCCTCTAAAAGCGTAATGCGCCGCCCGTCCTTATCGGTAATGTATCCTACTCTCTTCAAGTATTAAGCTCCTGCCTTTCGCCGTAGCTACTAACCAGCAGCCGTATTTTTTCTCTTTGCCTCACGGCGGGACAGCCGCTCTGACTATAGGATATTAAACACTCGGTCTTATCCCTTTCTAAGTCCTTGCCAGTATTCCGTAGAACTCTGTGCCTGTAATGTTCTCACTAAGTCACACGCCCCACGAGCGCCAATGTTCGTATTGACATTCCACGGGTAATTGTTGCAATTCACGGCACGAGCGCCGCAATTCGCCCCATTGTTCCAGTTGCCGCCCGCTATCAGCGCCGCCAGAGGCTGTAAGTAAGCAGCTGCCCCATATCCTGCTATTTTCTGGTCTTTACCTCTTCTATCAGTTCGCCCAGCATAACGCCTATTTCTTTCAGCTTGCGGCAGCTCTCGCCGTAGTGCCGTGCGTTCATGGCGCTATATTTCAAATCATGCGCCAGCCGCAGCAATTCTTTACTTTCCTGCAATGCCGTATCCACCGTGTATAAATGGCTTTTCGTTGCCGTCTTATCCCACTTTATAACCTCTTGCAGCATTTCAAGAATTGCGTTTCTGGTCGCCGTCTGTAAACTGAATTTCTCATACTTTGGGTACTTCGTAAGCAGAGGGTAAATATATAGCAGAAAATCGTATATTTTCTGGTGTATAATATCTGTTTTTGTCTGTATGTCCATGCCTTACCCCCGTTTATCCGGCTGGGCTTTCGCCCGCCGTCTACAGAGAGTCACACGCCCCACGAGCGCCAATGTTCGTAATGACATTCCACGGGTAATAGCTGCAACCCACGGCACGAGCGCCGCAATTCGCCCCATTGCTCCAGCTGCCGCCCGCTAGCAGCGCCGCCAGAGAATATGCGTAATACTGGTAAATGTTACCAACGTCGTAAGACTTCTCGCCTGTGTTCAATGGGCTTTTCTTGTCCCAGCCCCACGCTACGCTTGCGTGGTAGTCTGCATTTGTGGCGTGTTCCGCTCTTGTAATAAGCTCGTCCAGCCACTCCCAGACACGCCCCACGGCATCTACAACGCCCACGGAAGAAACGGCATTTACCACACTGCCTGTTACGCCCCTACCTGTGTTGCTGGTGGCGCTCCATGCGTTTGTATTTGCGTTATCCAGTCCGGCAGGGCTGCCAAAAGCATAAGCGCAAAATTCTGCATAGTTCGGCAGGCGTTTACCGCTCTTTGCCAGACGTTCTACAAAGTTATACCAGTTCATGCTTTCTGTACCCGTCATAGGTGCGCAGCCGTACTCTGATTTCAAGCCCTTTGCTCCGTCGTCAGAATTAAGGTAAATATCTACCCATGTGCCACCGCCTAAATATACCATACCCTCTGGGCTGCATTTCGGGCGGTGTCCCAGTGTCCATACAGAACGTGGTACAATGCCGTTGCTTACTGCACTTTCCCAGCCTGTGCCAAAAATAACACTGCTGCCATTAAGCGGCTGTAAATTGCTGTCCACCTTGCGGCAGCGTCCATAATGAAAGCCGCCGATTTTACGGCTGTTTGTAGCGTTCCAGCCTGTCGGGTATGTAGAGTTAAGGGAAATTACGTATTTCTCGTCTGCGCTGTCAATTCTGCTGTCGCAGATATATACGTAATAGTCTTTACCTACCGCAAAAGCGCTGCCTGCGTCCAGATTAGCAGCCGTAAGAATGGTATTTGCTGTCTTGAAAATTCCAGCACCACCCACGGCAATTACGCAGCCCTCTACTACGGTCAGTTCATTTGCTCCGCTGGCGTAAATGTACTCATTGCTCGGTGCTACAATATCGCTGATTGTAGCCATTTTATTTACGTTCAAAAGCGCCCTTGCGTCGGTCTTTGTAACGTCGTCCACTAATAATCTACTCATACTGCTTTAATACTCCTTTCAGTGCTGCAATGTCGTCTGTTGTCATTCCTGCCACGGTGTCTGTGCGTTCCAGCGCAATTACCTTGCAGCCCGCTTTTACCGCTTTGGAAAGTGTAAGGGCTGTTCTGTCGTTTCCTGCCTCTCCTGCTGCCGCTGCCTCGTCGGTCTGGATATGTGTTACTCCCTGCACCGTGCCGGATACGTCGCCCGCTACAAATTTCATACCTACCGCTGCCTCGTCGCAGTAATATACCGTAACCGCCTTTTTCTCTTCCTCTACAGCTGCTACGCCACACTCAATATAACGCTGGTTCTCTGCGCTCTCGATTTTCGCCAGCAAATCTGCTGCCGCCAGTTCTCCGCTTGCTACCATAGCAAGGCAGTTGTAATAATCCTCTTTTGTCTTTAATACTTTAGGAAATCCTTTCATGGTCTGCCGCCTTTCTAAAATGTATTTGCAAGATAGGAATTACCCACGTAGGTAGCCCCTAACACTGCCGTTTCTACTGTTCTTTCGTAATGCTGGCTCATGTATGCTGCACCCATGTAACACAATCCCAGCACAGCATCATGCTTATAGTCAATGCCCCAGCCGCTTTCTACTCTCTTAAGTCGCTCGTCCAGCGCTGCTATTGCCTCTTTTGTTTCTTTCGTGCCTGCCTCTGCCTGCTTTTTCACTTCCTGCATGGCTGCTGCCAGCTCTTCAATTTGCAGTTGCAGGCTGCCTGCTATGTCCTCGCCCAGCTTGTCCTTGATACTCTCAAACCATGTGTTAAATTCGTTTTCAGCGTCCGACTGGAATAACTTAATTTTTGCCATAAATTCTGTATAGGCGCTTAAAAGTTCCTTGTCCCAGTTGTCAAGCGTGCTTTCAAAACTGCTGTATCTTTCGTTAAACTGGCTCTCATACTGTGCAAATAAGCCCTCTGTCTTGCTTACGTAGCTGTCATATACGCCCGCAATCTCTGTAAGGTACTTTTCCATACTCTGCTTATATGCGCTGAACTCGTCCAGCACGGCTGCGCTGTAGGTGTTGAAAAAGTCCGTAAACTGCTTTGTAAGCACGCTTGCGTCTATCTCTTCCACCGTTCCTGTTACAATGCCGCAGACTGCGCTATTAAACCGCTGGTCTGTGATGTTCTGCGTCTGTATCCTTGTTACGCCCTTGCCTACGTAAATATCTGCAAGCGCAAGCTCCCATATTTCCGTAGTGCGTGTTACTGCCGTTGCTGTCGGCTTTGCAGACGGTGTGCCTTTCAGCACCGCAATATACATATCTCTTTGCGGCAAATCCCAGCGAACTACTACCCTGTCCACCCTGTTAAGCGCTCCCTCTGCCGTATCCAGTGTTACGCTAAGCGTTGCAGGATTTCTAAAGGCGTAGCCGTTTATAAAGGCATAGCCTGCATTTACTCTTATTTCCATGCCGCTGTAAGCTACCACCTGTAGCCCGTCGCTTGGCTTTGGAAAAATGCCGTTTGCAATGAAAGTAGCAAAGTACCACGCCCAATCCTCGGCTTTATATACCCTGTCGTACTCTCCGTCTACTGCCACGGCATTAAACGGTAAGCTGTTTGCCATTTCTGCTACCTCACTTTCCTAATCTGGTCTACCAGTGTCGGCAGGCTGTCGCCAAAAGTCGCCTCTATGGTTTCCTCGCCTTTCTGGTATGTTTCTGCTACTTCTGTAATGCGTGCATCTATCTGTATGCCCCACTTGGTTTCTTTGCAAGTAATACGGTCGCCTAAATCAAAATCAGCCTTAAATTTTAAGTTTGAATTTGTATTTATGGTACTTACAAAATTTATGTTCTTGCCGTAGTTTTCCAGTTCTGCGCTGCCTCTCGTTTTCAGCATTGCAATATAGGTATTCAGCGGTATTGTTACCTCTGTTTCCCCCTGCTGGTACTTTCTGGCAATGTCCGTAGCGTCGCAGAATACCTCTACTAAATCCAGCCCCGTTGCGCCCTCGCCGTCCACTGTGGTTACTGGCTGGCTGCCGTCGTCGTCAGCTGCTCCCTGCACATAAATAAAGTTGCCGCAGTTCTCTATACTGGCTGTATATTCCTGCTCGTTGACATTATCAAAATCTCTTGAAAATATGCAGGGTGTGTTACCCTCGGTATTTGTGGCTGTAAGGTCATTGCCCTTATACAGATAAAAGCCAAACAGTCTCTCTCTTTCGTTAAGCAGAATGTCATAGCCCAGCTTTCCAGCCTGCGCCCTTGCCTTTACTTCCTGCCCCAGTTGTGCGTATACCTCGTTTGCATATTCAACCGCCACGCCGTCTATGGTTTCCTGCGCCAGAAATGTAAGCAATGGAAAACGCCGCTTTGTTCCTGCTGCGCTGCCGCAGTTGTTCTTTACCATAAGGTTTATAAGATACTGGTTTGTACCTGTCGCCACAATCTGCGGATAAATGCAGCGCTTATTAAGCCACCAGCTAAGCATATAGCCTTGTGCCTCTAACTGCTCTAAGCCGTTCTCGTCTTTGGTAATGTGTACGTAGGTTATCTGCGCTGCCCTGCGCCATACGCCGCCGTCAGCGGTCTTTACTTCCTTTTTTCCGTCGTGCTTGGTTATTAAGTTACCCTCTACCAGCAAACGGCTGTTATTGTCCGTAATCGGCGCAAGCAGGCTAAAAGTTCCTACGTCAAAATACTTTGTATGCCATAGCAGGCTTGCCAGCTCGTCTATAGCTCCCAGCGGCTGTACTGTCTTGTCGAATACTCTAAGCTCCATACCGTCACACTCCTAAAAATTCCTTGCTGTAGAATATGGATACTTCCAGAGAATTTACGCCGCTGGCTGCATCATACCTAAACATATTGTCGCCTATGGCAAGCTGCATAAATGTACTGTCTACATCAATGTAGCGGAAATAGTCGGTTTCTACGCCGTCCCTTATCAGCTTAGCGCCCTTGCTGCCGTACTTCGTGTTAATCTCTATCACGTCGCCCGTTTTCATAGTGGCGTTAATCTGTATAAATTCCTCTGTATCCACATTAAGCAGTATCGGGTTTGAAACTGTCCCCAGTGCTGTAAACCTTATCCTCATTCCTGTGGATACGTCGCCCTCGTTGTAGCAGTCCACTATTACGCTTTCCGCTCGGTATCCGTATATCATGCTCTTTGTGCTGTCCTTTTCGATAACGCAAGGGAAATGCCACGCAGCCACCCAGCTTGCTATATCTTCCTTTGTTTCTTCCTCCTCCCGCCAGAACGGGTTAAGACACTCTATCTGTAAATCAAACTCATAAAGTACCTCTTTCTTTAGTATCTTAGGCTCTCCATACGCCCTGCAATCAATCACACGCTTAAAGCCGCCGTACTCATACACCAGCGTAGCGCTAAGCTCTGGGTTAAATATCTTAAGCATACGGCGGCGCAGTTCCAATGCCTGCGCCTTATCCCGTGTGTTGATATGCCCCACTACGTCTATGTCCCTTGCCTCGATACGCTGCCCTACGTAGGTGTCGCCGTGCTGTCCCATACTGTTTGTGCTGTAAATGACGCTCGTAACGCCGGAAATGCCCTCTACGTCTTTACTTATGTTGCAATGGTATACGCTGTCTACTCCCAGCTCTAACCGCTCGCCCCTTGAATTTATGTAAGTCAGTTTTTCATTTTCCATGCGTTACACCGTCCTTGCTATCATTCTGAACTGTCGGGCTGCCTCTTTCTGCTGCTTTGCGTAGTCCGTAGTATTCGCATAAATATACTGATTGACAACTACGCCGCCTGCTGCACTGCCGCCACCTCTCGGCTTTGGCTTTTTGTCGTCGTAATCGTCTGTAAGCTCTTTGCCTACGTTTACCTTTGCGCCTACGTCGAACTCCTGCGGTACGCTGTCCTCAATCATTTTCTTAACGCCGCCGATTTCATCAGAAAAGCCAACGCCGATACCCTGCGCCAGATATACGCCGATTTCGTCACGCATCAGCTTAGACGGGCTGTTAATTCCAAATAATCCCTTAAGGAAGTCGGTAACATTACCTACCCAGCCGCTTATTTTGTCCTTTATCCACTGCGTAGCTCCATGTATGCCGTTCCAGATGCCCTCTACCATGTTCTTACCGAACCCAGCAAACGTACTGCCAATATCCTTAAATACGTCGGTTATGCCAGTAATTACATTTTTCATGCCCTCTACGGCTTTGTTCTTTACTTCTGTACCCCATGTAGCCACTTTGGAAATTGCGCCAGAAATGCTGTTGTATATCTTCTCTGGTATTTCCTTTACGATAGTAACAATGCCTGTTACCATTGTATTCATTACCTCTTTGGCTTTCGTAAGCATATTTGTACCCCACGTAGCCACTCTGGTAACTGCTCCTACTATGCTGTTCCAGATTTTCTGCGGTACTTCTTTCACGATAGTAACAATGCCTGTTACCATTGTGTTCATTACCTCTTTGGCTTTCGTAAGCATATTTGCGCCCCATGTAGCCACTCTGGTAACTGCTCCTACTATGCTGTTCCAGATTTTAGCAGGCGTTTCTTTCACAATCGTTACAATGTTCATAAGCATTGTGTTCATTACTTCTTTGGCTTTGGTCTGCATATTTGCGCCCCATGTAGCCACTCTGGTAACTGCGCTTACTATACTGTTCCAGATTTTCTGCGGCAGCTCCTTAACAATATCTATAACTTTCGTTACAAAATCTGTTATAACCGTGTCGCCTTTTTCCTGCATATTTGCGCCCCACTCTGCTATTTTCTCAACGCCCGCAGCGATTGCCTGCTGTATCAGAGTAGGCAGCTCTTTTATCTTGTTTATGATTGTTGTTACCAGCTTGCCTGCTGCCGTCAAAATCTTAGGCAGCCCCGTAATCAGTCCTGTTACAATGGCTGCAATAATCTGCGGCATAGCTGCGATTAAAAGCGGTATTGCATCTATGATGCCGTCAATCAGCGCAACTATAATATCGCCCGCACTTTCGATAATAAGCGGTATACCCTCAATCAACGCATTTATGATAGCCGTTATGATTTCCGGCAGCGCCTCAATCAGTACGGGCAACGCTGCTACCAGTCCCTGCGCCAGCCCTGTAATAAGCTGTAAGGCTGCTGTAATCAGCAGCGGTATATTTTCTATCAGCATGGTTACAATGTTCGTAACCACCGTTACGATTGTCGGCAGCAATGTAGGCAGCGCCTGTGCGATACCTTGCGCAAGGCTTATGAGTATCTGCATACCCGCCTCTAAAATCTGCGGCAGTAGCTGTATCAGCATAGTTGCAATGCTGGTTACTACGTTTGTTATGGTCGGCAATAACGTAGGCAGCGCCGTTATAATTCCCTGCGCCAATGCCTGCATAATAGAGGGTGCGCTTTCCAGCACTGCCCCTGCTATATTCGTTATCACTTCCAATATCTGCGGTATCATTTGTGAAATATTGCTGATTATTCCAGTAACGCCCTGCTTTATCTTCTCGCCTGCGTCGTCCTGCCCCGCCATAAGGTCGCTTAGCCCGTCCATAATCATTGTGATAGACGGCAGCATTTCGCCAGTGATACTGTTCTTTACGCCGCTAAATGTCCATTGCAGGCGGCTTAAACTGTCCTCAAACGCTGCGCTTGCTGCTACTGCCTCGTCCGACATTATCATGCCATATTCTTCTGTTTCGTCCATAAGCTGCTTAATTCCGTCTGCGCCAGAATTAAGCAACGGTAAAAGCTCGGCTGCGCTCTTTCCAAAAATATCCTGTGCGGCTGCATTTCGCTGTGTTTCATCTTCCATGCCCGCCAGTGCGTCTATGCTCTCTAAAAGCACCTGCTCCGTGCTTTTTATACTTCCGTCTGTATTTTTCAGCGATACGCCGATAGCCTCAAAACTTGCCCCTGCGCCTTTCGCTCCCTCTGCTGTTTTCCCCAGCTCTGTAGTAATGTTCTTAACGCCTTTTGTTAAGTCGCTTACGCTGCTGCCGCTTCTCTCGCAGGCATAGCTTAACTGCTGGTATAGGCTTGCGCTTATCTGCATTTTCTGGCTTTCCTTGTCTATCTGGTCGCCCGCAGATGCCGTATCACTCGCCATATCATAAAGTGCCTTGCCTGCTGCTACGGCTGCCGTGCCGATTGCCGCCACCGCTGCTGCCGTTGCTGTTGCAACCTTTTTTACAACCTCTGTAAAGCCACTGAATTTGCTTGTTGCCTCTTTCGCCTGTTTGCCGCTGTCCTCTACCTCGTTTCCCATTCCGTCTGCGGCTTTTTCTGCCTTGTCCAGCTCTGTAGTGGTCTTTCCTAACTCTGTTTCTGTATTCGCAAGGGCTGTTTTCTGGTAATTAAGCTGCGTTTCCAGCTTTTTACTTGCCTCGCTGTTCTCTCCTGTAGCCTCTTTGCACTTTGCAAGGGCTTTTTCTGTTTCCTCTACCTTTTTCTTTTGTTCGTCGTAAGTTTTGCGTAATACTTCCTGCTTGGCTTTCAGCGCCTCTGCACTGCTCGCATTGCTCTTATACTCTGCCGTTACAAGTTTCATTTCAGAGTTAAGCAGCTTAAGGGTGCTGTTAATCTCTTTGCAGGCTGCTTTATACTGTGCCTCGCCGTCAAAACTAAGTTTGGTTTTAATATTGTCTGTTTTATCAGCCATGATTTACAAGCCCCCTAACGCTATGTCTATGTCGTCCATGCCCTCTGCTGCCTGTGCTGGTGCGCTGCTGCTTTCCTGCCCGAAAATGTGCGGGTTATACTCCTTGTGATAGCCGAATAGCTTAATAATCTGGTAAGGTGTCTTTTTCCACGCCTCGCTTTCCGTGTAATGCAGCATAGCCATTGCTATATAAAGCAGCCGTGCGGTGTCTATTCGTCCTGCACGGCTACTCTGTTTCCCTCTTCTGTTGTGTCTGCCTCTCCGTCTGCTGCCTCTTTCTCTTCCCCGCCGTTTGTGGAATATACAAAAGCAGAGAAAATAGCGTCTTTAATCTGCGGCAGATTGCCGATATGAATTAACTTACCTACCTGCTGCTCTGTAAGCGGTGTTTCTCCCTCTTCCATGCCCTCGTTGATAATGAGGGTAAGCAACCAGCGTAAATCTTTAATCATGGTCGGGTTACTCTGGTCAAAAGCCTTGTCCAGCTTGTCATATCCCCCAAATCTGTCCTGCATCTCGTCCAGTGCATTAAGGGAAAACAGTAAATAATAGGTCTTGCCGTTCAGTTCTACGGGCATACGTCCGTCTTTAATTGCGCTCATGCTATAAATTAAGGCGCAGCCTGCGCTGCGCCTCTCTCCTTTCTCTTATACTTCCTTCATTGCCGCTGCCGGTTCGGGTACGGCTGTAAACCATGTCTTAGCCGCCTTACTGTCCTCTGTTCCCACAAAGTCTGCTTTCCAGCGGTTATCTTTCTTTCTGGCTGTAAAATCTGCCTCAATGTCCGGCGTATTAAACTTGATGCTCTCGCCCTTAGTTTCATACTTTTCAGACGGTACTTTGAATTTTGCTTTAAGCAGCCATACATAGCGGTATTTGCCGCCCGTTTTCTTTGCTCTGAACCCTACCGCAACATACGGCGGCTCGTCCTCTTTTCCAGCCCATACTACGCTGTTCTCGTCCACTTCCTGCCCCAGCAGCTCTGCCAGCACTTCCGGCGTAAGGTCTTTAATTCCCAGCTTAAGCGTGCCGCTTGCAAACTCCGTGACGCTCTCGCTTAACGTATCGTCTGCATATAAACTGCCGTCTGCGGTCTTTACGGATAAATCGGCTGTCATTGCCTCTGCCATTTTCTTAGGCGCTCCGTAGCTTTCTACGCCGTCTGCCTCTGTGCATACGGCATAATATAAATCTTTCAGTCCCAGTGTCATTGTTTAATCACTCCTCTTTCAAAATCTCGACTGTGATAGGCACTAACCAGTACCCCGTTTCTGTTTCGTAGCTTTCTGCATCTATGCTGTTGATATAAACGCCTGCTGCTATCAATACCTCTTTTGTCTTATCAAGCTGCGCCTCAAAATCGCCCTTATGGAAAAGCGTAACTCTATACATTTCCCTGCGCTCTTTCTCTTCGTCGTCTGCATTTACCGCAGACGTACCCAGCAGCCGCAGAAACGTATAGTATGCGTCCGGCTTATCCCGTCCAGTGTATACGCCCCTCTGGGCTGGCAGCCCTGCGCTTTCTAAAATCTCCTGTATGCTCATTTGCCCGTTTCACTCTCCCATATACTGTGCTGCGCCTCTACTACCTTTTCGTGCGCCTTGGCGTTTGCCGTTGTCATATACGGGCGTGCCTGCTGGCTGCTTGTCCCGTATTCTGCCACAAAGCCGATTGTTGCATAGCGCACTTTGCTTTTATCGCCTTTCCTGTCGTTTCCATGCCCTGCCCGTCCCTGCGGGTATATCTCTACGTATTTCTCCGTATCGTCGCCCTTTACGTCCGTAGCTTTTATGGAATTGATAAAACCGCCCGTTTCGTTCAGTCCCATTGCCTGTGCCTCTGCTTTCTGTGCCTCTATCAGCACATCTGCGCCAGCCTTAAGCATTTTCGGTACTGCCTCAACCGTGGCGGTTTCTCTCCTGCCGAAAGCGTCTATAATATCTTCCAGCCCGACTGTATTAAATTCTCCCATGCTTACACCTCGTTTCTGTGGCGTAAATCTGTAAGCGTAAGCTCTATGGTGTCTGTCCCTGTATCGTAGGTCTTAAGTACAAAATAGCGCCGCCCGTTTACTTCTACTACGTCCTCGCCGCCATAATCTGCCTTATGTACCTCGTACTTTGCCTCTACCAGCTTTCCTGTCTGCTGGCTCTTGAAATACTCGCTATACCCCACTGATTTTTTATTACAAAATACAGTACGGGTGCTTTCTTTCGGCTTTGTCGCAAATCCGTTTTTGTTTACCCTGTCTTTTTCGCTTGCCTCGCTTATCAGCGTTATTTCGTCTACCCAGTCCATACCTTACCTCTCTTTTAGGTGTCCGTTTCGGACACATAGCCCAAATAAACGCTACCGCAATAGCAGTTACCCAGATATGCAGCATCTGTTTTATGCTCTAAGGCATCTATGCGCCCGTCCAATGTTTCCATGTTTTCGTAAACTTCTGAAAACGTATTATTTACAGCCTGCATATTGCTGCTTTCTCTGGCTTTCATTTCCTGTATCAATGCCTTTAAGCTGGTAAAGCTAAACCACCTCATGCCAGCACCTCACTTATGCAAACAAGGCTTTTATTTCCTGCTGCGTAATTTCTGTAAGGTCTGCTGCTGTCAGTGCCGTTATTCCTTTTGTAGCTGTAAATTTGCCTGTTTTGTTATCATACGCAAGCCCTGTAATCACATTGCCTGCACCCGTAACTGTTACGCTTAAGTCGTCCAGTTGGATAAGTCCCGCTACTGCCTCGTTGATTGCTTTTGTCACGTCTGCGGTCTTTGCGTATGTTGTCAGTGCATTTGCAATGGCTGCCGTTACTTCCGTAGTCTTTGCATAACTGCTTAAGTCTACTTTCCAGTCTCCCACCTTTTCCAGTTTACCGTTAATTACCATGTATTCGCTGTAAAGGTTTCCTGCCTCTCCACTGGCATTTTTTACCATGTAAATTTTCTTTTCTGCGTCGTCCGCTACTGTATCAATGTCTCCCGTGCTGTCTACCATTACACGGCTTAAGTGGTCTGTCCCTGCAATCGCTGTGGAAATAGCGGCGGCTACCTCTGTTGCGGTCATTCCGTCTTTAATTCCATAGCCTGCAAGTGTTGTAGCTGCATCTGCTTTCCCGTTTATAAGGCTTTTCAAATCTTCTGTAAGATTTTCTACAGCTACCTTATCAAGCCCCCCCAGCGCCCCTATGTCGCCTTTTTCTGCATAGCGTTCTTTAATTTCCGCTACCAGAAATTTAAGGGTATCGTATGTAACTCTCTTAATTGCCATTGCTCTTATTTCTCCTATCCAAACAAATCCTTAATATCCTGCTCTCCTACTTCGTCGTCCGCAGTATCTGGCGTAACGCCGCCTGTGTATTCACTGGATAGGCTTAAGTGCATTTTAAGGCACTCGTAAGATTTCCAGAATTGCTCTGATTTATCAGAGTATCCAAATTCTGCCTTGCAGTATAGCGTAATGGCTCTAATAATCAGTGCGTCTGTTTCTTCCAGTTTCTTTACGCCTACGTCCTGCAAATCCATTTTGCAGGCGGCTATGCAGTCGTTTATTTCTTCCGTGATTTTTTCGCTTGTGCTGCTGATACGCAGCGCCGCCCGCATCTTTTCGGTTAATGTTGTGGCAGTTGCTGCCATAGCCTGCACCCTCTTTCTTACTCTGTTTCTTCCGCTACTCCTGCATTTACCAGAACTGCTGCACGTTCTCTGGTTACTGTGTAAGTATCTCCTGTATCCTTAATCTGGTTCAATTCCTTATCAAGAAAACGGTTCTTTACTCTCACTTTTACCAGTCCTGCTGTTTTCTTTTCTTCCTCGGCTTTGGCTGCTGCCTCTGCCGCCTTTCTCTCTTCCTCGGCTTTGGCTGCTGCCTCTGCCGCCGCCTCTTCCGCTGCTTTCTTTTCCTCTTCTGTAAGTTCGCTGTCGTCTGGTATCTCTACCTCGACTGCTGCGCAGCGTGCGGCAATTTCTTTTTTTGTTCCCTCTGCATCTACTCCCAGCTGCTTTGCCAGTTCCTGCAAATCTTCTTTCTTGTAGCTTTCCAGCTCTTTAGCGTCTAAATGCCCTTTCATGGTCTACCTCGCTTTCTGGCAGCCAGTGCTTATACACCAGCTGCCTTGTTAATTACACTGCCTCGATTTTCTTTACAACTACAAGGCTGTTTTTGTCTACTACCTTGCCGTCTACAAGCATAATGCCCTTTGTAATCTGGTCGTCTGTGTCGTTGTCCTCATACTTCTTTACTCCCATAGAGTAGTTGGTATTAAGCACGTAGTCCTTGAAATTGAAAAGGAACGCAAAAATTGTATCTTTCGCAAGTGCTGCGCTGTAGCTTGCTACATAATCACAAAGTACAACGGTTCTACCTAAAAGCGTTCTTTCGGGCTTTCCAGATGTTCCGTAGTTCACTTTTGCGATAGGCTGCCCGTTCTTGTCTGTCATGCCTACGTATTCCATAAAGGTTTTTTTGCTCATGCACCATACAGCGCCATTTTCATAAGCCATAGGTAATGCACCCTCTGCCTTAATCAAATCTGCGTAAGACGGTGCGGCGCTTTCGATTGTCTGCCCGTCTGCTGGTGTCTCTGCTAAAATTCCTTTCGGCTTTCCTGTTCCGTTTCCGTCAATAATCGCCTGTTCCAGTGCCTTTGTCATTGCCTCAACGATATTGTTAATAAGCAGTGTCTCAAAAGCGCTGATTGCCATTGTATCTACTTCCAGCGATACAGCTACTGCGCAGCGCAGCTTATGGTATGCAAAAGTAATCATGCCGTCTTTTGCAATATTCTTTTTCTGCTTGTCGCTGCCTGCTCCCTCATTTACCCATGTTGCAGTAGGCTTTACAGTGGATACGGGAATAGATACGCCGCCTTTGTATGCTGTTCTGGTTACAAGTGCCAAAATCATACCTGTGCTTTCCAGCTTTTCTACAATCTGGTTAAGCACTGTCGTAGGAATTACTGCGCCTACGTCTGTACTCTTGCTTACTTCGCTCTGTCTGTACTCTTTCGGCAGTGCCTCGCCTCTGCATACGTATTTCATAAATGCTTTGCGGTATTCCATGCTGCCGTATTTGTCGTCGTTGTCTCCCTCGCCAGCTGCTCCCTTAAAATTTCTAAGCACTCTCTGCTGTCCGCTGCCGTCGCCCTCGCCGTCTCCTACGTTTTCTCCTGCTGCAATTCTTGCAAGCAATGCGCTACGCTTTTCTGCCGCCGCCTTAATTGCTGCTCTCTCTTCCTGTAAAGCCGTTACCTCATTTTCCAACGCTGTAATTTCTTCCTCTTTCAGCTCCGCTGCTCTTGTGGTAAGCTCGTTTTTAATTGCTGCTAATCTTTCCTCGATTTCTTTTAATCTCATGGTTATGTTTCCTTTCTTGTCTTTGTTTTTTATAAGCTCGCTCTAATCTTTAGTATTGCTGCCCGTCTTTTAAGCAACTCCTGCCGCTCCTGCTCATATCTCCTATTCGCAAAAGCACGGGCGCTTATTTCAGTATCTCCGTTTGCTGGAATACTCACGGCTGATACATCATAAACCTTTTTAATTCTCAAAATATTTCGTGTGTGTGTTTCCCTGTCGTAGCTTTCCTTTGCTACCGTAAACGCCCACGACATTTTATTTATCATGCCTGCGTCTATGTCTTGGTACAACCCACGGGCTAAATCTGTCTTACCCAAATCAGCTGCCACCTTAAGCCCTTTGTAATCTGGCTGTAAAATCAGCGTCTTATTAGATTGTCTGGCAAATACCCTGCCCTCATGGTCGTACTGCATGATAACGTCGCTCATATCTGCGCCGTCCAGTGCGTGTGCGTCTATTCTTTCGTAAATCTTTGTACCGTCCTCAAATTCATATAATAAGTACGGTGTATCAAACGTAGTTGCATAGCCCTCTACGTAATACTCTGTCTGTATCAGTTTTGTTGCTGCCTGTGCAGTTAATGGCGCAGCCAGCGCCCTATATTCCCGTTCTTTCTTAATCGGCATTATTTACACCCTCTTTCTCTTTCAGCTCGCCTGTCGGCTCTCCTGCTGCCGCTGGCGGTGTCTGCTGCGGCTCTGTCGCTTGTCCTGTCGCTGCTGGCGTTTGCTGTATGATTATCTGCGGTTTTTCATTGCTCTTTTGCAGTTCGCTTACCTCTGTATACTCCTTGCGGATATAATACTTTTCCCCGTCCTCTACGTGCGCCATATTCCAAATATCCATTACGCCGTTTCTGTTCAGTAGCGCACGGTCGAAAAGCTGCGTGCTTACGCTTAGCTTTGTTGCATTGCTGGCATATTGCAGACGGTTTGCAGAAAAGAAAATAGCGTTACCGCATGCTCTTTCTCTTTCGGTAAAGCTCATATTTGTCATAACAAGCGATAACTGTATTGCAAACGGTTCTATTTTTCCCTCGTAGTAAGCGTTCCACGTATTTTCATCAAACTTATTTTGCAGAATATCCATATTTGTACCAAAATGCGTACATACATTTTCCTGTATATGCTGCATCTGCAATGCGTTTGGTGTATACGGCTTGCTTTCTACCTGTTTCAGTTCACTAAACTTGTTATCATAAATAATCATGCCGCTGTCATTGTCTGCGCTTAAGTTATCCTCTGTAAAACGCTGCCGCTCTTTCTTTATGTCCTCTGGTTTTAACATATTTGCTACCTTTGCCAGAAAACGAATATTTGCAGAATTTTTTACAGCGTTTATAATTCCCTCATTTTGCGTATGTATCAGCTGCATTGTCGGCTTAAGCGTCCTGTTATCTTCTCCGAAAAGGTCGTCTGTGTATTCAAAATCTGTCATAATGCCTACACGCTCAAACTCTATCGCTCCATACTCTCCATTCGCAAAAAGATAACGTAAATATACCTGCCCTGCTGCCTCTACTACCTCGCAACGCTGCGCTCTCAACGGATACCAGCCGCAAAGCCGTCCGTATTCGTCGTCGATAGGTATAATAAAAGCGGTGTGTTCCACCGCTACATACGTTGCCAGACGTTTAATAAATTTTGTTGTATCCATGAAATAGTTAGGCTTATGCTGTAGTGTCTTTTCCAGCGACTTAAGGGCGCTGCCCTCAATCTCTGGCTTTAATTTGCTGCAATGCGTAGCAAAACTATTTACTGCTGTTCTGGTTAAGTCCATTTCATATACGCCGCCGTTGTAGCTGGTAAACGTCGGGCTGTATCCGTTCAGCATTTTAAAATAGCTGTCGATATATCGCAGCTCTTTACCATGAAAAAGGTAATCTAAAAATTTCATGCCGTTTACGCTCCTTTCTATGCGGCATTTTTAAGCAGCTCGCCGCACTCTTCCCAGTATTTCTGCCGCACGGTCATTGCATCTATGACAGATACAAAGCCGTCGATATGCGCCCGCTGCTCAATCTTTATAGGTCTGAATTTTCTTGTTTCCATGTTGTGCTTAAGCGCAACATTCAAGAAATGTGTCTTTAGTAAATTGTTGTCGGCAATCTTAAAATCGCCGTCTTTTATGATGCCCTCAAATTCCCGTATAACTGGTGTAAGGTTTTCGCCTTGGTAAACGTCGTCCATGTGAAAACCGTAATTTGCCATATCGGTAATAAGATACTGGGCGCTGTATCTGTCGTATCCAATTTTTAGAGGTCGTATGCCGTAATCTTCCAGCAGCATAGTAAACCAGCCGTAAACGTCGTGATAGTCTACGTAGTTCTCGCCGCTTAGTGTTATCAGTCCTTTTTTTACAAAAATGTCATACGGCACACCGTCCGTAGCCTGCAAATATTCCAGCCTGCCCCGTGGCATAAAGAACTGTGTAAACGCATACAGTATGCCGTCTTTCTGAATAACCACGCTTGCCGCCGTCAAGTCTGTTGTCTGGCTTAAATCAATGCCGCCCACTGCGTAGCAGTCCCTAAAGTCCTCTAAGGTCTTTTCTACGCCTGCGCTCTCTACTGTCTGATATTCCAGCCATGCAATAGAGCTGTTCTGTTTGATATTGCAATACTTTGTAAGGAACTCTGCTTTTTTGCTTAAGCTGCCCTCTGCTACGGCTATTTCGTCTATAAAAAAGCTCTCTTTTACAGATACACCCATGTTAGGGTTAGCCTTTTTAAGCTCGTCTATGTCGTTCCACTTCTCTATATCATCAATCATGTAAAGGAATGGTAATAGCCTGCGCTCTTTGCTGTTTCCTTTCAAGAAACTTGTGCTACGTTTCATCAGTTCATCATAAATACTGTCGTTGATATATCCCGCAGTGCTTATGCTTAATATCATTGGTTGAGTACGTGCGCCTAAAGCAGATTTCATAACCTCGTACTGCTTAAGTCCAGCGTCTCCGCTCCATGCTGCCATTTCGTCGCATACTACAAGCTGCGGGTTAAATCCGTCGGACTTCTTAGCGTTAAAAGCAATCGGTTTTATTACCGTGTTGCTCTCTGCAATATAAATATCGCTGCGCCTTTTCTTTGCCAGCTCTGCTAATTCGTCCTCTGCCTGTACCATTTGATAAAATCCGTCATACACTAATGCGGCTTGGTCTAATTTTGGTGCTAAGCAATATATCTCTTGCCCGTACTCTGGCTCTAAATATGCCATATATGCAATAATCGCAGATGCAAATAAACTTTTTCCGTTTTTTCTGCCAATAACAATAAAAATTTCACGGAAAACACGTATTTTTTCTGCGTCTTGTATGCCAAAAACAACAGAAACTATGGCTTTTTGCCATAGTTCCAATTTGATTAAATCATTACGCCCTTTGCTGTGGTGGCAAAAATTCTCTATGAATTTTATAGCCTTGTTTGCTGCCTTTGCATTAAAAAAATACTCTTGCTTTTGCAGCCCGTTTATAATGATTTCGTATATCTTTTTTATCCATTTTCCCGCTATGATTTCGCCGCTTGTAATCTTTGCGTGGTACTCATAGATATAATTTCGATATGGCGGCAATCCTGCTTACTCTTCCCGCAAGGCTGCCAGCTTGCTTGTCTTTCGTTTTGCAGCTGGTACTAATTCCGTCAGCTGCTTTATTACTGCTGCATAGTTCTTACTAAGCGCTATGTATGTTTCTGCCTCTGGGCTTTTCTTTGTTCCCCACTGGTTCTGCCCGTTCTGGTATTCACTCGTCCAGCCGTCTTTTTCAAGTGTCGCCTGCAAGTCGTCCAGCTCAACGCTCATAAATGCAGCCTTTTCTATCAGCGGCGTTACTAATTTTCTTTTGTTTTCGTCTAAGTCCTTAAAAATTCCTTTAAGTCTGGTCTTTTCTGTCTTTATCCTCTGTTCTTTGGTTTTCTCTTTCTTTGTTGCCATTCCTTTACCCCGCTTTCCATTCCTGCGCCGCACCACACCCCCTACACCACCCGTGCGCACGCCCGTAGGGTAATTTTAGGGTATCCCCCTCGGTATTCGCCCCCTTTAATTATTTTTCTGATATGGGGGGAGTATGCCGCCGTTCTCGTCGAACCGATACCGCTTATGTCTCTCCTGTTTGTGGTGTTCCTTGTTGTGGCAGTCTTGGCACAACGCCTCTAAGTTATCCCAGCACAACGTAACGCTTATGTCGTTTATGTTCTCTCTGTTAAGCCAGCGCTTATGATGCACTATCTTTGCTGGTTGCCCGCAGCGTTCACAAATATAATCTTGTGACATTAAATAAGCGGCTCTGGTTTTTTCCCATGCCGCTGATAAATAAAAACTCTTAGCCCATGCTTTCATACTGTCCCCTCTCTTTCTTCATTCCCCAGCGCCCTAAGTTTCATGCGCTGGGTGGAGGCTAAAGAATGAATAGAAAAAGAGTAGGCAACTGCTGCCGCACATGGCTTAAGCTATCGCCTACTCATTTCATGCTACCATTGTATCTCTTTTGTTTTCCCATGTAAACACCACGTTTTTACCACGATATTACCCGCTGCTGCTCTGTTATCATTTCTCTTACTGGCACGCCTGCTGCTCTTAGCTGCTCGTAAAGCTCAAATCCTAACGCCTGCTCTATATGCTTTATCAACCTGTCTGCCGCCTGCTGTTCTCTCGCTGTTTCCCGCTTTCTTTTTATCCATGCTTTTATTTTTTCAAACACTTACTTTACCCTCTCTTCGTCAATCCCCCACAATAATACTGACAGCTCGTTTATGATGCCCGTAACCCAGCGCCTCGGTGTGTTCTTTCCTGTGTCCAGTTCCTCTGCAATTTCCGCATAGTCCATACCCTGCATGAAATACATTTCAAAAGCCTTGTACTCTACGCCTCTGCCTGCTGCCTCTCTGCGACGCTCTATCTCTTCTACTGCCTTGTCTATATGTGCTGTCATTATCAATGTCTTAAAGCGTGTGCGTCTGATACTCTCTAAGTATGTACGCTGCTGCTCGTCCGTCATGCCCTTAAGCTCTAACTGCTGCCCGTCGCTTATGGCGTTCTCGATATGAAAAACCGCATCACGGTAACATTTCATAAGCGTAAAAGTATTGTGGTATTTCTCTTTCTTCCTCTCCTGCTTTTCCTGTCGTTTCAGTTCCGTTATTGCAGCCTTTGCCTGTTTCTGCATCAGCTCTGTTAATTCGCTTTCATGCAGCTGTACCCAGCTTTCAGCCTCTGGCGGCATTTCTACCCCTGCCGCCGCTGTTGTCTTTGTTTCTTCCTGCTCCATGTTCTGTACCTCGCTTTCTGTTAATTAAACGGTAGCTCTTCGTCTGCTCCCTCTGGGATATTCATAAACCCGTCACTCTCCGGCAGCTGCTGCCCTCTCGCCTCTGCCTCTGCTTTGCTCTCTCCAAAGCCTACGCTATTTGCCACAACCTCTGTGTAATATACCTTACTGCCCGTGCGCTGGCTCTCGTAGCTGCCTGTTTTAATCTTGCCAGTAACCTCTACCCTGCTGCCTTTGCTTAACCATTTCTGCGCCCATTCCGCAGTACGTCCGAAACACTTAATATTTATAAAATCTGTGTCTTTCCCGTCGTCTACTGCAAGCGTAAAGCGGGTAATAGCTGTGCTATTGTCCTGCCCGCCATATCTAAGCTCTGGCTCTCTTGTAAGCCGCCCTGTAAGTGATACGTTATTCATTCTCTCTGCCCCTCTCTTCCAGTTTGTCCAGCTTTGAAAATATAGCCAGCAATTCCAGTGCTATAATTCCCAGTAAAATATTAGTCATTTTCTACCGCCTCGCTTTCTTCTCTCAATCCTGCTGCCATATTGCTAAACGCCGCTGCTACGTTCTCGCATAATGTCGCCAGTGCTGGCTTTATACTCTGCGCCCAGCGGTTAATAGCTGCCGTCAATGTTTCTGCTGCTGTTGGCAAGGTTTTATTTATCTGTCTTGCCATTTTTCTTGCAAGCCTGCGCTGTTTTCGCTTGTCCAGCTCTAACGGCGGGTTTACTCCATGCTTTTTCTTATAGTTCTTTTTCCACTGTCTGTATTTCACTGCTTACGCCCCTTTCTCCATATCGTATACGGCAGCGCCCATACTGGCGCTGTTATTATCAACGCCAGTTTAGCTACGCATATCAGGCAATATACCACCCCGTCTACTACTACCTTTCCCGTTTCTTCCATCGCATCTACTACGCCGTCCATAAACTCAAACATTTACCGCCCCGCTTTCTGTGTCCGTTTCGGACATCTTACCCGTATAGTCTGTTACTCTGATACCCAGAATACAGTAGCCCTCTGTAAGCCCTGTATAATCTTCCAGCATATAAATAATATCGTAAAGGTCAAATCCTTCGCCCCACGCCAAATACAGCGCCGCTCATTTGCGGCGCTTGCTATAACACTCAGCCGGAAGATCTTTTGACCATGGCATAAGACTCTCTAACTCTTTTTCAT
>NZ_JAVYJB010000013.1:0-86812 GCF_032490495.1 Pilosibacter fragilis | reverse complement strand
GTAAGACCCCTTGAAGACGACGAGGTAGATAGGGCAGAGGTGGAAGTGCAGTAATGTACGGAGCTGACTGTTACTAATCGGTCGAGGGCTTATCCAGGAAGGTCTGGTTGGTTGATGAAGCGGTGAAGATGGATTTCAATATGTGGTTTTGAAGGTATGTTCCTTCAGTATTCCTCGATAGCTCAGTCGGTAGAGCACGCGGCTGTTAACCGCGCTGTCGTAGGTTCGAGTCCTACTCGGGGAGCTTTTTTCGTACTATCCGATGAACCTGATGACTGGTAATACTACCCGGTTGACAGAGGCATGTAAATATGGTAGTATATATTTAAGGCCCCATGGTCAAGCGGTTAAGACATCGCCCTTTCACGGCGGTAACACGAGTTCGAACCTCGTTGGGGTCATTTAACTAAATATGGCGACATAGCCAAGTGGTAAGGCGTGGGTCTGCAACACCCTGATCACCAGTTCAAATCTGGTTGTCGCCTCTCTTATGAGAGCCTCAGAATCCTTTATTTATAAGAGTTCTGGGGTTTTTGCTTTATAATTTTGATGTTTGCGCGTGTTTGCGGTCTGAAAACAGTGCATTGTATGAAGATTTACCTATCTATATTCATACAATAAATTGATTTGATCTTGAATCTGGCACATTTTCAATGCATTAAAAGGACTATATATCGTTTGCGCAAACAAGGCTTCTGATAGCAATGAGTATTGCTGATCTGCTTATAGCTATAAAGGAATTGCAGCTCAACAAGATTTATGCTCCGGCTGTCCTTACAAAAAAATATTTAGAAGAGAGTGTGTTTGCGCAAGCAGAAGCTCATATCTCCTTTATTAGAATCGTAAAATGGTCGCTATACCTTAACCGAGAATAGCGGCCATTTTACTTGCTGTCTCTTCATTGGAAGTAATATTGCATAAATAGTGTTGTGTCATGGAAAGTGTCGTATGACCAAGCAGTTTTTGTAACTCTGTATCTTCCATACCATTCTTATACATGATAGATGCTGTCGAGAAACGCAGCTTGTGGGAGGAGCGGTATTCGATGCCTAAGTCCTCACAACATTTTTTCAAACGGCGATTGAAAGTAACTGTTGCCAATGGGCTGTCGCCACGATAAAAGATAAATTCCTGATTATCGGGTTGTAACTTTCGGATCCGGCTGAGAATGGCTTTTGTTGCAGGTGTCAGTGGCATGGAGCGAATTCCGTCTGCTGTATTGCCCTTAATAGAATTGATAACTCGGTTCTTATCATCTACAAAGCGTTGTATACGGATGGAGTCTCCATCAATGTCGGACCATTTTAGGTCCTTTATCCGTATATCAATGAGGTATCCTCCAATGTGTATGATAAAAAGCTTACGTTTATATTATACAATAAGTGCTCAGATAATGAAAGATATAAGTGTGCGAAAAAAACGGTCGTTTTTTTATACAGTTTCAACTTGCGTATATTGCCAATCATCTGTACACTATAAATATAACATTTTTTTCATACAATCGGGAGAGATGTGCATTGAACTATGGATATATAAGGATTTCTACAAAATTTCAGAACGTGGAACGACAGGAGCGCAACATCCGCCTGATGTGTCCGGATCCGAACCTTGTTATCATCAAGGAAATTTTTACTGGTAGCACACAGGATCGGCCTAAGTGGCGGAGATATTATCCCAGATTTATGCCTGGAGATAATATCTATTTTGATTCGGTTTCCAGAATGGCCCGTGATGAGGATGATGGAGTAAAGGAGTACCTGGATCTGTATAAAAGAAAAGTGAACTTGTTTTTCTTCGTGGAGCCTGGGATCAACACGGAGGTATATCGGGAAGCCTGTCAGATGCAAATTCCACGGACTGGCACGGAGGTTGATATAATTCTGGAGGCCATCGAAGCATATCAAGTGAAGCTTGCAGAAAAGCAAGTCCGTATTGCCTTTCAACAGGCCCATAAGGAACTGGATGATCTCAGGCAACGAACGATCGAGGGATTAGAAACAGCCAGACGTTCTGGAAAGCAGCTCGGCCGGCCTCGTGGCCGGTGCATCACCGAGAAGGAACGAAAGGCAAAAAATATTATTCTGAAACGTGATACGCTCTTTGGTGGAGATCTTTGTCCATCTGACTGCATGAAAGTAATCGGCATCAGTCGCGGCACTTACTACAAATATAGAAACGACTTATCTAAATTTCCAATTGCATAGTAAAAGGCGGAAATGCATCCATGTGTATTTCCGCCTTAAGTTCCTTTAACATAGGCGACCAGTGATCACCTATTTACATAAAAGATAAAGATATCCATGATAATAAATGCTATTCCAAACACATGGTTAGAAACTTTAAATAATAAGGGAGTATCTTTTTCAAGTATATCTTTTTTAAATTTTGCAAGCATTGCACACTTCAATACGCAGAATACAAAAAAAGCCAAAAGTCCGGTTATTTGTAAATTCTTATAATTGTAATAGGATGCCCATGCAATAAAAATACAAAATAATATCCCTGATAAATTAAAATACGAATAGACATTTCCCTTATATTTCATAGCATACCTCTCAATTAATAAATCTCATAAGATACATAGCCCGGGGTCCAACCTAAAACACCATCGTTTGTATATCCATAGGTATAACTAATATGGAGTACAACTGTATATCCATATATCATACTTCCAGCCGTAAGTAATATATTGGCAGCATAAAGCGCGGCTGCTAAAGTCACATAAGGCGAAGCAGCCATAATTTCACTAGCAATTCCAGCAGCTGTTGCGGCATCGTCAACGTGAATCGTTACATCAATAACGCATGTTTGCCCAATGGATGGGTTCGAAGGAAAAGCTTTCGCCCTTGCGGAATACGGCTGGGTATTTTCATAAGCACGGTCAACTAACCTTTCAGCTTCAGTTTCTGTAGCTCCGTATTTTGTCATTAATACCTGGATCAGTTCATCCCTGCTGAGAGAATCGAATATTTGTTAATGCAACAGCCCCTATAATATTCATACAAAATCTCTAAAAACAAGAATTATTAGGCTAGTTATTATGACTATGCTCCATACTTTTTGAATATGTTGAAATTTGGTTAGCGTTTGATTATTCCCTTCTATTTTTGCAATTGTTTTTAATTTTAATCCAAACAGTAAAAATATAAGCAAACAACATATCATTAAAATTCTGGTAACCGCAAAAATAGTATCATTTAACAGTATAAAGCTATTAAGCAAATATACGCTAACAGATAGCATATAAGCAAAGGATGTTAAAGAAAAAAATATATACAATTTTTTGTTCAACAGTATTCACCCTCTTTCACGTTTAAATATTTCAAAATTAGGCGCACCATTTGTTTTTTGTATGTAAATTTTATCATAATAATTTTGAATATGCAATATTGGTAAATAAATCATAAAAATGCTGTAAGTTTTTGGTTAAAATGCAAGAAATTATTCATTTTTATATGTGTATGTAGTAATACTATTCGCTTAACTATATTGTTTGTTTTATATCTTTAGCGTTATGCATAGAGTAAAGGGGGAAAGTTTTCAAATACCTTCAGATCTGAAGTCCAGAATATCTGCATCTCAGAAAATGTTTTTTACAACCGATTTATTTTAAGCAGTTAAAGAAACCGGATGATTACGTGTAGTCATCCGGCTTTAAATATTGTGGGAATCTTCGCCCGCCTGTATTTCCTCACTAAGTAAAAGCAGATTCCGGTTAATCCGCTCAATTCGTTGCATCTGCTCTGCAACGAACTGTTCTCCCTTTTTTGTATTCCGGATTCTGGTTCTGGATTGTTGCCTGGCATCAGTTAATCCATATCTGACCTCTGACAGTGGAAGATCCTGGTGCTGTAAAATATATGCAAGTGCCGCTCGGAACGGTTCGCTGATATAAAAGCGATATGCCTGATACACGGCCGACTCCAGTTCTCCCAGTTCAGTCTCTATAAGCAACTTACATATATGATCTAATTCCTCATCTGGAATTGCAAAGCGGAATACTATCAATGCCGCTGTTTTTCGGCATTCAACAGGTATGTTTTCCGGAAAATACTCCCGATAGCAACCGATCAGGTCCATTAAAAATTTTTCTTTCATCGTTGATCACCTCATGGCTTTTCTTCTGTTATATAAAGAAATCATACCATAAAAAATTTCATTAACAGAATGTATATCGGGGAGCAAATAAACATGGGAGATTTCCCCCCCTGCATGCGGAAAGCACAGCTCTTTCCAGTGCGCGCCTGGGTAACATGCGAATGCACCATTTCCGTAATAATCGCAATACAATGATACCGTACAGAATTCGAATGGCGCGATTATTTTAATTATACGAGAAATTAAATTAAAAAAGGAAACTATTAGGTATACAGAAAAAACATACATGTTATACTATCGTTAGGCTACCGTTAGGTAAGAATGATGTAAGAATTCAAACGATACGCGAAAAACCCCGGAGTTGCGACCTCCGGGGTTTTTCTGTTCCGTTATTACGGGATGGATTGATTCCCGGCCTGAACCAGGAACGGATGCTGTCTGGGATACTGATTCTCCTAAGAATCTTCCGCAGATTCGTTCATCAGATATGCTTATCAAGCAAACGGTAACTGGAAAATTCCTGAATCTTATTTTTTCTGAACTATATTTTCTTATTTGACACCCATAGCGTTACACGGTATAATATAAATATGATTAAATCATTTGCGCACAAAGGCTTAAGGGAATTTTATGAAAGTGGTTCCAAGAAGGGAATCCAACCAGAGCATGCGCCAAAACTAGGAAGAATGCTTGATCGTCTTGATGCAAGTATAAGTCCACAGGATATGAATTTACCAGGATATCGATTACATCCTCTGAAAGGAGATAAACAGGATATGTGGGCTGTTACTGTTAATGGCAACTGGAGATTAACATTTTATTTTGAAGGGCAGGATGCGTATCTCCTAGATTACCAAGATTATCATTAGAAGGAGGAACATGTATGACCAATAGAAAACCAACACATCCGGGAGCTGTCCTCCTGGAAGATGTTATAAAGCCGCTGGGTCTTACCATCACAGAGGCTGCCAAAATGCTTGGGGTCAGTCGAAAAACATTGTCAGAGTTTGTAAATGAAAAAGCAATGCTAAGCCCTGATATGGCAATTCGCATCGCGAAAGCAACGAATACTTCTCCAGAGAGCTGGATGAATATGCAACAGAAATTGACACTATGGGAAGCTGAACAGCATCTTCCAGAAAATGTCATTCCATTTCCATCTGTGCACTCTGAAGAGGCCGCTGCATTACAAATGTAATAATAAATGGGGCTGTCGCCTAGCAAAAACATTGCTAATGCGACAGCCTCGTTGTACTTGGTCCATGAAATGGGTTGCAAGTTTTGCTAAAAATATGCCCTGTACAAAATGTCCGCTTAGATATCCGTCTCAAGCAGCACCGTCTAATTGCGCAACATGGCAGGCGGTTTGCCCCTCTGCGGAGGGACTGTGACCCTCCGATTACATAAATTTATATCTTTTTGAGACATTTTTATAAACAACGCACCATTACAATGTACCGGTATATTAAATCAGAAAAAATGAACTTAGAGCCAGAAAAGGTGAGATTTATGTGTTTGCGCACTGTTTGCGTCCGCAAACACAAGCATCAATCGGCATGTAAACTCCTTTCTTTATCTGGGTTTCGAGAGATGACAGGAGGTTCAAATCTGGTTGCCGCCTCTCTTATGAGAGCCTCAGAATCCTTTGTTTATAAGGACTCTGAGGTTTTTGTTTTACCAGAAAAAGTATGCAAAATATATGCGGGCAAGCAGGACGCAAACAGATTGAGGAAGGAGCATCGAAAAAAAGAAATATAGAGACATAAGTACTTGAAGTCCTAAAAAAAGTGTACTATAATAATAAATGTCCCGCACTGACATATGTGCAGCGCGGGACATTTTTAGAAATGGACACATCAGCAGTTAAAAGCGATAAAGTGCTTAAAAATAAAATACGTGCTTAAAAGGTGATGATTCGGTTTTGCCAGCATTTGGATATTGAATGATGCAGTCTGGAACAGTTGGTTCGCGGTTCATATTCGATATAGAAAGGCAGGGCTGAATCTACATGAAAATAATATTTTGGGGGAGAAAATTATGTCATTCAATTACAAAAGTTTACTTCCGACACCGGCGCAGATCAAGGCGGAATTTCCGCTGACACCGGAGTGCGTGGAGTTAAAAGCGGCAAGAGATAAAGAGGTTGCGGATGTTATCACGGGAAAGAGCAAAAAGTTCCTCGTGATCATTGGACCGTGCTCCGCGGACCGCGAGGACGCTGTATGTGAGTACATGAGCCGTCTCGCCAAGGTCAATGAGCAGGTTAAGGATAAGCTGGTTATCGTACCGCGTGTATACACAAATAAGCCGCGTACCACAGGCGGCGGATACAAGGGAATGCTTCATCAGCCGGATCCCGAGAAGAAGCCGAATATGTACGAAGGACTTGTAGCGATCCGTAAGCTTCATATGCGCGTGATCGAGGATTATGGATTCACGACAGCCGATGAGATGCTGTATCCGGAAAATTACAGCTACCTTTCCGATGTACTTTCCTATGTCGCGATCGGTGCGCGTTCTGTTGAGAACCAGCAGCACCGCCTTGTATCCAGCGGTATGGACGTTCCGGTTGGAATGAAGAACCCGACCAGCGGTGATCTCGGGGTTATGTTAAATGCGGTCTATGCTGCCCAGCATGGCCACGATTTTATTTACCGTACATGGGAAGTTGAGACAAAGGGTAATCCGCTGGCGCACACGATCTTAAGAGGCGCAGTCAGCAAGCATGGTCAGTGTCTGCCGAACTACCACTATGAGGATCTGGAGCTTCTCTACAGCCTGTACCAGGAGAGAGAGCTGTTGAATCCGGCCTGCATCGTTGACGCAAACCACTCTAACTCCAACAAGCGCTACATGGAGCAGATCCGTATCGTGAAGGAAGTTCTTCACAGCCGCCGCCACTCTGAGGAGATCCATAATTTCATCAAGGGCGTTATGGTCGAGAGCTACTTAGAGCCGGGCAGCCAGAAGATTGGCGAGCATATTTACGGAAAATCCATCACGGATCCGTGTCTTGGATGGGATGATACGGAGAAGCTGATCTATGATATTGCGGATGAGATCAAATAAGAGATAGAAATTGCCGGTGCCGGCACATGAAATGTGTGCTGGAACGGGAAATAGAGTAAATATTAAGCCATCGGGATGAAAGTGAAAATTATCATTCCGGTGGCTTTTTATAGTCGTGCATCTGGAAGAAGCTGCCGGCAGCAGGTCCTAGACGTTAGCAGTCTGGGCTGCTTTTGATGAGAACTCTCTCTCATAAAAGAAGATATACTGCTGCAGCACACCGGCGAACCCCGGATATTTCGAGAAATTTTCTTCGATCAGCGCCTCGCAGAGCCGTGATTCGGGAACATGACTGGTGCAGCGGCTTTTCGGGGCATACTCCCGCAGCAGGATCTTTTTGATCCAGGTGTCCACCGGGAAGGCACCGATATGGTGCAGACCGAAGAGGCAGATGCAGTTGGCAACTTTGACGCCTATTCCGTAGCAGGAGAGAAGAGCTTCCATGGAGTCGGAGTAATTCAGTCCCCGCAGACGGTCAAGATCCATCTTTCCGGAGCAGACGTCTTCGCAGGTCCGCTTGATATACTTGGCACGGTAACCGAGTTTTAAGGCGAGGAGATCATCCAGGGAGGCGTGGTTTAACTCTTCAGGAGTTGGAAACGCATAATAATATCCGGAAGACAACTCATACCGCGTTCCATATTTCTCACTCAGCGCCTCCACTAGCGCTCGGATCGCCGGAATTGTCTTTTGTTGTGAGATAATAAAGGTGATGATCATCTCCCAGAGATCCTGGTTCAGGATCCGTATTCCACTGCCGAAAGCCGCCGCTTTTGAAAGATATTCATCCGCAGGGTCAACAGCGCGGATATAAGCACCATAATCCGTCCCAAGATCAAAATAATGATCCCAGAATGCAAACTCGTCATTGGGACAGTGAAAAATCACCTCATCTCTATTCTGATCCACAATAAGAAAATGTCCGCCGCTGATGACCCGGTAAGCCGTCTGTGGATCATTCGGGGCACAGGGAATCATACGGAAACACTGACCGGAGTCGGCGATCTGGCGGAGGTTGAAGTTCTTTAAGTTTTTTGTAATCATAGAGTACCTCCTGGCTGGTCAGCGGGTCTGCCTAGGAACAAAAGAAACTTTTAAAGTCATTCCCATTCCTTCGGCAAGGCGCTGAAGCAGTTTGATAGATGGATTTCGACTTCCGTTTTCCAGACGGCTGATCTCAGTCTGGTTGATTCCTGTTCTTTCGGAAAGTTCTTTTTGCGTCATGTTCTGACTGATTCTGGCATCGATAATTGCCCGGATGATATCCATTTCCGGTTGAATCTCGTCATATGCGGCGGAAAAATCTGGATTTTGCATTTTCTGTTTTTTATATTCCTGAAGTGTCATGCATGTTCCCTCCTCTGAATATAGTTTCTTTTTCTCAAAAGTGCGGTCGATAATTCTTTCTTTGGTGTTTTGTGTGTCTCCTTATATGATATGAGATATATCTCAATAAGTCAATAGAATTGTAATTTAGAAATAAAAAAGGTTAATAAATCATGAATCAAAAGATTTGATAAAGATTAAAAGAACCAGATTAAAACGAATTGAACATCAGAAGAATATTTATGAAATAAAAAAGAAAGTTGTCTCCCACCAAATTTAGAGATGGCGGGAGACAAAAAATTATTCAGCAAGTGCCTTCTTATTCGCTTTCGCCTGGAACTTTTCGTTCTGGATAATAAAGCGCTCGTGGCGGCCTCCGCCGATCTTTCCTTTGGCGTCGTAAGCGGCAACATCGAATACGAGACGACGTCCGTCTACCTCGACAAGTTCAGTCTCGCACCATACGGTCATTCCAAGCGGAGTCGGTGCGTCGTGTGTTACGTTTAAGAGTGTACCCACAGTACCGCAGCCCTCGTCGAGCTGATCAGCAACGCTCATCCAGGCGGTCTTTTCCATTAAAGCGGTCATAGCCGGTGTCGCGAACACGTCGAGTGTGCCGCTTCCCATTGTTTTTGCGGAGTTTGCGTCAGAGACAACAACCTCCTGTCTTCCTTTTATTCCAGTTTCCAGCATAAGTTTGTCCTCCATGATTAAATGAATACCGTAACTGTTCAGTACCCTCACAGTTACGCGCAAAAATCCATTCTAAATCGGCTGTGTCGATAGGATTTTTGCCTTCTAGTCTAAGTTTTCTTACGGTCAGCGAAGTAAATGCGCAGACCTACTGAATAGTTACTGAATACCACAGTTTACAATACCGGAGATCCTGACAGTGACAGCAAAGATCCGGGATTTAAACCGGGGAAGTGTGATCAGCGCGGCGTTTTCCCGCCTGACACTGACATATAAAGTATAGAATACTCGTACACGAATTGCAAGAAAAAGACTTACTGGTCTGTGATCATTTTTTTCAGATTCTCAAAAAGCTCCAGATCGGATTTGGTCACACGGATGTTGGAGGCGAGTTCTTTGCCATCCGGTTCGATAACCTTAAATTCGATGATCATGTTTTCCTGTATGCCATGTTTGTAGACCGCACGCCAGAAAGCCGGGAATTTCGGGTGGTTTCTGATAAAGGTCTGCCAGGAGTTTTTGAACTGCAGAAACATCATTGGATTTATACTCAAAATATCTTCCTCTTTCCTAAAATTGTGTTTCGGGTAGTCACGCAGCGGGGCGGATGGACGCCGATGCCACTGTTTGCGCAAGGCACAAACAGTAACATGCTGATGGATTCCAGTATAAAATATTTGAGCAGGAATTGCAAGATATGGGAAGAGTATGCTACAATTAGCACTGAGAAAGTGGTTACTGTATACGGATCGAAATTTTCTGAATTGAAAATTCCGTACAATACAGTGGTAATGGTGAATTTTGTCGATTTGAAATGCGAAGCATCGGAAAAACGATGGTCAGGCAGTTATAAAGGAGAGGTACGATGTTGGAGGACGCAAAAAAACGGATGGCAGAAGATGTCATTTGTAATTTGAAAAAAAGAAACATGGAGGGAATCTATTGCCGGGATAAGAAAGAGGCAGTGGAAACGGTACTCTCGCTGATCGAACCCGGTGCTTCCATCGGCTGGGGCGGCTCGGCATCGATCCGGGATCTGGGGATTCTGGCTGAATTGGAGAAATCCGGACATGAGATGCGGGATTATCCGATGAAAGATAAAGAGACGATGGGAAATCCGTCATATCTCGGCTCCTGCAGTGCGGACTGTTTTCTTATGGGAACGAATGCGATCACCGTAAAAGGCGAACTGGTCAATATTGACGGTGCGGGAAACCGTGTGGCCTGTTTGATCCATGGACCCAGACAGGTGATCATTGTTGTCGGAATGAATAAGCTGGTGCGGAGTATTGAGGATGGAATCGACCGGATCCAGACGCAGGCTTGTCCGATCATTGCAGATGCTACCGGCCGAAAAACGCCATGTGGTGTAAAGGGAGTCTGCATGGACTGTCAGTCTCCCGACTGTATGTGCTGTTCGATCGTTGTTACACGGAGATCCCGATATGACGGACGGATCAAGGTTGTAATCGTTGGGGAAAATTTAGGCTATTAAAATAAGATTACTGGAGGAACCCAATGTTTTTTATTGGCGGAATTACTCAGGGAACAAAAGAACTGATTTATAACGCGGCGGCGATGATCTGTGGCCGCTGCGGGAGATATGGACGGTATCAGGTGTTTATGACCTATATGTGCCTGTCCTTTTTCTTTATTCCGATCTTTAAATGGGGACGGAAATATTATGTGAAGACAAGCTGCTGCGGGACCATTTACCAGCTGGACGAGGAAGTCGGAAAGCGGATCGCCGCAGGAGAGGATGTTTCGATCCGTGAGGAAGATCTGACGCTCGTCTCAGAGGGACATGACGCTCCGGCCTGGGACGTGCCGTTGAAGCGGTGTTCGAACTGCGGTTATGAGACGAAGGAAAACTTTGAATACTGCCCGAAGTGCGGAAAGAGGTTTTAAGACATGAAGATCACATACATTCATCACAGCGCGTTTCTCGTGGAGACGGAGTCGGCGTACCTGCTGTTTGACTATTTCCAGGGGAAGCTGCCGGAGTTTTCGGAGGAAAAACCGCTCTATGTGTTCGCCAGTCACAGACATCCGGATCATTTTTCAAAGGTGATCTTTGAACTGGAGGAGAAACATCCGAAGATCCATTATATTCTGGCATTTGATATCTGGAGTAAGCGGGTTCCGGAATCTTGTAAAGGAAAGACAGAATTTTTAAATCCGGGGCAGATACTGGATGACGGAACGCTGAAGGTCGAGGGATTTAAGTCCACGGATGAGGGCGTCGCGTTCTGGTGCAGTGTGGATGGCCTGGAGATCTACCATGCCGGAGATTTAAACCACTGGTACTGGGATGGGGAAGATCCGCAGTGGAATAAGAATATGACGAAGGCTTACCGGGAGGAGATCGCAAAGATGCATGGCAGGAAGGCGGATATTGCGTTTTTACCGCTGGATCCGAGACTCGGTGAATATTTTTACTTGGGAATCGATGATTTCGTGAAGGAAGTCGACGTGAAACATATTTTCCCGATGCACTTCTGGGGGGAATACGATGTGGCGGAGCGGCTGAAAAAAATGCCGTGTTCGGCGGGATACCGTGACAGGATCGTTGAGATCCATGAAGAGGGAGAAAGCTGGGAAATCTGAGAGGGGGAATAAAATGCAGCTTGCGACCTCAATGAATATCGGAAAAGTGATGGATGAAGAAGCGAAAAGAGAACGGTTTGCTTCCTGGTACATTACATTACCTGGAATTCCTGAGTACGAAAAAGAAATGATAGAGAAGTCATTGAAATATAACGTGTGGAAAGAACTCATAACACTATTCGTTATTTATATGATCTTATCATTGACATGGTTTTTCGGTGCTGGGCTGTATGATCCTTTTCAGAGCATAACGGGCTATAAACTCACAGGAAAAAAGAATGTCATCGCAGTTGTACAGGAAGATGGACAGTCATTGCGTCTGAAAGATCCAAATAAAGGTGAGCATGTACAGTATACACTTGCCGAACTTGGAATGGATCCGGTACAGTATTCTTACGGAAACAGGCTTCAGACATACTGGGAGAAGGAAACGGATGGTGAGTATCATTTCCTTGCCATACTGCCGGAAAAACAGGTATCGAAAATAGAAGGCCTTTATTACGGGGTGATAGGAGTCGGATATTTTACGATTCTTATTGGCGGAATCAGCGTATTTTTCATTCGAAAGAAGCGGTACACGGGATGGTTCCCGCGTTTCTACGATAGGCTGGAAAAGTTTTATTCAGAGCATGCTGTCTGGAGAAAGTACAGTGTTGAAGAGGGATATGACACGATAGATGCCATTATTGCTTACGGAAATAAAAATCAGCCATCCTTTGTAAAAGAATTTTCTTGTACCCGGCTTACAAGAGAGGACGAGAAGAAAAAGAAATCAAAGATAATCGCTGTATGGTTGACGACTATAGCTGGCATGACAGGAATCGTACTGATCATTTCACTGCAGGTGAGTATTGCGTCAGAAATCGAACAAAGGAAAAATGAGGCAAGGACGGCAGCTGTTTTAGAAAAACTGCAGGCTGCGATCAACGGAAAAAGGTCCGGTCCGGATGATGGATCAGAAGATTACAACTATGCAGATATGATCGACCGGGCGAGAAATACATTTCCGGAAGAAGATGTTTACTACAAGCTTCTGACAACGGAAGAGTACGTTTCGTTAATTGTCACAACAAAGAAAAAACAAAATGTCTGCTTTGACCGGTATGTACCGGTACATGGCTCGATTGGCGAAGAGGGAACAGAGTATAAGCTTGAAATTTCTATGGTATCGGACGCAATCCAGCCGGATGATATTTTACATAATTATACAGGGATTCTTTTGTCTACGATACCGTAATGTGAAACAAGTATAATTTGAGAGGAGAACACCATGAAATTCACATTTGCGCATAATAATTTTAATGTCATAGATCTTGACAAGTCCTTAAAATTCTATGAGGAAGCTCTTGGATTAAAGGAAGTAAGAAGAAAAGAAGCGGCGGACGGGAGCTTTATCCTGGTATACCTCGGAGACGGCGTGACACCGCACCAGTTAGAGCTCACATGGCTCAGGGACTGGGAGAAGGATCACTATGATCTTGGAGACAATGAGTTCCATCTTGCATTCCGGGTAGATGATTTTGAGGCGGCTCACGCAAAGCACAAAGAGATGGGATGCATCTGCTTTGAAAATGAGAAGATGGGGATCTACTTTATCACAGATCCGGATAACTACTGGCTGGAGATCGTGCCGACGAGAAAGTGAAAAAAGGTCCGACAGCCAGATATATGAAAATTCACACATCAGGCAGAGATGAAGGAAAATGTTCTCGCTGAAAAGAAAATAGCAGCCGGTCAGGGATAGGAAACATAGAAACAGATAAAACAGGAGGAGCTAAGATGATTCTGATTAAAAACGGGCGTGTAGTAGACGCAAAGAGCAATACAGACGAGGTTCTGGACGTTGTCATTGATGGCGGAAAGATAAAGACCATCGGAAAAGTGGAAGATGATGGAAGCTATGAGCAGGTGATCGACGCAGACGGCTGTGTCGTAGCGCCGGGCCTCATTGACGTCCATGTTCACTTCCGCGATCCGGGACTTACATACAAAGAGGATATCCAGACAGGCTCCGCCGCAGCGAAAAAGGGCGGATACACAACGGTTGTCACCATGGCAAATACAAAACCGCCGGTAGACAATGTGGAGACCGTAAAATATATCATCGCAGAAGGAGAGAAGACAGGTATCAATGTTCTTCCGGCCGCATGCGTTTCTGTTGGAATGAAGGGGCAGGAGCTCACGGATATGGACGCCTTAAAGGCAGCAGGAGCTGTTGGATTTACGGACGATGGAATCCCGCTGATGAACGAGAAACTCGTCTACGAGGCCATGAAGAAGGCGAAAGAGTTAAATGTACCGCTGAGCTTCCATGAGGAAGACCCGGCATTCATCTCCGAGAACGGAATCAACGCAGGTGCAGTCGCAAAAGAGCTTGGAATCACAGGTTCCCCGGCACTTGCTGAGGATTCTCTCGTGGCCCGTGACTGCATGATCGCCCTGCACACAGGTGCGTCAGTCAATATCCAGCATATCAGCTCCGCCACATCTGTAAAGGCTGTGAAGTTTGCGAAAGAGCTTGGCGCAAACGTGACAGCGGAGGTCACACCTCACCATTTCACATTAGATGAGACCGCTGTTTTAGAACATGGCGCAATGGCGAAGATGAACCCGCCCCTTAGAACCGCGAAGGACCGCGAGAGAATTATTGAAGGAATCAAGGAAGGCTCCATCGATATGATCGCCACCGACCACGCTCCGCACAGCGCGGAGGAAAAGGCAGTTCTTCCGGTATGGAAAGCACCGAGTGGAATCATTGGTCTTGAGACTGCTCTCGGCCTTGCGGTGACAGAGCTTGTGAAGAAAGGCCACTTGACTACCATGCAGCTTGTGGAGAAGATGTGCGTGAATCCGGCGAAATTATACCATTTTGATAAGGGATATCTCGCGGAGGGCAAAGATGCGGATATCGTGATCTTCAATGAGAACGAGGAATGGACCGTTACAGATGATGAGATCGCGTCCAAGTCCCACAACACGCCGTTTATCGGAACAAAGCTTTTCGGTCGTGTGAAGTATACGATCTGCGGCGGAAAGATTGTATACAAGGATTAAGAACATACAGCAGAGCTCCCTGGCATCGGGCTGATAAGACTCAGAGAGTCCGGTTGGAGCTGGATCCGGGGAGTGCAGCGGTTTTCAGCAATGCAGGAGGAGGCAAAGCTGAGAATTGTGAGAAATAAAGAACAGGAGCAAACAAGTTATGAAAAAATACCAGGTGCTTCTTTTTGATGTGGATGGAACACTTCTGGATTTCGACAAGGCGGAGAAGATCGGCATCGAGCGGGTACTCACCCACTTTGGCGTACCGGCTACAGAGGAGAACATGCAGAAGTACCACCATCTGAACAAAAGCTACTGGCAGAAGTTGGAGCGCGGGGAACTTACGAGAGAGCAGGTGTTAAGCCTGCGATTTGAGGATTTCTTCAGTGACTTCGGAATCAAGGTAAATGGCGCTGAGGTCGATGGATTGTACCGCCAGACATTAAATGAGAGTGCGTTTCTTTTAGACGGAGTCATGGACCTCCTTAATGGCTTAAAGAATCGCTATGAGCTTCATATCGTTACAAACGGCGTCGCTGAGACCCAGTATAAACGCCTCGCGGTAGCAGGTCTGGACAAGCTGTTTCAGGGAATCTACGTTTCTGAGGAATCCGGATACCAGAAACCGCAGCAGGAGTACTTCGATTACTGCTTTGAAAAGATGGGCAGAAACGACGTGGAGAACATGCTGATCATCGGCGACTCCCTGACTTCTGATATCCGTGGCGGAAACAACGTGGGGATCGATACTCTGTGGTACAACCCGCACCATCAGGAGAATACAGCCGGGGTGCATGTGGATTACGAGGCGGATACGTTGGAAAAGATAGGTGAGATGCTGAGTTAATTTCAGAACGACAGCATCAGGCAATTTCTCTGAAAAGTTATGTAAACTAAATGCATCTGGAATGAGATAAAATCCATGGAAAATCATTTTGAAGGCTGGTTTTACTGCTGGTATCTTTCAAAATTGCAAAAAGTCATAGCAATACTGAGAAATATTGTCAGACATCTTGACAAATAAGAAGATTTTTCTTATAATTAAGCTTTCCCGGAGAGCATTGTCCGCCGCATACGGATCCGGTGAAGGGACAGAAAGAGCGGCGGCGAATATATAGAAATGAGGGGTGTATTTCATGAACAAGAACACGACAGATATCACATTATCGGCTTATTTTAATGACATCGTAATCGGATACTACGAGGACGAGGATCTGGTAAAACAGTTTGGAAGACAGCTTGGTTTCGACGTGGATATGGACACCTTTATGGCGGTCTCTTTCCAGTATCCGTCTGATATGAATGTAAAACCGGAAGACCGTGAGAAGCTCACAGACGCGGCAAACGCGATCATCGCTCTCTCCGATATCAACAAGAAGATCGGTGGAAAGCAGATTATCACCTGCGACAGCGGCGTATGCGTGATCCTGATCATGAACGACAAATCCGCAATGCGTGACCTGATCCCGCAGATCAAGGAGACAGCCCTTGAGCAGGTAGAAAAGATCAATTCTGACAGAAAGATCCGCGTCGGCATCGGTACGATCGAGAGCGGAATCAAGGGAATCAAGCATACATACATCAATGCCCAGGATGCGGTAAAGGCCGGCGAGATCTTCAAGAAAGACCGTGTGATCCTTGAATACATGGGTATGGAGATTTACAGCAGCATCAACCAGATGGTTGTAAACTTCGGTGACCGCCTTACCAGAACCGTTTTAAAACAGCTCGGTGAGACTGAGAAGCGGGTTCTCGCGAAATACTACAAATGCAAAGAGGACATCGCTGAGACTGCAAGACAGCTCGGAATGTCTGAGGATGATGTAAAGACAAGCTTAAATATGGTCCGCATCAATACCGGACTTGACGTAAACGATACAGAGGATAACTTCAAGCTCCACTTTATCATGATCGCGAAGAAAGTCCTTGAAAACGACGAGAGAATCAAGAAGAATCGTTAATTCACCAGAAAGTTTCTGTTGCTGTCTGCCAATGGCATGAACAGCGGAGTGTAGAAGGTGGACGATACAGAAGAAATCAGCAACAGCCCTGCGCATAATATGTGCCGGGCTGTGAGCCGTTATGGATGGTAAAATGCTGAATGGTAAAAGATAAACAGGCGGGGATCTGCCGGACAGAAGGGGATACAAATATGAAGACAATGCTGGAGCGCGGAGCCGGAATTCTGATGCCGGTGTCAAGCCTGCCGTCACCATACGGAATCGGTACATTTGGCAGTGCGGCCTATGATTTCGTGGACTTCTTAAAGAAAGCAAGACAGAAATACTGGCAGGTTCTGCCGGTGGGACCGACAAGCTACGGGGACAGCCCGTACCAGTCATTTTCCGCTTTTGCGGGAAATCCGTACTTTATCGATCTGGATACCCTGGTGAAGGAGGGACTTCTCACACAGGACGAGATCAACGCCTGTTACTGGGGGGATAATCCGACCCAGGTGGCGTACGACGCGGTGTTCTGGTACCGGTTTCCACTGTTGAAAAAGGCGTACGCGAGAAGTGAGTACCGCGAGGAACAGGGCTACGAGAAGTTCTGTATGGACAGCTGGTTCTGGCTGAATGATTACGCATTTTACATGGCGTTAAAGTTCCATTTTGATAATAAAGAATGGCTGGCATGGCCGGAAGATATCCGGTTCCGGAAGAAAGAAGCGGTGGAGTCCTACCGCGAGGAATTGAAGGACGAGATCGACTTCTGGAAGTTTTTACAGTATAAATTCTACCAGCAGTGGGGAAAGCTCCGCGCATATGCGAATGAGCAGGGAATCTCCATCATCGGTGATATTCCGATCTACGTGGCACTTGACAGCGCGGATGTCTGGACCCACCCGGAGTTATTCCTTTTGGATGAGGAGAACCTGACTCCGATCAAGGTTGCCGGAGTTCCGCCGGACGCATTCAGCGAGACGGGACAGCTCTGGGGCAATCCGCTTTACCGCTGGGATGTTCAGGAAAAGACCGATTTCGCATGGTGGAAGGAGCGCATGAAAGCGTCTGCCCGCCTGTATGACGTGGTCCGTATCGACCACTTTATCGGTGTAACCCAGTACTACGCGATTCCGGCGGGTTCCGAGGACGGAAAGACAGGCGAGTGGTTAAAGGGACCTGGAAAGAAGCTCACAGATGCCATCAACATGGTCATCGGTGACACGAAGATCATCGCGGAGGATCTTGGAATCTTTGTTCCGGAGGTCAAGGAGCTTCTTGAGGAGACAGGATATCCGGGAATGAAGATCATCGAGTTCGCCTTCAGCGGCGACCGCTTCAACGAGCACCTGCCGCATATGTACTCCCCGAATTCCGTCGTTTACGGCGGAACCCATGACAACGAGACTCTGGTGGGCTACTTTAAGCCGGAGGCGCGCCAGTGGTGGGAGTTGCAGTATATCGCAGACTACATGGGTGTCTCCCATCAGCATGAGGTCGTAGACAAGGTCTTAAAGACCGCCTACGCGTCTGTAGCCAGCGTTGTGATCTTCCAGGCGCAGGATGTCTTAAAGCTCGATAGCTGGGCGAGAATGAACACGCCGGGTACGGTGGGAAACAACTGGAGATGGAGAATGAAACCGGGCGAGCTGACGCAGGATCATATCAACCATCTGTCATGGCTGGTCGATACATTCGGACGGTTTTAGATCGAAAAAAATACAAAAATCACGGTAGAATTACCGAAGGGAAAAGTCAATTTTTGTCGAGAAAAACAGATGTTTGCGGTACGCGGCACAGTGCCGAGAAATAAGGAAAAACGGGCGGTTCGTAAGGATAAAACAGACCGCCCGTTTCTTGGAAATTCGATTGACACAAGACCAGAAGTGTGATATTGTTAAGTTAATTCCGATGCACTATTGAACTCACATGTTTTTGTAAGTCATTTGCGCGATACGATGAATTACAAAAGCATGTGAGTTTTTTGAAATAAAGACCAACAGCGATGTGTGGGGATTTCCAATAGTCTTAGTACGGAAAAATTCAATTTTTTATGGAGGTACCAAAATGAACAACGGTACAGTTAAGTGGTTCAATTCTGAGAAAGGCTACGGATTCATCTCCAACGATAATGGCGGCGACGACGTATTCGTACACTTTTCCGCAATCGTAGGCGACGGCTTCAAGACTCTTGAAGAGGGCCAGAAGGTTACTTTCGACACAGAGCAGGATCCGAAGAACAGCAAGAAGCTTCGCGCTGTTAACGTAGTTAAACTCTAATTCGAATAGAAGAGAAACTAAGAGAACTGCCGTTCCGAGTTGTACTTGGAGCGGCAGTTCTTTTGTTGGATAGGATTTTTCCTTGAAAAACAGGCTTTTTTCGCGAAAAGCCTTGCAAAAACTTGTGTTCTTTAATAGAATAAGAAGGACTTTGATAACTGACCGGCAGGCTGGAGACATTTGCGGAAGGTTATCGTTTTAAGTTCTGCCAGGGTTTAGATCCGAGGCAGGCTGTTTGTGCCCGGCGCGGGGGATGCGCTAAGGCGCATTTCACAGATACCCCTTGTCAGTTAAAAGGAGATTTAGAAAATGATTAGTGCAAATAATGTGACACTCCGTGTCGGAAAAAAAGCTTTATTTGAAGACGTAAACATTAAATTCACAGAAGGAAACTGTTATGGTCTGATCGGTGCCAACGGTGCCGGAAAGTCCACATTTTTAAAGATCTTATCCGGTCAGCTCGAGCCGACAAACGGTGAAGTTGCGATCACTCCGGGTCAGCGTCTTTCCTTCTTACAGCAGGACCACTTTAAATACGACGAGTACACAGTTCTCGATACCGTTATCATGGGAAATAAGCGCCTTTATGACATTATGAAGGAAAAAGACGCGATCTACATGAAGGAAGAGTTCACAGACGAAGATGGAATCAAGGCTGCAGAGCTCGAAGGCGAGTTCGCAACCATGAACGGATGGGAAGCGGAGTCCGACGCTGAGAACCTGTTAAACGGTCTTGGTATCGAGACAGACCTCCACTATAAAACGATGAAAGACCTTCTCGGACCGCAGAAGGTTAAAGTTCTCCTCGCCCAGGCATTATTCGGAAACCCGGATATCCTGCTCCTCGATGAGCCGACGAACCATCTGGATCTCGACGCGATCGCATGGCTTGAGGAGTTCCTGATCAACTTTGAGAATACTGTTATCGTGGTATCCCATGACCGTTATTTCTTAAATAAAGTCTGCACGCAGATCGCTGATATCGACTACGGCAAGATCCAGCTCTATGCCGGAAACTATGATTTCTGGTTCGAGTCCAGCCAGTTGATGATCAAGCAGATGAAGGAAGCAAACAGAAAGAAAGAGGAGAAGATCAAAGAGTTGCAGGAGTTCATCCAGAGATTCTCCGCCAACGCTTCCAAGTCCAAGCAGGCGACATCCAGAAAACGTGCGTTAGAGAAGATCGAGCTTGACGAGATCCGCCCGTCCAGCAGAAAATACCCGTATATCGACTTCCGTCCGGCCCGTGAGATCGGAAACGAGGTTCTCTCCGTTGAGGGACTTACAAAGACCATCGACGGCGTAAAGGTTCTCGACAATATTTCCTTTACCCTGGGAAGAGAGGACAAGGTTGCCCTTGTAGGACCGAACGAGCTTGCGAAGACCACACTCTTCAAGATCCTCTCCGGTGAGATGGAGCCGGATTCCGGAAGCTACAAATGGGGCCTCACAACGACTCAGGCGTACTTCCCGAAGGATAACAGCGCAGAGTTCAACAATGATGATACGATCGTAGACTGGCTGACCCAGTACTCCCCGGAAAAAGATGTCACATATGTCCGCGGATTCCTCGGAAGAATGCTGTTTGCCGGTGAAGACGGCGTAAAAAAGGTAAAAGTTCTCTCCGGTGGTGAGAAGGTGCGCTGCATGCTCTCCAAGATGATGATCTCCGGCGCGAACGTACTGATGTTTGATGAGCCGACTGACCATCTGGACATGGAGTCCATCACAGCCCTGAACAACGGAATGAAGAAGTTCCCGGGCGTGATCATCTTCTCCTCCCGTGACCATCAGGTCGTAGAGACGACTGCAAACCGTATCATGGAGATCATCAACGGCCAGCTGATCGATAAGATCACGACCTACGACGAGTACCTTGAGAGCGATGAGATGGCGAGAAAGAGATTCACATATACGATCACTGAGAGTGAAGAGAATGATGACTGATTCTGCTGCCGCCTGAATTGAGATAGAAAATGGCAGTGTAAACTGTCTGCAGACATAAAAAACAGAGCATATATTCAACCATAACCTATGTAAAACATTGGCATGCGAAGATATATGCTCTGTTTTTGCGTATTTACACTTAGTTTTGGCGGAACCGGTTAATTAGCCCCGGCTTTCGCCAGAACCTTCTTCATCGAAGTGAGATACACGATCACCGAAGCAATCGGTCCAAGGATATCAGATACCGGTTCTGCGTAAAACGCCGCTTCAGCTCCGAACATCGCGGGAAGCAGGAACAGGGATACAAAGTATGCGCCTTTTCGGAAGAAGGAAAGCGGCAGGGCAACCTGTACCTGACCAAGACCGGTGAAACCGTCGACGATCTCATACTGGAATGCCAGCGGGATGATCGCCAGAGTGAAGATCCGGATCGCCCGGAGCGCTTCTGCGGCAACGATCGGGTCTGCTGTAAAGAGACGGACAAACAGGCCGCCGATGGTACGCGCAAGGACGAAGAGCAGAGCGGTGTATGCCGCAGCAAGGCTAAAGATGTACTTCTGCGCATTTTTTACGCGGTCGGTCTTTCCGGCTCCGAAATTGTAGGCAAGAACAGCCTGAGTTCCGCTGGTGATACCGCCGAGAGGCATGGTGACTACGAGCATGAAGCTCTGGGCAATGGTTGCGCAGGTGATCAGAAGGTCTCCGCGCTCCGCACCGCCGTATTTTTGCAGGATCGCGTTCATGGTGATGATCATGACGTTATCCATGGCGATGATGATAAATGGGGTAAAGCCGATGGTGAGCACTCTGCGGATCAGCCGCCAGCTGTAACCGCCGAAGGTGATGCGCACCGGCATATTTTTCCCGAACAGTGTCCTCAGGACGAAAGCGCAGCTCGCCATCTGGGAGATGACGGTTGCGACGGCGGCACCGGAGACGCCCATGTGGAGGCCGAAGATGAAGATTGGATCCAGAATGATGTTCAGCACCGCGCCGAGGATGACGGAGTACATGCCGGTTTTTGCAAAGCCCTGACAGATGATAAACTGGTTCATACCTGTGGACATTAGGGCGAATACGGTTCCGGTCAGATATATCGTAAAATATGCGTTTGCGTAGGGCAGTGTGATATCGCTGGCACCGAAATACCGCAGCATCGGAATGCGGATCGGGTAGATGCAGGCCACCATGAGGAGGGAACATACTGCCAGCATGAGGAAGCAGTTTGCAAGGATCCGCTCGGCGGCCTTTTTATCGCCCTGTCCCATCTTCATGCTCATAAGCGGGGCACCGCCGATTCCCACGAGAAACGCGACGGAGCCGACCATAGTGACTACCGGACCGCAGACACCGGCCCCCGCCAGTGCCATGTCGCCGGATCCGGGGATATTTCCGATATACATGCGGTCTACGATACTGTAAAGGACGCTGACAAACTGTGCCAGCATACTGGGAATTGCGATCCGGACGACGAGTTTTTTTATGTCGTCACGGCCGAGATCATTTTCTGCAGCCATAATAAAACTCTCCTGTATAAAATCCGCAGTACAGAAAAACTGTACTGCGGAATATTTGTGTACTTGCGTGAAGATGTAGATTGTCGCAAGTGACCGCGCGAATGTGCCAAGGCACATTCTTATTTTGTATTAAGCATTGTGGATAGGGGATCCGGCTTTTGGCGTGTCTATAGCCTTGCCGATCTGTTCCAGCATATCCAGACGATGGTTGATCTTTTTCTGGTTTTCGATGATCAGATCCATTTTTTTGTGCAGGTCATCGATAATGAGTTCACTCTTTAAATTGACCTTAAAGTCGTTTTCCGCGCGTTGTCTGTCCTTTGCCTCCTGTCGGTTCTGGCTCATCATGATAAGGGGAGCCTGAATGGCAGCAATGCAGGAAAGTACCAGATTTAAAAGGATAAACGGGTAGGCATCAAAGGCCTTCGTTCCAAGGATAACGTTGACAGCCATCCATCCGACCATGACAGCGATAAAGCTGAAGATAAATGCCCAGCTTCCGGCAAATTTCGCTACTGCGTCGGATGCTCTCTGGCCGAAGGACAGCTTTTCTGTCTCATTGGAATTTTCTGTGATGTTTGTCATGATCAGCTGATGGATCAGCTCTTCATCTGTAAATTCCTGATCAGTCCTGTTCAGGAGTTCCCGGATGATTTTTTTTCGTTCGTTTCCGCTTTTCATTTTCATAGTGAATCTCCTTATGTCCGGCATATAAAACGCGTGCAGCGCATCGGTGATGCATGCGGACACTGCTCTGTACTGATAACTGGTAACTGCTAAATTCTCCCAGTTGGCGGTGGGAGGACAAGTACATAGAGTATAGCACGTTTTCCTGGGCGGGTAAATGGCACACAGGAAGATTATAGGCAAAAAAGAAAAGGGGAAAAATGTAAACCAAATAATAAAAACAGGTTGACAAATGCACGGAATCTGCGTATGATAGGAAAAGAATCGATCAGAACAATTCCATTTTGTGATATGCGTACCGGAATGTAGAATTTAAGAACGATAGAATTTAAGATCCGGCGGCAGAAATGATGGATGTTGGGAGGAAAACAAAGATGGAAAAGACAACAGCAAAACACATGTCCACCGCGCAGATGACGGTGACAGCACTTATGACAGCGATTACCTGTATCCTGGCACCGATGGCACTTCCGATTCCGATCAGCCCGGTACCGATCAGCCTGACAAACCTTGTCATCTTCTTTATGGCGTATATTCTCGGAATGAAGCTTTCCGTAGCGAGCTATGTATTATACCTGCTCTTAGGAACAGTAGGACTTCCGGTATTCTCCGGATTTAGTGGCGGTGTCGGTAAGCTTCTCGGACCGACCGGCGGCTACCTGATCGGATTTATCTTTCTGGCAGCGATCGCAGGCTTCTTCGTTGAGAAGTTCCCGGCAAAGATTTACATGCATGTAGTCGGAATGATCATCGGAATGGCGATCTGCTATATCTTCGGAACCGCATGGCTTGCGGGACAGCTCGGAATGAGCTTCGTGGCAGCTCTCGGCGTCGGCGTTATCCCGTATCTTCCGGGCGACACAGCGAAGATCATCATTGCGATCATCGCGGGTCCGCAGATCCGCAAGGCGGTTTCCAGATTTATGTAAGTTGGACAACGTTAATCAGGTATTTCATAAAAACTTATACATCCTAATTTAAATTCACAGCAAAAGCCGTAAAGAAAAGACGGTCTGCTGTGAATTTTAATTTTATGAAATGGATACAGAAACCATTGCGGGCGGGAGGTGTGCAGATATTTATTAGTGTATCAAACAATTATTTATAAGCATAAATAATATACATTCTGATGAGCGGAATGCCTCTAAAAACTGTCAAAAAATCATAGAAAAATCTTGACATTTGTCCATAAAACTCGTTATGATATTTTCTGCACTATACTGACTCATTAGTTGCCTGAGTAACCCGTAAAAAAGTCTGCATTTGCAGACCTTTTTTGTGTAATGGGGACTTCTAAGGAATTTCAGGCAGACTGTCGTGAAGGGCTCTGCATCCGGCCTGCACAGGTATAGTGAAGGAGGAAACACCATGAAATCAGTTCATGAAGCATTAGATCAGATCCTGCCGGAGATCATCGCAATGAGCGAAGATATTTACTGTCATCCGGAGCTCGGATTTAAGGAGTTCAGAACAAGAAAAAAGGCGATCGAGGCACTCGACAAGGCGGGGATTCCGCATGAAGATGTCGCATACACGGGAATCCGGGCAGTCTTAGATTCCGGAAAGCCGGGGCCGAATATCGGCCTGATCACGGAATTCGACGCGGTTCCGACCTTCGGACATCCGTACGCCAGTGAGGACAGCTGCGCGGCTCATACCTGCGGCCACTACGGTCAGCTGGGCGTTATGATGAGCTTATTTTTAGCCATCAGGGAATCCGGTATGTTAAAGGATCTCTGCGGAAAGGTCACACTTCTCGTGACGCCGGCGGAGGAGTTCTGCGATATGGATTACCGGAAGGGGCTTATTAAGGAAGGAAAGATCTCCCACCCGTCAGGCAAGCAGGAGATGATCGCCACAGGCATTTTTGATGATGTGGACATCATGTTATCCTGCCACGCTATGGGGATCGATATGACAAAGTATCATGCGGAGATCGGTTCCAGCTTAAACGGCTTTATCATGAAGCGGGCAATCTTTACAGGAAAGGCGTCCCACGCAGGAGCGAACCCGGAAGGCGGCGTAAACGCGCTCAACGCGGTAAACCTTGCCATGACAGGGATCAACTTCCTGAGAGAGACTTTCCGAGCAGATGACGCGATCCGCGTCCATTTCTATGTGCCGGAAGGCGGTCAATCCGTCAATACGGTTCCGGGAAGAACACAGCTTGAGATGTATGTCCGGGCGAAGACAGTTCCGGCGATCTTTGAGACAAACGCGAAAGTGACCCGCGCGATCCGCGCCGGAGCACTTGCGATCAACTGTGATCTTGAGATCCAGGATACACCGGGATATTTCCCGCTCCATCAGGACGAGAACCTGACAGAGCTTGTGAAGAAACACATTTTAGATTATATCGACGAGAGCATGATCGCCCAGGGAACCCACGGCTTCGCTTCCGGAGATATGGGAGACTTATCCCTTATGTGGCCGATCGTTGAGATCGGTGTTGCCGGATTTGAGGGCAGTATCCACGGAAAAGATTTTAAGACGGCGGATCCGGAGCAGGCATACTGTGTCCCGGCTCATTATTTTGCAGATACCGTGGCAGATCTCTTATCCGACGGCGGTGCGTCCGCGTGGAAGATCAAAGAGGCGTTCAAGCCGGTGATGAACAAGAAAAATTATCTGGAAACTCTGGATAGTTTGAATAAATCAACTTTTTACGAAAAGGAGAACAACTAATTATGAAAAAGAAATTCTTATGCAGCACACTTGCAATGGCTATGACAGCTTCCATGCTGTTTGGATGCGCAAGCGAGAGCAAGACCGAGACAACCGCAGCAGCAGGCGAGACAACCGCAGCAGCTGCTGAGACAACTGCAGAGGCAGCAAAGGCTGAGACAAACGGTGAGAAGTTAAAAGTAACACTTCTTGTTACCGGCTCCTTCGGCGATAAGGCATTCAACGACTCCGCACAGGCTGGTATGGAAAAGCTTGAGGCTGAGCTTGGCGATAAGGTTGAAGTAAACATGGTCGAGATGGGCAGCGACAAGACAAAGTTCGAAGGTTCCATGTTAGACGCTTGTGAGTCCGATGCAGACCTTATCATCACAGGTCTCTGGGACATGAAGGAAATCACAGAGAAGGTTGCTCAGGAGTTCCCGGAGAAGAAGTTCATCATCTTCGATACAGATGTTGACTACACGATCGGTGACTTAAGCAACGTATACTCCATGAGCTACAAGCAGAACGAGGGCGCATTCCTTGCAGGCGTTCTTGCAGCAAGTGCGACAAAGTCCGATATGGAATACGCAAACGAAGACAACGTCATCGGTTTCGTAGGCGCAAAGGATACAGCAGCCGTTATCAACGACTCTGCAGTCGGCTTCATCGAGGGCGCTCAGTTCGTAGATCCGGATGTGAAGGTACTTGTTTCCTACGTTGGTTCCTATGTTGACTCCGCAACAGCAAAAGAGCTTGCGATCACTCAGTACTCCAACGGCGCTGACGTTGTATTCGTAGCAGCAGGTCCGGCATCCGTAGGTGTTATCGAGGCAGCAGCAGAAAGCAAGAAATACTGCATCGGCGTTGACTCCGACCAGGCACTTGCTTACGAGGGCAAGGACGAGGCAAACTTCATCATCTCTTCCGCGATCAAGGGCGTTGGCGACAGCATCTACAATGCAGTTGAGAAGGCAGTTGATGGAACACTTCCGTATGGTGAGTACCAGATCCTTGGTATCGAGGACGGCGTTGTAGGCCTTGCTGACAACGATATTTATCAGTCTGCAGTATCTGAGGATGCAAAGAAAGCCGTTGAGGATGCAAAAGAGAAGCTGCTCGCAGGCGAGGTTACCGTTGATTCCGCTTATGGTATGGATGAGGCAACTCTGAAGGGAATCATCAACGGAGCTCAGTAAACGCCCATAGCTTCTTGTTTTCATGTCAATGAAAACAAGAAGAGGCATGTCGGGGCAGCGAGCATTTATCTCCTGTATTCATGCGGAGAAAACCGTGATATGATGTTTTTGCCCGGTTCCCGGAACATCTGGGGCTGGGCAGGACGCCGTATCACGGCTCCGCGAATCGCAGGAGATTTTTACATTTACGTGGGCGCAGTCCAATGCCCACATTTGCAATATATTTGCGATTCAGGCAGTTACGAACAGGAACCACTTTCACAGGCAGACAAAGATGCCTTACTTGGAGGAAACAATGGAGCAGGAGATCATTTTAGAGGCCCGGAACATCACAAAAGTCTATCCGGGCGGCGTTGTGGCAAACCATAATGTCAATCTGCAGATCAAAAAGGGTGAGATCCATGCCCTCGTCGGTGAAAACGGCGCGGGAAAATCCACCTTAATGAAGATGCTGTTTGGCATGCTGGCACCGACGGAAGGCCAGATCTTCGTGGATGGAAAAGAGGTACACTTCTCATCATCCAGCGATGCGATCGCAGCCGGACTCGGCATGGTACACCAGCATTTTATGCAGGTTCCGTCCATGACCGTTGCGGAGAACCTGATTCTCGGCGCGGAGACAGGAACTGCATTTAAAGTAGACCGGAAAGAGGCGGTGCGGATCACCACGGAGCTTTCCGACAAATATAATCTGAAGGTAGAGGCGAAGGAAAAGGTCGAGGACATTTCTCTTGCCATGCGTCAGAAGCTTGAGATCTTAAAGGCACTCTACCGGGGTGCCCATATTCTGATCCTGGACGAGCCGACAGCCGTGCTGACACCACAGGAAACAGAAGAATTATTTGAACAGTTAAAGCTTTTAAGAGAAAATGGCCACACGATCATCTTTATCTCCCACAAATTAAACGAAGTTAAGGCACTCTGCAACCGCATGACGATCCTCCGGGATGGAAAGACCATGGGAACCTACGAGATCTCGGATCTCGACGAGCATGAGATCTCCCGCCTGATGGTAGGCCGTGATGTCAGCCTGGACATTGAAAAGGAAGAGATGGAGCCGGGAAAGACCGTATTCTCTGTGAAAGATATGGTCTATGTGGACCAGCTCGGAAAGACGAGACTGGATCAGGTCTCCTTCTCTATCAAAGAAGGTCAGATATTAGGAATCGCAGGAATCGACGGAAACGGACAGTCGGAGCTTGTCGAGGCCATCGTCGGAACCTTAAAACAGCAGCAGGGAACGATTACAATGAATGGAAAGGACATCTCCAACGCCCCGGTGCTCGCACGCCAGGAAGCGGGAATCTCCCACGTTTCCGAGGACCGTATGAAATTCGGCACGGCTCCGAAGCTTTCCCTGGAGGACAACGCGATCTCCAAGGTCTACTATACCGACAAATTAAAGACCCACGGACTCCTGGACAGCAAAAAGATCAGTGAATTTACAAACCGGATCTTAAAAGAGTTCCTTGTAAAATTCGATAACTCCAAGCAGTCCATCGCGGAGCTCTCCGGCGGTAACGTCCAGAAAGTCGTTGTGGGACGTGAGTTCGATTATGAACCGGATCTTCTGATCATGAACCAGCCGACCAGGGGTATTGATGTCGGCGCCATCGAGTTTATCAGGAAGAAGATCGTGGACATGAGAAGCGGAAAGAAAGCAATCTTACTTGTATCCGCGGACTTAAGCGAGATCCTTTCCTTAAGTGATACGATCCTTGTCATGCATGAGGGCCGCATCGTCGGACATATCTCCGATGTGAAGAATACGTCAGAGAATGAGCTCGGTCTTTATATGCTGGGGGTAAAAGAAGATTCCAAGGAGCAGATCGGAGGTGCTTACTGTGAATAAAAAATTTACGATCGTAAGACTTCTCTGCGCGTTTGCCATTGCCATCGCCTTGTCGGTGGCGGTGATCTTCGCAGTCAGTGAGGAGCCGGTGACTGCGATCTATAACCTGTTTTTAGGACCGCTGCAGTCCAAACGTCACTTTTTTGAAGTGTTTGCCAGCAGCGTGCCGTTGATCTTTACGGGACTTGCTCTGGGACTTGTATTCAAGTCCGGAAACTTCTCCATGATCGCGGACGCATGTCTCTACACGGGCGCTGTCGTGACAGCGGCTCTCGCCATCAAGACATCCCTGCCGTTCGCAGTACACCCGATCGTGATCATGATCGCGGCTGCGGCTGTGGGTGGGCTGATCGGAAGTATCCCGGCGCTCTTAAAGGTGTATTTCCACACGAATGAGCTGGTAACTTCCTTAATGTTCAACTATGTGTTCTTTTACCTTGGGATCTACAACGTGACGAAGTTCCTTGCTGACCGTGAGGCGGGAACCTTCGCGTCTAAGAAATACCAGGCGACAGCTTCCCTCGGAAAGCTGATCTCCGGAACGAACTTCCATGTGGGATATCTGATTGCCATTGTGGCAGTGATCCTGTTATATATTCTTGTATACAAGACGAAGTTTGGTTATGAGGTCCGCATCTCAGGAAGCAATCCGGAGTTCGCAAAGTATTCCGGAATCCGTATCAGCCGTGTCATCATCATGACCCAGGTCATTGCGGGTGCCGTTGCGGGTCTTGGCGGCGCAGTCGAGCAGATGGGAATGTACCAGCGTTTCAACTGGCAGGATTCCCCGTCCTACGCTTGGGACGGTGTTATCATCGCGATCCTGTCCGGCAATAACCCGAAGATGGTACCGTTCGCGGCATTTTTCCTGGCATACATCCGTGTCGGCGCGGACCTGATGTCCAGACGTTCCGATGTCCAGAACGAGCTGGTATCCATCATTCAGGCGGTTCTGATCCTGTTTGTGACGGCCGAGCGGTTCATGGCAGGCTGGAAACAGCGCGAGGAAGCGAAAAAAGCACTGAAAGGGGAGGCGTAACAGATGGGAATCTTACAGGAAATTTTAAAAACATTGAGTCTCCCGGAGTTCTATTTCGCAATGTTTCGAAGCGCGACACCGGTGCTTTTAACGACACTGGGGGCTATGATCTCCTCGAGGTCCGGAACCAGCAACATCGCCCTTGAGGGAACGATGCTGATCTCCGCCTTTGTGGGCGTTGTTGTCAGTGCGTTCTCCCAGAGCGCATGGATCGGATTTTTGGGGGCGGTGCTTGCAGGCTTTATCGTCAGCAACATCCTCGCCTACTTTATCCTGAAATTAAACTCCAACGCGGTCATCTCAGGTATCGCGTTAAACACCTTCGCCTCCGGCGGAACGATCTTTGTCCTGTACCTGATCACAGGCGAAAAGGGTGCGTCCACATCCCTGCCGTCCTTAAAGCTCCCGAGTGTGACGATCCCGGTCGTCAAGGATATCCCGGTGATCGGCGCGGTGCTTTCCGGCCATCATGTGTTGACCTATGCGGCGCTGATCCTGGTGGCAGTTGTGTGGTACATGTTTAAGTATACAAGACTCGGCATGCATATCCGTGCCGTCGGTGAGTCCCCGGATGCGGCGGAATCCGTCGGAATTCCGGTAAAAAAGATCAAGTACATCGCCCTCTGCTTAAGCGGAATGATGACAGGCATGGCAGGCGCGTTCCTGTCCATGGGATATGTGGGACTCTTCTCCTCCGGTATGACAGCGGGGCGTGGTTACATCGCTCTGGCAACCCAGGCCATCGCGGCGGGGAATGCCGTGATCGGCATGCTGGCATCTCTGTTATTCGGATTCTGCCAGAGTCTTGCGAACTATCTCCAGAACTCTTCGATCCCGCTGCAGTTTATCCAGATGATGCCGTATCTGATCATTATTATTGCGTATACGGTTTACTGCGCGATGGTGGAGCACAATAAGAAGAAAAAACAGATGAAGGCGGCGGCCGGGAAATAAATTTGCTATTACTCACCACCTAAAGAGGTGGGAGTCTTCTCGACTGAGATAAAAAACGGCAGCAGAGTGCGGCCGGAAAGAATTGATGCAAGCAGCTCCTGACATAGGGGCTGCTGTGTAGTAATTTAGAGGATTTGTGCAGTGATTGTGCTGACTGTACGAAGACACAACATAGAAGACACAATATAGAGACACTGAATAGTTAGAAGGGAGAATATTGTCAGATATGAGCCATATCGTAGAACTTCACTTACATCTGGACGGATCGCTCCGCCCGGAGACCGTCTGGGAGCTTGCAAAAGAGCAGGGCGTGGAGCTTCCGGCAAAGAGTGCGGAGGAAGTAAAATATATGATGGAAGTACCGGAGGACTGTAAGACTCTGGAAGAATACTTAGAGCGCTTCGATCTTCCGTTACTCGTCTTACAGAAGGCGGATGCCATCGAGCGTGTGACCTTTGAACTGGTGGAGGATCTTGCGAAGGAGGGCGTGGAGTATGCGGAGCTTCGATTTGCGCCGCAGTTTTCCATCAAAGACGGACTGACTCAGGATGAGGTTGTCGAGGCAGCCATCCGCGGAGCAGAACGCGGCATGAAGATGTATCCACAGATTCGTGTGGGTCTGATTCTCTGCTGTATGCGTGGAGCGGACAATGAGGAGCTGAACATGCAGACAGTAGAAACTGCGAAGAAATATCTTGGGGATGTGGTCTGCGCGGTGGATATCGCGGGCGCGGAAGGTCTGTTCCCGACAGAGAATTTCGCTCCGGTATTTGCGAAAGTCCGCGAGTATGGACTCCCGATGACGATCCATGCCGGTGAGGCGGCAGGACCGGACAGCATGAAGACGGCGCTTTCCTTCGGAACAAAGAGGATCGGACACGGTGTTGCTGCCATCGATGATCCGGAGCTGATAAAGAGACTCATCGACGAGAATGTGACCCTCGAAGTCTGCGTTACCAGCAATTACCACACAAAAGTAGTTCCGGCGATCAACATGCACCCGATCCACAAGCTTCTTGAGGCAGGTGTCCATGTGACCGTAAACTCCGACAACCGCACCTGTTCCAGAACGACACTTCAGAAAGAGAAGGATGTGCTGAAGGAGGAACTTGGTTTCACCGATGAGGAGATCGAGAAGATGCAGGAATATGCGTGGGAAGCACGTTTTTTAAAATAACAGGATATCGGAGCGAAAAGCATATAGCAATCCGGCATCAAAGAATCATAAGATGGAAATGTGTGAATGCAAGGGGGCAGAGTATTGCCTCCTTTTTCCATGCCACGGAATGACAAAAACCTGATTTTCCGCTGACCGGAACATGTTTCCGTGAAATTATACGAAAAAAAATAGGGGAATTGTAGCATATGCCAAAACTCCGGCTCGATGTAGCAAAAGCTTTGCATTGAAGATTGGATAATGCTAAAATGAAATTGTAATATTTCGATAAACGGAACAGTATTCCGCTACGCGGAATAGCATAGAAACGATAACTCATTGACATAAGCCAGCCACGGATCCTGTGGCTGCGCACATTACAGAAATTGGAGGAGACTATGCAATTGATCGACCGGGCATTGAATGCCCTGGAAATACTGAGCCAAAATATGAATGGAATGTCGGTGACGGATCTGGCGGAGCAGCTTGGGATCCCGGCAAGCTCCACTCACAGGATCCTTTCAAGCTTAAAGGGAAATCATTTTGTCGTTCAGGACGAACATACGAAAAAATATCGTCTTGGGTATAAGATCTGCGCAATCGCCACCGGTGTCGTAAAGGGAAGTGCGCTGACGCAGGCGGCACAGATGCCTATGCGCAGACTGGCGGAAAAGATTGACCGGAATGTGGTTCTCTGCATCATGGAGCATGGAGCTGTGATGAATGTGGCATGCAGCGAACGCGGCGATTCCAATATGTATATGGTTAAGATCGGACATGAGATCCCGTTCTATTCCACATCGGCCGGCCGTGTTTTTATGGCTTATATGAACCGGAGCGAAGCATTGGATATTCTTGATCGTGAGAAACGCACGAAAACGACACCGAATACGAAGACGGATCTGAAGGAGCTGAATGAAGAGCTGGATCGCATTCACAATCAGGGATATGCGGTCATTGACGAGGAATTACAAATGGGGATCCTCGGCGCGGCGTGCCCGGTATTTGACAGAAACGGAGAGCTGGCGGCTGCGATCGCGTTTACGTCCATGAAGGATGGAGATACGGAAAAAATGTTCCGGAGGATCTGTCAGCTTAAGGAATGTGCGAAAGAAATTTCCGAGGCGATCCGATAGAAAAAAAGGAGATTTGTTATGAGCGAGTATAGTGTAGAGTTAAAGGGCTTAAATAAGGTGTACAGCAACCTCTTAAAAGAGGATACGATCGCACTGAAGGATATCAACCTCCAGATCCGTCCGGGGGAGTTTATTTCTATCATCGGCCCGTCCGGCTGTGGGAAATCAACACTTTTGCGGATCATTGGAAACCTTGATAAACCGACCTCCGGTATGATCGAGTACCGGGACGGGGCAGATCAGCAGATGGGATTCGTTTTTCAGGATTCTGTTCTGCTCCCGTGGAAGAATGTGAGACAGAATGCAGAATTTCCGTTAGTGATCCAGAAAAAGCAGACGAAAGAGAATGAAGAGAAGCTTGACGAGCTCCTGGAACTTGCAGGGCTTTCGGAGTTTAAGACTGCGCTTCCGAGAGAGCTTTCCGGCGGTATGAAACAGCGTGTGTCCATCGTCCGGGCGCTTTCCTATGACGCTCCGTTACTTCTGATGGATGAGCCCTTCGGAGCTTTGGATGCCCTGACCCGTGACCACTTAAATGAGGAGCTTTTAAAGATCTGGCAGAAGACGAAAAAGACGGTTATTTTCGTTACCCACAGCATCGAGGAAGCCACCTTCCTGTCGGACCGCGTTCTCGTCATGTCTGCGAGACCGGGAAGAGTCAAGGAGATGGTGGAGATCGATCTGCCGCGTCCAAGGGGAGAGGCAACGAGAAATGATCCGAAGTTCACGGAATACAATAAGTATCTGAGGGGGATCATCGGATGAAAAAGAACGGAAAACTTCAGGGACTCCTGAGAACCATCGGGGAATACGCGCTTTCCGTCGGCGTGTTTATCGCGCTCTGGTGGATCTACGTTGCGGTAAAGCATGTCCCGGCGTACATCCTGCCGTCTCCGCCGAAGGTCTGGAGCAGCCTTGTCAAAATGTTTGTAAAAGGAACTGTATACGCACATCTCTGGACGACGACTTATGAGGTCATTCTCGGATTTGTGATCGGCGCCTTTTTAGGAATTGTTCTCGGATATGTGTTTATCAAGATCGATGCCTTAAAAACGATGCTGATGCCGTACCTGATCTTCCTTCAGACGGCACCGAAGATCGCACTTGTCCCGTTATTCGTCGTATGGTTCGGAATCGGACTCGTATCAAAGGTTGTTTTGATCATATCCATGGTCCTGTTCCCGGTATTGTCGGGAATGATGCTGGGTTTGGAATCGATCCCGCCGGATGTCAGAAACCTGATGAAGATCTTAAAAGCGTCAAAATGGCAGGTGTTTTCACAGGTTGAAATGCAGTATTCATTACCGGCGCTGTTTGCAAGTCTGAAGGTCGGTATCGTTCAGGCAGTCATCGGTGCGATCGTTGCCGAATGGATGTCCGGAAAACAGGGTCTCGGATATATCCTGACTTACGCGTCATCGACCTATGACACCCCGATGCTGCTCGCGGGCATCATCGTCACGATCATTCTGGGAATCGCGACGTATCAGGTGATCAGTGTGCTGGAGGATAAGTTCCTGTACTGGCACGAATCGAAAAATTAGTGCTCAGCCCGCCGCTTCTGACAGAAATGCGGTGTGCTGAATGAGAGAAAGATTTTGGGAGGAAATGAGTGTGAATTTTACATCGGCTTCATCACCGACGATGAATGGAAAAATGCCGCATATCCAGTGTACGGCTGAGGAGATCGGAGAGATCGTACTGCTTCCGGGTGATCCGGGGCGCGTTGCCATGTTCGAGGATCTTTTAGAGGATTATAAGATCGTCAGCAACTACCGGGAATATGTGGTTGGAACCGGATATTACAACGGAATCAAAGTTACAGTGTGCTCGACCGGAATCGGTGGTCCGTCAACGGAGATCGCTGTGCTCCAGCTGATCGCTCTCGGCGCGAAAGCTCTGATCCGCATCGGCGGGACCGGCGTGCTGAAAGAAGAAGTACCGTGCGGGGCGATGGTCTTGAACACGGGTGCCGTCCGGAAAGGCGGTGCTTCCTGCTTCTACGCTCCGTCTGAGTATCCGGCATTAGCCTCATTTGAAGTGCTGGATTGCTTAAAGCGCGCGTGTGAGGAGAGAAAGAACGAATATTCCATGGGAATCTGTATGTCGGTCGGTTCCTTCTATCACGGACAGGGACGTCAGATGCCGTTTGAGACAGGATATGATGAAAATGCTGTTCTGGAACAGTATGAAAAATGGAACATTCTGAACATGGAGATGGAGGCGGAGACGATCTTTACGCTGGCATCGTTAAACAATGTTCTTTCCGGAAGCATCTGTGCAGTACACTGCAACCGGATCACGGACCAGTGGCTGGTGGATTTTGAACCGGCCCAGAAGGAGATGTGCAGAACGGCTCTTGCCGCGGGAGAAAAGCTTTATAAGGAATATCTGCACAGAAAGTAACGGATTGTAAGGTCTGCGGGCCCGCCCGCTGACCGCAATCAAATAAAATATAGATAATGACCCGGCCAAAAATGGCGAGGGAAATTATAGATGCCGGAAATACAGTTCCGGTAAGACAAAGAACCAATGTATTTATAAAAAGGAGAAGGAGAGTACCATGAAGAAAAAAATTCTTGCAACCGTACTGACAGCGGCAATGGCAGTGTCCATGCTCGCAGGATGCAGCTCTGAGAGCGCAGGCAAAGCAAGCGAAGCAGCAGCAACGACCGCAGAGGCAACGACAGCCGCAGAGGAGACAAAGGCTGAGGAGACAACGGCGGCAGAAGCAAAGGACACAGGCGATTTAAAGACGGTTTCCATCCAGATCGATGGTTCCGCAGTTCCGTATTACGCACCGTTATACCTTGCGCAGGAGAACGGATATTTTGCGGAAGAGGGACTGAATGTTGAATTCTATTATGCAGCAGCAGCCGATATCGTAAAGAACGTTGCAGCAGGAAATGTTGAGTTCGGTTTCCCGAACGCAGATGCAGTTGTAGCGGCAAAGGCACAGGGTATCCCGGTTAAAGTTGTTCATACAACCTATCAGGAAGGCCTCGGCGCGATCATCTTCGGAAGCGATTCCGGAATCAGCACACCGGCTGACTTAAAGGGTAAAAAAGTAGCAGTTACAAGCCTTGGAAGCGCAAACTACTTCCAGCTCCAGGCAGCTATGGAGTCTGCAGGCCTTACAATCGACGATGTACAGGTTGAGATCGTTGGTACAGGCGCAATTCTGACAGCACTCACAGAGGGTCAGGTTGACGCGATCGTGTTCTCCAAACTCAGAACCATCGAGTTAAACAACTCCGGTTACGCGGCAAGCGAGATCACATGCGACCAGTTCCTTCCGTCCTTCGGCAACGTATTAGTTGCAGGCGACAAGTTAGTAGCAGAGGATCCGGAGACTGTTGACGGATTCTGCCGCGCGTTAAACAAAGCGATCGAGTACATCATCGACGGTCACGTTGAGGAAGCTGTTGATATGTCCATCGAGAAATATGCACCGACCTTCGCTGAGAAGAGAGATGTTGTTGTCCAGATCTTAAACGATGTATTCGTAAAGACCTTATGGCAGAGCGATTACACGAAGGAAAACGGAATCGGCGCGTCAAACCCGGAGAAGTGGCAGGCACTGATCGATGAGTCCAAGGAGATTGGCAATATCGACGAGACCTTCGATGCATCTGAACTCCTTTACACACCGGCAAAATAAAGAATTTTCCCCGCTTCGGACGGGAAGAGCTATGAGGTGAGAGATGTTTTACAGAAAATATAGAAAAACCATTCTTCCGGCACTGTTTCTGCCGCTGTTTCTGATCGTGTGGGAACTGTATATCCGGATCTTTCATGTACCGAACTACCTGCTTCCCGGTCCGGCAGAGCTGGCGAACTCGATGGTAAAGCTGTTTGTGAGCGGTGATGTGATGAAACATATCCGCGTCACAATGGAAGAGATCCTGGTGGGAACGGCGATCGGTATCGTGATCGGACTGGTTCTCGGCTATATTATGGCGAAGATCCGCTTTATTGAGCGTCTGATCATGCCGTTCGTCATCATTATCCAGACAGCCCCGAAGATCTCTCTGGCACCGCTTTTCATCCTCTGGATGGGACTCGGAATCGAATCCAAGGCGGCGTTAGTTATTCTGGTCGTATCGTTCCCGATCATGATCAATGAGGTATCGGCGATCCGCTCCATAGAGGATAATGTATACAATCTGATGAAGGTGTTAAAGGCCAGCAAATGGCAGACCTTCTGTAAGATCGAAGTTCCGTATTCGATCGAGATGATGTTATCCGGAATTAAGCTTGCCTTAACGCAGGCGATGACAGGCGCGGTCATCGGTGAGATGATCGGAGCGAAAGCAGGTCTTGGATATCTGCTTACGCTGGGTAGTGAGACATACGATATCAAGATGATCCTGAATGCGGTCATTCTTTTAAGTGTGATCGGTCTGGCGCTTTACCTGATCTCAGAGCTGATCGAGAAAAAGGCGCTTTACTGGAAAGTGATCGATAAGAGTGTGGTAGGCTGAAAATAGACAGGTCCTCATATGGCGGTATGCTGTGTGGGGACCTGTTTTTTTATGTAACAGGAATGTGGGATTATTTTTTCGATGGTAAAACATTAGGAATAATGTTATACTGAACCTATATGCGGGCCACACATTTTCTGAATGTTCCGACATTTATCGAAGAAAATCCGGAGCAGTCCGGTGGCCGAAAAAGTGCGATAGAAACGGAGAAGTTGTCTATGAAAAAAATGATTTCCTGGAATGTAAACGGGCTTCGTGCCTGCCTGGGGAAGGGATTTTTAGAATATTTGAAGGAGACGGAAGCGGATATTTTCTGCATCCAGGAGAGCAAGTTGCAGGAAGGACAGGTGGATCTGGAGCTTCCGGGGTATCACCAGTACTGGAATTACGCGGAGAAAAAGGGATATTCCGGAACGGCGATGTTTACGAAGGAAGAACCTGTCTCAGTGACCTACGGTCTTGGGATCGAGGAACATGATCATGAGGGCCGGGTGATCACGGCAGAATTTCCGGAATACTATGTGGTCACCTGCTATACCCCAAATTCCCAGGACGGCTTAAAGCGCCTCGATTACCGGATGAAGTGGGAGGACGCATTCCGGGCGTACTTAAAGGAACTGGAGACGAAGAAACCGGTAATTTTCTGCGGTGATCTGAACGTGGCACATCAGGAGATCGACTTAAAGAATCCGAAGACGAACCGGAAGAATGCAGGTTTCTCTGATGAGGAAAGAGCGAAATTTACGGAGCTTTTAGAGGCAGGATTTGTTGATACGTTCCGATATTTTTACCCGGATCAGGAAGGGATCTACTCCTGGTGGTCTTACCGGTTCTCGGCAAGAGCGAAGAACGCGGGGTGGCGGATCGACTACTTCTGTGTCTCAGAAAGTCTGAAGGACAGGCTTGTGGACGCGAAGATCCATACGGAAGTGATGGGAAGCGATCATTGTCCGGTGGAGCTGGATATTCGATAGAATAGATTTGGTACAGTACCTGACTCAAGGTATAGCGGTATGTAGCGATAAAAGCTGTGTACAAGTATCTGCGAAAGAATACGCAATTTACAGATTAAAGAATTTTGTGCAGATATTGAAAAACGTAAATGAAGGTAAAAAGTTTTGATTGAGAAAGTGATAGTGGGTTGACATAACATGAATTTAGTGACGGCAGAACATCTGACAAAATCATATACGGAGCGGCTGCTCTTTGATGACACCGACTTTTCCATCAACGAAGGTGACAAAATCGGTCTCATCGGAATCAACGGAACAGGGAAATCGACCCTATTGAAGCTGGTGGCGGGACTTGAGGAGCCGGACTCCGGCCGGATCGTCCGTGGACGGAATCTGGATATCCGATATCTCCCTCAGAACCCGGTATTCCATCCGGGCGAGACGGTGCTGGAGAGCGTTTTAAGGGAAAATGAGGGACATGAACACGTCTGGGATATCGAAAGTCAGGCGAAATCCATGTTAAACCGTCTCGGAATCCCGGATTTCAACGAGAAGGTGGAGCATTTATCCGGCGGACAGAAGAAGCGCGCGGCGCTGGCGTCTGTACTTCTATCGACGGCGGAGCTTCTGATCTTAGACGAGCCGACAAACCATCTGGACAGTGAGATGGCGGACTGGCTGGAAGATTATTTAAAGAAATTCAAGGGTGCACTCCTTATGATCACCCATGACCGGTATTTCCTTGACAGCGTGACGAACCGGATCGTGGAGCTGGACAACGGAAAGCTTTACAGCTATCAGGCAAACTATGAAGGTTTTCTGGAGCTGAAGGCAGAGCGCATGGATATGGAAAAGGCCTCTGAGCGCAAACGTCAGTCGATCCTGCGGACAGAACTCGCATGGATGCAGAGAGGCGCCCGTGCCCGCTCTACAAAGCAGAAAGGCAGAATTCAGCGGTTTGAGACACTGCGGGATAAAAAGGGACCGGTGGAGGACGGAAAAGTCGAGATGGAGTCCATCTCCAGCCGCCTCGGCCGTACCACCATCGAGATCTCGGATCTCTGCAAATCTTACGGGGACAAGGTCCTTGTAAAGGATTACACCTACTTTTTCTTAAAGGATGACCGCATCGGCTATATTGGTCCCAACGGAAGCGGAAAATCGACGTTGATGAAGATGATCGCCGGCTGGGTCAAACCGGATTCCGGAACAATTGAGATCGGACAGACTGTAAAGCTCGGCTATTTCTCCCAGGAGAATGAGGACATGGACACGAGCCTCAAGGTCATCGACTATATTAAGAATGTTGCGGAGTATGTAAAGACAAAGGACGGCAGCATCAGCGCGTCCCAGATGCTGGAGCGGTTTTTATTCCCGCCGTCTGTCCAGTACACCGTGATCGAGAAGCTGTCCGGCGGCGAGAGAAGACGTCTTTATCTTTTAAAGATCCTCATGAGTGCACCGAATGTCCTGATTCTGGACGAGCCGACGAATGACCTTGATATCCAGACGCTGATGATCCTGGAAGACTATCTTGACAGCTTTCAGGGGATCGTCATCACGGTATCCCATGACCGGTATTTCCTTGACCGCGTGGTCGGCAGGATTTTTGCCTTCGAGGGAGATGGAAAGCTTCAGCAGTACGAGGGCGGATTTACGGACTATCAGGCGGCGAAGGCGGAGCGGGAAGCGAAGCTTGCGGAGAGCGCGGCGGAGAATCCGGCGGCAGCGAAGAAGTCTGCGGATAAGGGAAATGACGCGGCTGAGACAGACAGCGCATCCCGCGGGAACGCGAAGCCAAGGGAGAAAAAACTGAAATTCAGCTACAAAGAGCAGAGAGAGTGGGATACCATCGAAGATGACATCGCCGCTCTGGAAGAGGCAGTAGATAACCTTGAGAAGGAGATCGAGGCCTCTGCGACGAACTTTACAAAGCTCAATGAGCTTATGAAAGAAAAAGAAGAGAAGGAAGCGCAACTCGAAGAAAAGATGGATCGTTGGGTCTACTTAAACGATCTGGCGGAGCAGATCGAGGCGCAGAAGAACAGGTAATATGATAACTGTCAGCGGACTTGTGTATTTGTTGTGCCAGTTATGCGAGACCTAGCAGCAGGAAAAGGCCAGAGCGGCAGTTGTTCAAAAATATATTTTTACTGATGTTGATTATCGGAAACTCAGGACCGCAGGTAACCGTTGCTGAAATCAGTAAATAGAACATGTCGGGGAAAACGGGGGATTTTAGAATGGCAGAATATCGAAACAGAAACAGAATCCTGTATCCACTTGGTGTCACGCAGGAAGAGAACGGCGTCCACATCCTTGTACAGGGACGTGCCGGGGAGGTTCGGCTGCTCTTGTACAGGCCAGGAGAGAAAAAGCCATGCGAGGAGATCTCGTTTGATCCGAAACACCGGATGGGAGATGTGTGGGAACTGGCACTGGATCGGACAGATTTTGCATCATTTGAATATAATTTCATGATAGATGGGAAAATTGTGACAGATCCTCATGCGCGCGTCATCACAGGCCGGGAAAAATGGGCAGACCGGAAACGTGCCGGAAAACCGGTGCGTGGCAGAGTACTGTCGGAGGAGTTTGACTGGGAGGATGATGTAAACCCGGAAACCCCTTATGCAGAAACGATCCTCTATAAGCTCCATGTCAGGGGATTTACGGCGCATGTGTCCTCCGGGGTATCTGCCCGCGGAACGTATGCCGGTGTCATGGAAAAAATCCCATATTTAAAAGAACTCGGGATCACGGCGGTGGAACTGATGCCGGTGACAGAGTTCGACGAGATCATGATGTCATCCTCCGGAAGCGGATTCCATAACGCGAAACAGGAGCCGACAGGATACGTAAATTACTGGGGATATGGTCCGTCCTATCTCTACGCGGTGAAGACGGCGTATGCCTCCCGTGAGACAATGTCGGCGGAAGGTGAATTCAAAACATTAGTCAAAGAATTGCATAAGGCCGGGATCGAGTGCATCCCGGAGATGTACTTTACAGGAAATGAACTTCCGGGGGAGATCCTTTCCGTGCTCCGGTACTGGGTGGAAGAGTACCATGTGGATGGTTTTCATCTGACCGGATTCCCGGATCTTTCTCTGGCAGCGGAAGACCCGTTTTTAAAGCGGACGAAGCTTTTCGCGGAAAACTGGAACGATGTCATGAACCGCCGGCCGAAGCATGGCTATGTGACTCCGGGGGATGGAGCGGTATCTGTGGAGGAAAAGAATCTCGCGGAATACAATATGCAGTTCATGGAGGACATGCGCCGGTTTTTAAAGGGCGATGAGGGGATGTTGTCAGCGTTTGAGCTCCGGAACCGCAGAAATCCGATGGAGTATGCCGTGATCAATTATATGGCGAACACCAACGGCTTTACGCTGATGGATACCGTCTCCTATGACCGGAAGCATAATGAAAAAAACGGCGAGGAGAACCGGGACGGAAGCAACTACAACTATTCCTGGAACTGCGGCGCGGAAGGCCCGACGAGAAAGAAAAAAATCGTGGAGCTGAGGAAACAGCTCTTAAAGAATGCGTATCTGCTCCTGTTTTTAAGTCAGGGTGTTCCGCTTCTCATGGCGGGCGACGAGTTCGGGAACAGTCAGGACGGAAACAACAACGCCTACTGTCAGGACAATGCGGTCTCCTGGTTAAACTGGAAGCTTCTGGAGACCCACAAGGATCAGGTAGACTTTGTGAAACGCCTCATTGCCTTCCGGAAAGCCCACAAGATGTTCCATATGGACCGGGAACCGCGGATCATGGATTATAAGTCCTGTGGACGACCGGATGTGTCCTATCACGGGGAAAACGCCTGGAAGCCGGAGTTTGAAAATTTCCGCCGCCAGTTCGGGATCCTCTACTGGGGTGCCTACGCGAAACGCCCGGACGGGAGTGATGACGCGAACTTCTATGTAGCCTATAACATGCACTGGGAGCCGCATATGTTTGGACTTCCGCATCTCCCGAAGGGAGCAAAGTGGCGTGTGATCTGCAATACGGGCGACCCGGATGCGGCCGACCTTCCAACGGATGGAACCGGTAAAGTTCCGAAAAACCAGATGATGCTGGCGGTACCGCCGCGCGGGATCGTGATTCTTGAGAGCTTTGCGGAAAAATAGCTGAAAAAATCCCCATCACAGGTCAGAAGATAGAGACATCGGCCTGAAGGATGGGGATTTTGCATGATATAAGAAAATTACACATATTTGTTTTGTTCCTGTCGGGATCAGTGTCTGCCAGAATCTGCGCTTGTCGGAATCTGCGCCCGGTGTTGATTATTCCGGATAAACAAGCTGTTCCTCGCGGATATCCTCAAGTACCTCATCATAGAACTTTCCGGCAAGATATTTTGCCATCGGGAGGTTCATGTCAAGGTAGTTTCCGCAGTCGCGGGCAGCGGCACCCGGAACTTCACCTTCGTAATCGCGGATAAAGAGGAACATCTCCTGAAGCAGCGGGATGATGTCCGCAGACTCATAATCGCCGGAGAGAAGCAGGTAGAATCCGGTGCGACATCCCATCGGACCGAAGTAGAGAACTTTATCTTTGTAAAGACGATGATTTCTTAAGAAGGTTGCGCCGAGATGTTCGATCGTATGGACCTCGGCAGTGTTCATAACCGGCTCAAAGTTCGGACGGGTCATACGGATATCGAAGGTCGTAACATGGCTGTCTCCGGCAATGTCCCTTCGGGAAACATAAACACCGGGAATCAGTTTCAGATGATTGACAGTGAAGCTTGTGATCTTTTCCATAATCAGATACACCCTTTCGTGAGTTTTGCTGTTTGTTGTTGGACACAGGTTGGAATTTTCCGAACTGAAAATTCTGTACAATACAGAGGCAGATGCCGTCTGACTGTATCAACTTTTATTATAAAGGGGATACCGTGTGGTTACAAGATGAAATTTGTAAATTGTCAGTACCTGTTCAGCAGTTCTGCCCCTTCAATTGTCAATTTATTCTTGTCTCACTTTTTGATTTGTACTATAATAACGTGTAACGGGATTTTTGAACTGAAATATATCCCATAAGGAGCGGTTATGAAATTATTGGCATATGAAGTAGACAAAAGATCTTTTTTAGGTGTATTAAATGAGGATGAAACCTGGGTTTATCCGGTTTCTGCTGCGGGAATGGAATATCGGTCCATGAAGGACCTGATCCGTGAAGCGGGACCGTCTGAGATGGAAATGCTGGATTATATTTCAAAGAAAGCCCCGGGTGATGTTATGGGAGCGGCCCCGGTGGACGAGATCCGGGTCGTATCTCCGATCGCGGAGCCGGATCAGGATATTATCTGCCTGGGAATCAACTATATGGATCACGCGGAGGAATCTGCGAGATTTGAAAAACGTGCATTTGAGAAACCGGAGAAAGCGATCTATTTCTCAAAACGCGTGAACCGCACGAATGATCCCGATGGAATCATTCCGGCACATAAGAATCTGACAAATCAGCTGGATTATGAGGCAGAGCTTGCCGTTATTATCAAAAAAGACGCAAAAGACGTAAAACCTGGCGAAGTAAAGGACTATATTTTCGGCTATACGATCATGAATGATGTCAGCGCCAGAGAGGTGCAGACGGAACATAAGCAGTGGTATTTCGGAAAGAGTCTGGACGGATTTACACCGCTCGGCCCGTGTATTATGACTGCGGATACCACTGCGTTTCCACCGGTGTTAAAGATCCAGTCAAAGGTAAACGGAGAACTCCGCCAGAATTCCAATACAGGGCTCTTTATCCATGGAATCAAGGAAGTGATCTGTGAACTTACACAGGGCATGACATTAAAAGCAGGAACGATCATCGCAACAGGAACACCGGCAGGAGTCGGCATGGGATTCGTTCCGCCGAAATTCCTTGAGACCGGGGACGTTGTGGAGTGTATTATTGAAGGAATCGGTACACTTAGAAATACGGTCGGAGAATAAATGATCGGGCGGTATGCGATACAGGATATAGACATGGAGGAGCTGTGCCGCAAAAATAAGATAAGATCAGAATCGTTGCCATGAAGGGAGCAGAAAGCCGGTCAGAAGGACGGGCTGCTCTTTTCATGGCTTTTTGTTGCCGTGTACCGCGCACCTGGAATTCAAGGAAGCTTTCAGCGGCTGAAAATTCAGATGGAGGCAGACGGCTGCGCCGGTGCGGACATGAGCAGCGGCACTTTTTAGAAAAAGGAGAATTTTATTATACATGGAAGATATACGCGAAATGTTGAAAAAGGTAGCGGCGGGAGAGCTGTCTGTGGATAACGCTGTTCTGGAGCTGAAGAAAGAGCCGTTTACAGCAGCAGGATACGATGATCTGGGATTCGCGAAGCTGGATACCCACCGGAAGCTGCGTCAGGGTGCGGCGGAAGTGATCTACGGCGCGGGAAAAACTCCGGGACAGATCGCCGGAATCGTGGAGGCAATGAAAAAGCGGAAGCAGGAGACGATCCTGATCACGCGTGTTGACGAGGAAAAGAGCCGGGAGACGGAGCAGCTGTTGGCAGAACTGTATCCGACCGGCAGCGGATATCAATATTTTAAGGAAGCGAAGGTTGCGATCTGCGGAAGCTTCCCGGAAAAAGACGGCGTTGGGACGATCGTGGTGGCGACCGGCGGAACCAGTGATATTCCGGTTGCGGAGGAGGCGGCACTCACGGCGGAGGCTCTGGGGAATCAGGTGGAACGTCTTTATGACGTGGGTGTCGCGGGACTTCACCGCCTGATCTCCCACATGGACTCCATCATGAACGCCCGAGTGATCATCGCCATCGCGGGTATGGAAGGCGCTCTTGCCAGCGTCATCGGTGGTCTCGCCGACTGCCCGGTGATCGCGGTGCCGACCAGCATCGGATACGGCGCGTCCTTCGGCGGTGTATCAGCGCTGCTCTCCATGCTGAATTCCTGCGCCAGCGGTGTCAGTGTGGTGAATATCGATAACGGCTTTGGAGCCGGGTATCTGGCGAGCATGATGAACCATATGCGTGGATAAAAGCTTGAAAATCAGTCCGCGCTGCTGTGCAGCTGGAGGAAGATGCCAGCAGCGGGCGAAATGCAAGAAAATAATTTGCGTAATTTTTAAATGAGGTGGAACTGATATGAAAACATTATATTTTGACTGCGGAATGGGCGCTGCCGGAGATATGCTGATGGCATCTCTCTACGAAATCTGCCCGGATAAAGAGAAGTTTTTAAAGATGATGAATGGGATGGGGATTCCGGGGCTTTCCGTCGAAGCAGAACCGTCAGTAAAGTGTGGGATCACCGGGACGCATATGAAAGTGACGATCCATGGGGAAGAAGAGGAGAGTGTAGACGTCGACCTGCAGGGGCATGAGCATCACCACGATCATGATGAAGATCACCATCATACTCATGACCATGAAGACAGTCATCATACCCATGATCATCACCACGACCATGAAGGTGACCATCATGACCATAGCCATGAAGCACATCACCATTCCCATGAACTGGCAGAATTAGCAGCAGAGCAGACCATTCACGAGCACACCCACCCCCATGACCACGATCATGATTGCGGACATGACCATACCCACGATCATGGTCACACCCACCACCATCACGCCAGCATGGCGGGCATCTCTCACATTATCGAGCACTTAAACCTTCCGGAAGAGGTTAAAGCGGATGTTGTAGCCGTTTATCAGTTGATCGCCGAGGCGGAATCCCACGTCCATGGAAAGACTGTCGAGGAGATCCACTTTCACGAGGTCGGCACCGCCGACGCGATCGCGGACATCGCCGGAGTCTGCCTCTTAATGCACATGATCGCTCCGAAAAAGGTTATCGCATCCCCGATCCATGTCGGAAGCGGAAATGTCCATTGTGCCCACGGAATCCTTCCGGTTCCGGCACCTGCGACAGCCTTTATTTTACAGGGACTTCCGATTTACAGCGGAGTCATCAAAGGAGAACTCTGCACCCCGACCGGAGCGGCACTGTTAAAGCACTTTGTGACAGAATTTAAGGAAATGCCGGTCATGCGGACCTCAGCGATCGGTTACGGTATGGGAAAGAAAGACTTTGAACGTGCCAACTGTGTCCGTGTTCTCCTTGGTGAAACGGAGGAGACAGGAAGTGAAGTGGCAGAGCTCTCCTGTAATCTCGATGATATGACTCCGGAAGCCCTCGGCTTCGTTCAGGAGATCCTCTTTGCCGCAGGTGCCCTTGAGGTCTACACGATCCCGATCGGCATGAAGAAGAGCCGCCCGGGAATCCTTTTAACCTGCATGTGCCGCTGCAATGACAAAGAAAAGATGGTATCTCTGCTCTTTAAGCACACAACAACGCTTGGCATTCGTGAGAGTATCAGCAAACGCTATACCCTGACAAGAACCATGAAAGAACACGAGACCCCGTATGGCGTGGTCCATGAGAAGGTTTCTGAAGGCTACGGCGTATGCCGCGGAAAACTGGAGTACGAAGACCTTGCAAAGATCGCGAGAGAGCAGGGGATGTCGTTAGAGGATGCGAAAAAACTGATTGGTAAATAGAATATAATAAGACGAAGAAGAGCAACCCTGGCGGATCGCTCTTCTTCGTCTATAGGGGTATCAGGTAAAGTCCGGATAATTCTGAACTTCTGGCGTACACCCGTGCCCCGGAGGAAGGAGGGGTATGAGATGGTATGTCAATGCAGGTATCTCAGCGCAAGTCCTGCGAAAACGGATGCACCGGAGGTAATTGCCTGTTCATCAAATACGATTCCGGCATTGTGCAGTGGGCGGGAAGATGCCGGATCATCATTTCTTGTTCCAATCCGGAACATAGCGCCCGGAACTTTTTCAAGGTATCTGGAGAAATCCTCAGATCCCATGGATGGAGTGGCGAGAGTGACTACATGGTCAGCGCCGAGTTCTTCAGTAGCCGCCTGCTCAATGAGATCCACAACATGGTTGTCGCAGACAACGGCAGGGACGCCTTTCTGGTAAACAATGTCGCATTCTCCCCCCATGGCTGCAGCGCCGTGGGAAACGATCTGCCGGATCTTTTCTTCCATCAGGGCACGGGTCTCGTTGCTGACAGTGCGCACAGTTCCTTCCATAACGACTTCGTCAGGAATAATGTTGGCTGCAGTACCGCCGGTGATCTTTCCGATGGTGAGGACTGCTGAATCGAGAGGTGCGATTGTTCTCGAAATAATGGTCTGTAACTCCGTTAGAATGTATGCGGATGTCATGACCGGATCGATGCTCTTGTGGGGGTGTGCGCCGTGTCCGCCTTTTCCGCGGATCGTGAGCTTTACTGTGTCAGAGGAAGCCATAAAGGAGCCGCGGCGGATGCCGATGGTTCCCGCCGGAATGTCCGGCCAGCAATGAAGACCGACAGCGAAATCCGGGTGATAATTTTCAAAAACGCCGGAATCAATAACCATCTGAGATCCGCTTAAGCGTTCTTCGGCAGGCTGGAACAGGAACAGAACCGTTCCTTTAAGTTCATCGCGAAGGGAAGTTAAAACCCGTGCAGCCAACAGTAGGGCGGTCGTATGGATGTCATGTCCGCAACTGTGGCAGACTCCGGTATTTTCTGAAGTAAAGGGAAGTCCTGATTTTTCGACCATCGGAAGTGCATCAATGTCGGCACGGAGAAGAATGGTATGTCCATTCTCCCCGCCTTTTAAAATACCGAGAACACCAGATTTAAACGGGATATCGGAAATTTCAATGCCATATTTGAGAAGCTGCTGACTTATGAATTCCGTTGTGTTTTTTTCCTCCATAGACAGCTCCGGATGGCGGTGGATATGACGCCGGATCTCGAGGGCATCACTTGTATATTGTTGGATCAGTTCGTTTACTTTACTCATAACTTATGCCTTCTTTACAGTGCGTCCAAATAATACGGTGCCGACGATCAGAAATGCGACGAGGAATCCAGCGGTTCCGAGAGTCGTGAGCAGCGGGCTGGAGAGGATCAGCATAGGGCCGATCGTGTTATACGGCTGCTGCCAGAAGGAACCGAGAGTACTGGAACCGGAAACACTCTCTGCGGCAAGTGTATCACCGTTCGGGTCAAGAACCTTGATTAAGAGAAGACCGGTAGCCAGACTTCCTGTACACTGTCCGTAAGCGCCCATTGCCATTTCAAACCAGTCCTTTCCATACCACTTCTTGGCAAGAATGATACAGATGACCGCTGTGAGAATGGTGATTGCGATAGAAGTAACGAGGATTGGAACCAGGAAGGAAGCCAGAACACTTAATTTGATGGTCGCAACATTCATAGCGATTACGTATTCAAGAGCGACACCGGAAATACGTTTCATGCTTCCACGGTCAATATACTGGCTATATTTTGTCTTGCTTAAAGCAATACCAATAATCGCACCCATGATCAGGCACATGGTGTAGAGCGGGATTTTGCTCCAGAACGGGAATACTTTAATGATCGCCTCGCGGAGAATATGGGAAATTGCAATAATTGTTCCGACAATCATCATCTGGAATGCCAGAGGATCGATAACGGAGGAACTGGAAATTGCAGTTGCCATGGATTTGCGCTCTTCCTTCGGTACGATACCGGTGATATCTTTCTGGTCGAGGTTGACGGAACTCATTTGCTTTCTTGTATAACCTTTTTTAGCGCCCCAGTTGATAATTCACATACCGCCGATCACCGCCATGAACATACCGATGGTTGCGTATGTCAGAGCGATACCGGTAGCGTCCTCCCAGCCTTCAGTAGCGAAGCAGCCGCCCATGATACCGGCAGAACCGTGTCCGCCATAGAAACCGGATACCGGAAGGAATCCCATTGCGTAAGGAACATTGCTCATGAACTTGGAGAGGAGAAAAGCGATTCCAAGTCCTGCGAGAACCTGTGCCATAAATACAGCGCCAGTTACACAGGTGGTAGAAAGTACATCACGTCCGAATTTTCCGGTGGAAGTTCCAAGGAACGATGTCGTAAAGATAAATGCGAACAGGAAATTTGTCCACTGTGAAATCCACTGGCTGAAGTGTAGGTGGATCGGGGAGAACTGTCCGAGGACCTGAGGACCGAGGAGCAGTCCTAAAATACCTGCGATTAAAGAAGTTGGAATATAGTATTTGTAAAAGAATGGTATTTTCTGACGGATCAGAAAGCCCACAAAAAGCAGCGTACTGATAGTCGAAATATCGATTAAAACAGTTGTTAGAGTCATGGTTTCTGCCATAGTAGTATCCCCCTTGTAAGGTAAGGCGTGTGATTTTGGGTAAGCTTAGAATTTTTTTTCCATATAGGAAACGATTCGGTCTACACAGCGGGTGACAATCTTTTCACCTTTTTCTTTTGTAGCGACGGTAGCATCGCCGATGGTTCCGTTCGGTGTTTTCTCAGTGAATCTCTGGAAACCAATGAAATCCGGGAATTCGCTCGCCGGAAGCGGTTCTACTCTGGAGAGTTCGTCCATGTCTACTAATTCCGGGAAAAGGTACATAAATACGGATGTGCCGCACTCACTTGCGTGTCCGTGAGCCATCTGGCCGCTGTACTGGAAGATATCACTTCCGTTTGCATTTGTAAATCTCCACCAGTCGATCTGGACGAGCTTGATATCATGCTCATTCATATATTTCTTACCGATGTAGTTTACAGTATCAACATTTCCTGCATGACCTGTGATGAAAACGAAATTCTTGGCCCCGTCTTTGATCAGTTTTCCGACAAGCCAGTCAAGCCAGTCTTCCAGGATCTTTCTTGGCATTGCGAATGTGCATGGGAAAGAAGCGAGTGCGGAGGATTCGCCGGCTTCAATCGTCGGAGCAATCAGCGCACCGGTCTTTTCAGCCACAAGTTCAGCAATTCTTTTAGCTGCGATCAGGTCACTTCCCATTGGGAGCTGCGGTCCATAGATCTCACACGCGCCAGTTGGGATGATGACGGTTGGGTTCTCGGCAAGGCGCTTCATATATTGCTTTCCACTCATTTTTCTGATATAATTTGTCATAAATTCAGTCTCCTTTACAAATACATATGTTTTCACTTGCAAACCGGCCGGGTTTCGATGAAATTATTGTAGCATCAGAGTGTACAAAATGGAAATGAAAGAAAAGTGTCGTGTTATGCAAAAAAAGTTTGTCTAACGGAGGTGATGGTTTGAATTTAGACAATGTAAAATGCTTTCTCAGTCTGGCGGAATGTTTGAATTTTACGAAAGCTGCTGAAAAAGAGCACATGACGCAGACATCCATGAGCCGGAAGATTAGTGGACTTGAGGAAGAACTCGGGGTACGGCTCTTTTATCGCGACAATCATCAGGTAATTCTTACAGATGCGGGAAGTGAGTTCTATGTTCAGGCACAGAAACTTCTGGATGTTTATGAATCGACGGTGCGTTTGGTGCAGAATGTGGAGCAGGGATATGCGAGATCATTGAAAATTGGTGTTGGAATCTATGAAGATGAGCTTTTAGATACATTTCTTGGCCAGTATGTTATGGCACATCCGGATGTGCGGATTACCTGTCTGCAGTATAGTTATCGGGAATTGCTGAAACGGTTTGAGCAGGGACTGCTCGATATTATTGTGACAAGTGATCAGTTCCTGTCGGGATATCCGGTGGAAAATGTTGACATGGAGTTGATTTATGATAAGCCATGGAAGATTATTTTGAATCGTGAACATCCGTTGGCAGAACGAACTGCTGTAACATCGGAAGATCTGAAGAATGAGATTATGATCACCATGTACGAGGGAAGTGTTTCACAGATTGCGGATCATTTCCGAACAGCGTTTAAATTCAGGGATATCATTCATGTGAATTCTTATAATACAAAGCTTATGATGGTCAACGCAAATCTCGGATTTGGACTTGTACCGGCATTTGTGCGTCTGGTGCGATATGAGAAAATTAAGATGAAAGAATTTGCTCCGCCGTATATCTCCAGATGTTTTTATGCCTTATGCCATAAAGAGAACCAAAATGGACATGTGAGGAAATTCTTTGAAGATTATGTGAAATATGCGCAAGAAGAACGCGATTAGAAAGTGACCAAATAGTTCAATCGACATCCGTCGACTTATATGGTAAAATTATCCTGTAATGGAGCGGAAAGCGGGGATGCGTTTCTGATGTCTGGTGCCCTCTGATCGTAAAGGGGGTGATGGCGTATGAATACAATGGAAGTCCTAACATTATTACTAGTTATATTTTCAGCATTGTCATACATCGATAACCATAGAGACAAAAAGAACTAGCATCCTACCTACCACAGTAACTTGCTAGTTCTTTTTATACTATAACATACTGAGGGCATCGAACGTATATCCGAGTACCTTTCTGACTTCATTATAACTGGAGCGGCCTGAAAAAACAAGCCGCTCCAGTTTAATTTTAACTATTTTCTTCAAAAATTAGCCGAAATATCTCTTTAAGAGACCAGCAAATGCCTTACCATGTCTAGCCTCGTCTCTTGCCATCTCGTGAACGGTGTCATGGATCGCATCAAGACCAGCAGCTTTTGCTCTCTTAGCGAGGTCTGTCTTACCGGCAGTAGCGCCGTTCTCAGCCTCAACTCTCATCTCGAGGTTCTTCTTTGTGCTGTCTGTAACAACTTCGCCGAGGAGCTCTGCGAATTTAGCAGCGTGCTCAGCTTCTTCGTAAGCTGCCTTCTCCCAGTAAAGACCGATCTCCGGATAACCTTCTCTGTGAGCAACTCTTGCCATAGCGAGGTACATACCAACCTCAGAACATTCACCCTGGAAATTAGCTCTTAAATCAGCAAGGATATCTTCGCTAACGCCCTGTGCAACACCAACTACATGCTCAGCAGCCCAGTTCATCTCGCCGCTCTGCTCAACGAATTTGGAAGCCGGTGCGCCGCACTGCGGACATTTCTCCGGAGCAGCCTCGCCCTCGTATACATAACCACATACAGAACATACAAATTTCTTCATAGTATTTTTCTCCTTTTTAAAATTTTATCAGGGGTCAGGGATCTTGAAATATAGAGATCCCTGATCAATTGACGGTTGTAATATGGATCACAGTTCTTTTGAAAGATAGTCACTGACGGATCGTAATCCGGTCAGTTGATCTAAATAATAGTAACTGTTATCGTTATTATATTCTAATTGACAACGAATGTCAATAGAATTTTAAACTTTTTCGTTTTTCTTTTTCAGGCAGTCCTCGCATTCACCGTAAAAGAAAACCGTGTGGGAATCAACCCGTCCCGGGAACGGAGCGGTGAGAAGGTCCGAAGTGTCACAGACCAGATCCAGAGGCATATCGATGATCGCCCCGCAGGCCTTGCACACAAAGTGGTAATGGGGATCGGTATTATAATCGAAATGTTCCGATCCGTCTCCGCTGGAAAAACGCTGGATCTCGCCCATATCTGCCAGAAGATTTAAGTTGCGGTATACAGTTCCCAGACTGATCTTCGGGTAATCTTTGCTGATCGTCACATAGACGGCATCCGCGGTAGGATGATCCTTGCGGTTTTTCAGACATTCCCGGATAGATTCACGCTGGCGGCTGAATTTTAATGCTTTCATGGTGCACCTCCTTTCCGGAGTGTAGAGATCAAATAAACAATAATAATGATAATTGTTACTGAAATAATACCATCAGATACATCAACTGTCAAGTGCAAAGTGACAGATTCTTTTACCAGCCGCGGTTCGAGTATGATGTGAAAAGAAACGATCCAAGCACGATCTGAAAAGAAAAATCATCGGTGCACGATCTGAAAAGAAAATTTCTTGAAAACACCTCAGGAAATGTTTATACTGGTCTTATAATTGTGGACAGCCGGAAAACTCTCCCCAGCCCGTCCGATGTTCCCGGATTAATCCGGAAACCGATACAGCGGCAGGACAGAAATTTCCGCGCAGCCCGCCCTTAACATCCTCGAAACGGAGGTATATCCATGTATAACAGACACATCCGCCACCTTGTGACAGAGCTTGGAAACCGTCTGTCAGACAAAGAATTTTTAAAAAAGATCGGTCTCAGCCGCCGCAGCATGCAGCAGCTCTTTGATAAAGACCGCTGGGAAGTGATCTTCGAGAAGGCATTCCCGGTAACAAGACGTTTTTCCTGCGCGGAGATTCTGGAATTCTGCCGCGTAGATATGGAAAAACTCAGCAATGAACCGGAGGAGGGATGGCTTTCCTTCGCTTATAAATATTCGACCCACATTCTGTACCCGGATGCGGATTTCGCTGTGTCCGCAGCTCCTTATGCGCCGTCTGCGCTCTATTTCCTGAATGTTCTCCAGTACTTCTTTGATGAAGAACGGAAGGTTCTGCCGTTCGATCCATATGATGATTTCCGCTTTCTGACAGAAGAAGAATATGCCGGTTTTGAGCGTGCCGGTGAGTATGCCCACTTTATCCGTGAGTTCCGTGATCAGTACATATACGAGATGATGCGGTTAAACCGTGAGGCGACCCCGTTCGAGACGCTGGGACATATCGCGGGTGTCCACTATGTTGCGATGGTGGCAGCCCGGGGGCTTTATGAGGCGGGGGTGCCAATTGACCTGGCGTTGGCGTCGGGCGCAGCAGCGGGACATGACCTCGGAAAATTTGGCTGTAAGCCGGATGAGCGGGTTCCGTACCTTCACTATTTTTATACGAACCAGTGGTTTACCGCCTACAATATGGAAGGAATCGGCCACATCGCCGCGAACCATTCCACCTGGGATCTGGAGCTCGACAATATCTCTGTGGAGTCCCTGGTTCTGATTTACGCCGATTTCCGCGTAAAACAGATGCGCGGCGAGGATGGCCGCGAGATCACGAAGATCTACACGTTAAAAGATTCCTTTGATGTGATCCTGTCAAAGCTTGACAATGTGGATGAGGCAAAACGGAACCGCTACCGCGTCGTCTACTCCCGCCTCTACGAATTCGAGCGTTACATGCGTTCCAAAGGCGTGGATGTGGATCTGACAGGAAACCCGGATCCGGCGGAGCAGCCGGTAGATATTGTCGTACAGACCGGAAAACAGGTGGTCCGCTCCTTCGTATTCTGGGGAATCGAGCATAACATCGACGTGATGCATCGTCTCGGAACCGAGCGCCAGTTCGGAAATATCCTGGAGGCGGCGAGAAGCGAAAAAGACTGGAAGAATGTCCGCGCGTACTTAAATATGTTCAACGAATATTCGATCCACCTGAACCACCGCCAGAAAGAGCAGACCATCAGCTTCCTGTATGAGCTCCTCTTAAACCGCGAGGGCGATATCCGGAGACAGGCGGCGGCGCTCATCGGAAAAATGTTCGCAGATTTCAACGCCGGATACCGGAAAGAGCTGCCGAAAAATATGCCGGATCCGGACGCTAAGACGGCACTGACGCTCTGGGAGGAGTATCTTGGACAGCTCATATGCCCGGATTATCGCCTGACACTGCAGCAGAAGAACCGAATTCAGAATTCTCTGAAATTTGTCATGGTATCCGCCATGGACCGGAGTTCGGAGAAGGTCCGGGAAGAGCTGTTCGAAGTCTTCATGAAGTGGTTTGACGGACACCACCGCCTTGTGGGTGATCCGGTATTCTACCTATTAGACTGTATATTCTCCCTGCCTCTGGATCTTTGCAGCAAGGGGAGTCGTCTGGAACGTTTGATCTGCTTTGCCATCAGCCATATGGACGACCCGGATGAGAAGGTGCAGATCGCGGCCGTCCGCGTCTTAAAGGTTCTGACCCAGGCGGTGCCGCCGGAAAGCGCCTGCTACGAGATCGTCTGCGACGCGGCGCACCGGATCAATCCGAGAACGATCACGCTGCTGTTTTTACAGTACCGGATCTATACGAACCTGCGCCTGGACACCACTGCCCAGCGGGAAGTCTTATACGGACATGATGTGGTCAGCGATATCTTCCTTGAAAATTTAAAATCCGCTACTCCGTGGATCTTGAAATCCGTAAACATCAAGCTTCTGGCAGATCAGGTAGATCACGGAAAGCGGGATCACCTTCTCCATATCTGTGCCCATTTTTCCAACCTGATCAAAGTCAGCGAGCAGGTTGGTGTCCGCCATGACGCGGGCCGCGCGCTCCTGCGTCTTGCCCATTTGCTGACAACAGACCAGAGAAATGAGATCGCGGTGGAACTCTTAAAGGGACTGGAAGTGGGAGAGTACGAGTTCTCCAAATACATCCCGGAATACCTCGGTGAGTTTGCCTTATGGCTGCCGCCGGAACAGCTTGATGACATCATTGAACGTCTGCATATCCTGCTGGCGAACGGAAATGAACGGATCGTGTCCGTTGCCCTCGATACGTTAGGAGTCCTTTTGGAGTGCTATTCGCGGTATACCGTCCGTTTCCATGAGTCCGAGGAAGTATCGGAAGAACGCCGCATGAAGCTTCTCGGCCTGATTTTAAGCTGTCTTGCAAACTACCGGGAGCAGGTCCGTCAGGAAGCACTGCTTGTCATCGGACAGCATATTTTCGGCTCCCAGATCCTTGCGGAGCGGGACAAGAGCAGAATGTTCTCCCTTTGCGCAAAGAAACTCCTGTTCCTGTTAAATGAGAATAAGGGCGGCGAGCTGAGTCTCTACTACCGTGCCGCGACCCTGTCCCATATCGACCGTTTTATCGCCCACTACCAGTTGTTCGGCGGTCTGGTGGAGACCAGGACGCGGGAGAAGATCGCATTTTTCCCGGGAACCTTCGACCCGTTTACCTTATCCCACAAGGAGATCGCAAAGAAGATCCAGGAGCTCGGATTTACCGTATTTCTTGCCATTGATGAGTTTTCCTGGTCGAAGAAGACCCAGCCGCATCTGGTGCGCCGCCAGATCGTAAACATGTCCATCGCGGATGAGTTTTATGTTCATCTGTTCCCGGACAACACGCCGGTCAACATCGCGAACCCGGCGGATCTGCGCCGCCTGAGGGAGATGTTCCCGACGGAAGAACTCTATATCGTTGTGGGATCCGACGTGATCCACAACGCGAGCTCCTACAAGAAGGATCCGGAGGAGAATTCCATCCATTCCTTCAACCACATCGTCTTCCGGCGCCCTGGTGAGGCACATCCGACGGAGGTTTACGAGCAGATCACCGGAAAAGTCGTGCAGCTGGAGCTCCCGCAGGAGCTGGAGGATATCAGCTCCACGAAGATCCGTGAAAATATTGATAACCACCGCGATATTTCCAGCCTCATCGACCCGGTAGTCCAAGAATACATTTACCACAAGGGCATGTACCTGCGCGAGCCGGAATTCAAGCCGATCTTACGGGCGAAAGCTATCGCCTTCGAGAACGCGGCGGGCAGGGACCGTGAGGTACTGGACGAGCTTGGAAACACCGTTCTCTACGGACATCCGGACGCCCAGGCGATCCTGACAAAGATCCAGGTGGAGAATGACCGCCTGCTGATCTTAAGAAATACCGTGGAAGGTGAGCGCCCGGCGGGCTTTGTGAGCTACCGGGAGATCGGAAACGAGGATCTGTTCGGCGTCTTAAAGGACATGGAGCTGGCAAACCTGGTCCGCGGAAAGAGCAGCCGGGAGATCCTTCTGATCACAGGCATCTATGCGAGAGAGGACGGCACCGGGGACAGCGGGGTGATCCGCGATGCCCCGCAGCAGCTTCTCGTTGAAGTGCTGGCGAAAGAGTTGGAGAAAAACTACAGTTTCGCATTGTTTGTCGCGGAGCGCGGCACAGCGACGAAAGAGGTCGTGTACGTGCTGGAGAGACAGGGCTTTATCCGTCCGCATATGGCGGACGAGAACGACAAGCGGACGATCTACATGGTCGACATGCATGAGCCGTTAATGTTCCTGCATAACCTGGATACTACGATCAAGGAGCCGTTTGCCAGCAATCCGGCGGTTCTGGATGCTGTGGAGAAAAACCACAAAAAGCTTCAGATCGCTATGACGAAGCTGTATCCGGGAAATCTTGTACTGTCCTTGTCATCCGGCATCATGTATCATCGTCTTGTGGACCGGATCACGGCGCTCAACGATGTTCCGAGAGAGCCGCTGGTGCCGAGAAGACTCGGAAAGAACATGTGCGTTCCGTTCGGTAAGATCCTGCGTGGAAAGGTTGTGCCGAATACGGTGACGAAGACGCTGCATACCGATAAGGTCTATGAGCCGGATCTGAACAGCTTTACGATCGAGCCGTTCCCGTACTACTCACCGTTAAAAAGCCAGATCGAGACCATCAAGTCCTTCGATCGGCCGGTGATCCTGGTGGATGACCTCGTCCACACGGCGAACCGGCTCCAGGTGCTCGTTCCGCAGCTCAGGGAAGACGGGATCCCGATCAAGAAGGTCGTCGTGGGCGTCCTGTCCGGCTACGGCCGCGACCTGATGCAGTGCCTGAAGGTGCCGGTGGAGAGCATCTACTCGATGCCGAACCTGCGCCAGTGGTTCGTGGAGTCTACACTGTATCCGTTTATCGGTGGCGATACCGTGCGCCGTGAGGAGATGAAGGTTGCGGGACTTCAGCCGTCCATCAACATGATTCTGCCCTACGCGACGCCGAGACTTTCCGGCTGCAGCCGGGAGGCGCTTGTGGAGTTCTCGGCCTGCTGTATCGAGAATTCCAGGGATCTTTTCCAGGTCCTTGAAGCGGAATACCGGAAAATGTACGCGAAAAACCTTACCCTTTCACGCCTCTCCGAGGCCGTCATCCTGCCGCTCTGCCCGGATAAGGGAAGCTGTATGGAGTATGATGAGAACCTGGCGGCGTCAGTATATCTGGAGAATGATCTGGAGACGCTGTGGAGGATGAAAGAGTTTATGATCAAGGGATAAAATGCTGAACGCCGTCTGGAATTTCGAGAGGCTGAGGGCTTAAAAGGAAGATCTGCGATAATCGTGGGCTGTGTATCAAAGCCGTAAGGTCGGCAGACCTGAATGGCTTTGGTTCATGGCAGTAAAATATGGAAATCAGGGGGAATGAAATTATGGTAACCTATTATAAAATCGGAGACATGTTTTGTGCGTCCGCGCACGGCGATCTGCCATATGAAAAAACGGAGAAACCGGCAGCAGGGACAACGCTCACCTGGCTCTTTACCGGAGAACCGGGCAGCCGCCGCGCATCATTTCTCGTAAACCATCCGGCAGAGCTCTTCGCAGAGTGTGAGGATGTCAGCTGGTTAAACACAAACAGATTAAATGCGTCCGCATACGACGGACAGACCAGGGAACTCCCGGCGGATCTCCTCGCGCAGCTCGATGCCGGAACACTCCGCGCGGTAAACGCGTCCCACCCGAAATTTGAGGAGATCCTGGCATATAAGCCGAAAGAGGGCAAAAAGCGTGTCCATGTTCTGGCGATCGGCGATGTGGGCAGCATGCTCTTAACAGGTCTCCATCTTCTCGGCGGAGATGTGATCTCCTCCATCGGAATCTGTGATATCTCCGACAAGGTGACTGCCCGCTGGGAGTTTGAGGAGAACCAGATCGCCTATCCGTGGGACTATGACGCGATGCCGGAGGTGGACGTTGTGGACCAGGATCACCTCTTTGACTGTGATGTGTTCGTATTCGTGGCCTCAAAGGGAATCCCGCCGGTCGGTTCCGGTGTCAAGGATGTCCGCATGTACCAGTTCGAGAACAACTCAAAGATCATCGGACATTACGCGAAGATGGCGAGAGAAAAGAACTTTAAGGGCTTATTCTGCGCCGTCTCCGATCCGGTGGACCCGCTTGCGAAGACCGCGTTCCTTGAGAGCAACAAGAATGAGGCAGGAGAGTACGACTGGATGGGGCTTCTCCCGGAGCAGATACAGGGATTCGGCCTCGGTGTTATGAATGCGAGAGCTGCATATTATGCAAAACGTGATCCGAGGTTTAAGCAGTTTTTGACGGAAGGCCGTTCCTTCGGACCGCACGGACAGGATCTCGTTATCGCGGATTCCATCGAAAACTACAACGATGAGCTCTCAAAAGAACTGACAAATCTCACCGTCACTGCAAACCTCCATATGCGCGCCATCGGCTACAAACCGTTCGTTGCCCCGGCGTTCTCATCCGGCGCGATCTCGATCCTGATGACGCTCAGAAAGCAGTGGCACTGCGGTTCCGTGTTCCTCGGCGGCGTTTACATGGGCGTGAAGAACCGCTATACAGAACAGGGCCTCGAGACGGAGGCACTGGCGCTGCCGGACGCTTTGTATGAGAGGATCGTGTTCGCGGCTGAAAATCTTGCGAAGATCGTGTAGAGGTTGTTTCTGCGGCGAAGGCTAGAATATAGAAAAATGCTGATCTGATTTGTCCCGGCAGGTTTCCCGTATGTCGGGGAGAACTGCCGGGATTTTTATACGTGCCGTGTTGAGGATGGAAAGCCGTTGTTATAAAAATATCAGTGATCATGTATATTGAGTGAAGCAGATTTATCAGGGAGAGTGATACATCATGGAGAGTGACAGATTGTTAGTTCTATATCCGCAAAAACGAGGCCCGGAGAAAGAACGGTCGCGTATGGACGAGGTTTTGGGGGCGGCGCTTGACGGGATCGATACCGAGATCGTGGAAGATATGGAAATTTTGGAGCAGGATCCCTTCAAATATCGTGGACGCAGACTCCTGTTTGCAGTTCCACTTGGGAGAAATGGCATCAACCGCGGTTACTACGAAGTTCTCGCCTGGCTGCGGGGCGGTGACCAGGTCCTCGCGGGGGCGACTGCTGGGATGATCATCGACGCGGAGAGCGAATTCTACACGAAAGCGACGGCAAGAGAGCTTGCGGTGGCGGCAAACCGCGCCGGATGTGCCTTTGTCGGCCGCCCGCTGGTGGAAGGAACCGCCTCCCTCGATAACTACCTGATCCAGGCTGCCAATATGAACACCGATCGGTTCGGCGCTTATAAAAAGAGCGCTGCGATCCTGGCACATCAAATTCTGGAAGAAACATGGCAGCCGAAAGAAGAATCGCACCTTCTGGTCCTTCACGCCTCAAACCACAGGACCTCCAATACCCTGGCGATTTGGCAGAAAGTAAAGGAGTGCCTGGATGAACGGATCAGGATTCAGGAGATCAACCTGCGAAACGGCACTCTCGTGGACTGTTCGGGATGTCCATACCAGATGTGCCTGCACTTTGGTGAGCAGGGAAAATGCTTCTACGGCGGAGCCATGGTGGAAAATATCTACCCGGCGGTCAAGTGGGCTGACGCGATCCTGCTCCTCTGTCCAAACTACAACGATGCCCTGTCCGCGAATATGACGGCGTTTATCAACCGCCTGACAGCCCTGTTCCGGACCACACGGTTCTACGACAAAGCCCTGTTCGGAATTATCGTATCCGGCTATTCCGGCAGTGACCTTCTCGCTGGGCAGCTCGTAACAGCCCTCAATATGAACAAGACCTTCTACCTCCCGGGCAATTTCTGCATGATGGAGACAGCCAACAACGCCGGTGCTGCCATGAAGCTTCCGGGTATCGAAGACAGGATCAAGGAATTTAGCGAAAAAATGACGCATATACTGATAAAAGAGACACAAAATAGCTGATACAATTTTTGAATTTCAAGCAATTGTGCGTCAAAACTTTACATCACGGAAGTGAACAACTGCAATTATGAGAAAAGCAACGAATAGCTGAAAGATTTCAGACGTTTACAAAAATTACTAATATTTGTTGCAAAAGTAACAATAGAGATGTATAATATGTTCGTAAGCTTCCTTTGCTGAAACATTGTGCAAAGGAACAGAAAAAGGAGGTAGAAAGATATGAGAAAGAGATTTTCCGTAGCAATGGCACTCGCATTATCCTGTGCAATGGTACTGACCGCTTGTTCCGGCGGCAGCAAACCGGCAGAGACCACAGCCGCAGCAGCAGCCGACACTACCGCGGCAGCAGCTGAAACAACAGCAGCCGCAGCAGCAGCCCCGAGTGGTGATGCCCAGAAGTTAACAATGGGTACTGGCGGAACCACCGGTACATATTACGCATTCGGTGGTGTAATCGCGAATGTATTAAACAGCAAAGACATCGGAGTGAACATTAACGTTCAGTCTACTGGTGCTTCCAAAGCAAATATCTACCTTGTAAACGACGGTGAAGCAGACCTCGCGATCGTACAGAACGACGTTATGGATTATGCTTACAACGGAACTGACCTCTTCGCAGAAGAAGGCGCAGCAAAAGATTTCACAACAGTTGCAGCCCTCTACGCTGAGGTTTGCCAGATCGTATCCTCCGGCGATATCAAATCTGTCGCTGACTTAAAGGGCAAGAGAGTATCCGTTGGTGACGCAGGCTCCGGTGTTGAGTTCAACGCACGTCAGATCCTCGAGGCTTATGACATCTCCTTCGATGATATCCAGGTCAACAACCTCGGATTCGGTGATTCCGCAGATGCGTTAAAAGACGGCAAGATCGATGCTTTCTTCTGTACAGCAGGCGCACCGACAACAGCGATCGTAGAGCTCGCTACAACAAATGCGATCAACCTTCTTGAGATCGATGACGAGCATGCGAAGAAGCTTGCGGATGCACATCCGTTCTACACAACATACGCAATCCCGGGCGGCTCCTATAAGGGCGTTGACGATGATGTTCAGACAGTTGCTATCAAAGCTACTCTGATCGCATCCCCGAAGCTTTCCGAAGAAACAGTTTATAACCTCACAAAGGCTATTTTCGATAACAAAGATGAGATCGCTTCCACACATGCAAAGGGCGAAGAGCTTGATCTCGAATATGCGGTTTCCGGTATTTCTGTTCCGTTCCATCCGGGTGCTGAGAAGTACTTCAAGGAAGTAGGAGCAATCAAGTAATTACCTTGAAAAACAGGAAAGTAAGATTCTTTACAGTGGCAGCAATAATCACGGCAATTATTGCTGCCACTCTTGCCTATACCTTACGAAGCGGAGACTATCTGGTCCTGAGGAACGGAGACACAAACGCAGAATATGCCCGCTTCCGGGTAAAAGAGGGGGATGAGTTTTCTGTAACGTTCATCCACTCGGTAAATAAGTATCCGTTGACGGACGTTTATGAGATCCGCGACCACAAGATCTACGTGATCCGCACGATCTACAATAATTTCGGCGCGGGCGTGCAGACAGAGATCGAGGATGGGCAGACGCTTACGTATGATGAAAACGGGGAGATGGTTGTTTCCGGGTTTGACAAGGAAATGCCGTATCTCTCATATATTGTGGGTACGGTCTCCGACCACACACTCACACTTCACGGAAAAGAAATCAGTTTGAGGGATCTCTGCGGACGAAACAGCAAAGTAGAGTTCTCCTGTGAACATAAAGGATTCTAAGCGTTAAAAGAGTTTCGGACATATCCGGCGCCTGTTTGTATAGGGGGTATACAGGGGCAGCGCCGGAAACGAAATATAAAGGAGGGATTGGTATGGCAGAGAAAGACAACATGAAAGTCAACACATCTCCGGTGGCTGATGTGGAGACCGGTACCGCCGAAGACGTCGAAGCCATCATGAAAAAGTACGACCGTGAATCGAATACCCGAATCTGGGAAGGCACCCCGAAGCAGGTCATTCGTTTCCTTCTGGCAGCGTTTTCAGTTTTAATGCTCTATATGAACCTGTTTGCAAACTGGGATGAGCGTGTAAGACGTTCCCTGTTTGTCGGTTTTGTAATTATCCTTTCATTCCTGGTATATCCGATGAAAAAGGGAAGCTCAAAAAAGAATTCCGTTCCGATTTACGATATTATCCTTATGGTACTCGGAGCCGGTGCTTACTTCTACTTCGTATTTAACTTTAAAACAATTATCGGCCACGCGACACGAATCAGCCAGACAGAGGTTATCGTTGGCGTGATCGGTATCCTGATTTTAGCAGAAACATGCCGCCGCGTTGTAGGTATTCCGATCCTCTGTGTGGCGACATTCTTTGTGGGTTATGCGTTTTATAACGGACTTGGACAGGGCAGAGCCTTCGCGGTAGTCTTAAAGTCCATCGTTTACAACCTGTTCTATACGACGAGCGGTGTCATCGGTACTCCGATCGGTGTCTGCTCCACGTATATCGCACTGTTTATCCTGTTCGGCGCTTTCCTTGAGGCAACCGGTATTTCTGAATTCTTCATTCAGTTAGCGAACTCCTTGGCAGGCGCTTCCACAGGCGGCCCGGCAAAGGTAGCGGTTATCTCCTCTGCTCTCTGCGGTATGGTATCCGGAAGCTCCGTTGGTAATACAGTAACGACCGGTTCCGTAACGATCCCGTTAATGAAGAAGACTGGTTATCAGGGCGAATTCGCAGGTGCCGTTGAGGCAGCTTCCTCCACAGGTGGACAGATCATGCCGCCGATCATGGGCGCCGCCGCATTCTTAATGGCTGAGATGGTAGGCGTTCAGTACGGCGAGATCGCGATGAGAGCGATCTTCCCGGCACTCCTCTACTTCACAGGTATCTTCATTACTGTACATCTTGAGGCAAAGAGACTTGGCTTAAAGGGTATCCCGAAGGATGAGCTTCCGAAATTCGGACCGTTATTTGTCCGTCAGGGTTATCTTCTTATTCCGTTAGTTGCCCTTGTTGCAATGGTTATGATGGGCTACACGATGTCCCGTGCAGCGATCATCGCTACCGCTCTTGCAATCCTTGTCAGCATGCCGAATAAAGAAACAAGAATGAACCCGACAAGATTCATCAACGCGTTGGAGGCAGGCGGTAAGAATACACTTTCCGTAGCTGTTGCCTGCGGCGTTGCCGGAATCATCGCCGGTGTCGTAACAATGACCGGTCTTGGACAGCTCCTGATCTCCGCAATCGTCGGTGTTGCCGGTGACCGCGTGATCGTAGCATTATTCCTTACTATGTTAACCTGTATCGTTCTTGGTATGGGCGTTCCGACAACTGCAAACTACATCATTATGGCTACCACATGTGCACCGATCCTCGTAAACGGTATGGGAATCAACAAGATCGCTGCCAACATGTTCGTATTCTACTTCGGTATCGTAGCAGATATCACACCGCCGGTTGCTCTTGCGGCTTACGCAGGATCCGCGATCGCGAAATCCAACCCGATGAAGACCGCATTAAACGCATCCCGTCTTGCGATCGCCGCGTTCATCGTACCGTATATCTTCGCGTTTAACCCGGCAATGTTATTTATCGATACAGGCGTTCTCGGTGTTGTGACGATCATCGTAACATCCCTGATCGGTCTGTTCGGCGTTGCAGCCGGTCTTGAAGGTTACATGTTCGCGAACCTGAATGTGATCGAGAGGCTTTTATCCATCGTCGGAGGTCTCTGCCTGATCATTCCGGGAACCGTGACAGACATTGTCGGTATCGTTCTTGTCGGTATCTCCGCGGCACTGCAGATGATGAAAAAGAAGAAAGCGGCTGTGGCATAGAAGAAATGGATGAAAGTTATATCGGAGTATATTGCAAAGAAAATTTGCATATGATATAATGGCTAAGAAAGAAATAGAACATAGTTCAAATTTACACAAAATGAAACCCCTCAGAGCGGCATCTCTGAGGGGTTTCTTCTCGTTTTATGTAGTTGAGCATCTACAGGTTAGTTACCGATCCAGTTTACTGTCTAACCATTTGATGATGTAGTGACATACCACACCAGCCATGACAGCAACTATAAAAGAAAAAACATAATCCAAATTTACACCTCCTTTCTGTCACCAGATTGGAGTGGGTAACGAGACGAGTATATCATAGGCAGGAGAAAATTGATAGTTACTCCAGTATAAAACAGAGATAAAAAATAGACTTTTGTGAGGAATATTTGTGTATGAGGAGATCCCTGTTTTCATTGATTTTATCTTGCAAGCGACATTAAAGTATGCTACACTTTCCGTAAAGTTTACCACTGTATCTGCGTAAAGAGAGGAAGGAAAAACGATGGAATTATTATATGGAAGTACCCGCGGCGGGGAGACTGGCGTGACAGCATCCCAGGCAGTGTTAAAAGGACTTGCAGATGACGGCGGTCTCTACGTTCCGGAGCGCATCCCGACGTTGGACGTGACGATGGACGAGCTTGCCGGAATGACATATCAGGAGATGGCATACGCAGTCATGAAACAGTTCCTGACCGATTACACGGAAGAAGAACTGAAATACTGTATTTCCCATGCATACGATGAGAAATTCGACACAGAGGAGATCACACCGCTCGCAAAGGCGGACGGCATGTATTTCCTGGAGCTGTTCCACGGAAAGACGATCGCTTTCAAGGATATGGCACTCTCCATTCTGCCGTACCTTATGACAACGGCTGCAAAGAAGAACCATGCGAAGAACGAAATCGTGATCCTGACCGCTACATCCGGAGATACCGGAAAGGCAGCTATGGCCGGATTCGCTGACGTTCCGGGAACAAGAATCATCGTCTTCTATCCGAAGAACGGAGTAAGCCGTGTTCAGGAGCTTCAGATGCTGACCCAGAAGGGCGCAAACACATCTGTAGTCGGAATCGAAGGAAACTTTGATGATGCCCAGACAGGTGTAAAGAAGATCTTTGGCGATAAAGAATTCGCGAAAGAACTGGATGCTATGGGATTCCAGCTTTCCTCTGCAAATTCCATAAACATCGGCCGCCTTGTTCCACAGGTCGTTTACTATGTATACGCCTACGCGAAGCTTCTCGCAAACGGTGAGATCGAAAAAAATGAGAAGGTCAACGTCGTAGTTCCGACCGGAAACTTCGGAAACATCCTGGCAGCGTACTTCGCAAAACAGATGGGTGTTCCGTTCGGTAAGCTGATCTGCGCGTCCAATGACAATAAGGTCCTGTATGACTTCTTCCGGACAGGCACATACGATAAGAACCGTGAGTTCATCCTGACCACATCCCCGTCCATGGACATCCTCGTCTCCAGCAACTTAGAGCGCCTGCTCTACTTAAGCTGCGGAAGAGATGCCGCAAAGACAAAGGCGATGATGGAGCAGCTCTCCACAAACGGAAAATACGAGATCACTGAGGACATGAAGGAATTCATGAAGGACTTTGCCGCAGGCTACGCAGATATGGAAGAGAATGCGAAGGAGATCCGGAAAGTGTTCGATGATACCGGATACCTGATCGACACCCATACAGGCGTTGCAGCAGCCGTCTACGAGCAGTATAAGGCGAAGACCGGCGATACCACAAAGACTGTGATCGCGTCCACAGCAAGCCCGTACAAGTTCTCCAGAAGCGTTATGGAGGCAGTCCTCGGAAAGAAAGAGGATGCCGATGAGTTCGCCCTGATCGATGAGATGGAGCGCATTTCCGGCGTGAAGATCCCGCAGGCCATCGAGGAGATCCGCGACGCGAAGATCCTCCACAACCGTCAGTGCAAGCCGGAGGAAATGGAAGAAACTGTGAAACAAACCTTTTCAAAGTAGGGTAAATCGGTTATAATAAAATTATCATGACAACAGTACCTGTTGGGAATAGATGGCGTCTGCTCCGCATATAAATGGAAACAGACGGCAGATCCGGCGGGACAGGCTGTTCTGTCAAAATAACGATTCAAATGGAGGCCTATATGTTAGTAACAGCGAAAGAAATGCTTGAGAAAGCAAGAGACGGCAAGTACGCAGTAGGACATTTCAACATCAACAACCTTGAGTGGACAAAAGCGATCCTGCAGACAGCAGAGGAACTGAGATCCCCGGTTATCCTGGGTGTTTCAGAGGGCGCAGGAAAATACATGACAGGCTTTAAGACCGTAGTAGGTATGGTAAACGGTATGCTGGAAGAGATGAAGATCACTGTTCCGGTAGCTCTTCACTTAGACCATGGTACCTACGAGGGATGCCTAAAGTGCATCGATGCTGGATTCTCCTCCATCATGTTCGACGGTTCTCACTACCCGATCGAAGAGAACGTTGAGAAGACAAAAGAACTGATCCGTATCTGCCGTGAAAAGGGAATGTCCCTCGAGGCAGAGGTTGGAGCGATCGGCGGCGAGGAAGATGGCGTTATCGGTATGGGCGAGTGTGCAGACCCGAACGAGTGCAAGATGATCGCTGACCTCGGAGTTGATATGTTAGCAGCAGGTATTGGAAATATCCATGGAAAATATCCGGCAAACTGGAAGGGCTTAAGCTTTGAGACACTTGCAGCTGTCAAAGAGGCTGTAGGCGATATGCCGCTCGTTCTCCACGGCGGTACCGGTATTCCGGAAGACATGATCAAGAAAGCGATCTCCCTCGGCGTAGCAAAGATCAATGTTAACACCGAGTGCCAGCTCGCGTTCGCAGACGCTACAAGAAAGTACATCGAAGCAGGAAAAGACCTTGAAGGAAAGGGATTCGACCCGAGAAAACTCCTTGCGCCGGGTGCAGAAGCGATCAAGGCGACCGTAAAGACAAAAATGGAGTTATTCGGTTCTGTCGGCAAAGCTGACTAAGCCGTTTAGCTTGCATTATCATGCAGTTAAAAATGTTCTCCCTAGTATCAGGGAGAACATTTTTTCAAGCTAAAATTGAAATTCAGCCGAAATACCCTGGCAGACCATGATTGGAACAGGCTGAATATTTACAGGTAATTCTCATACTTTTTAAAGTACGATTTCACCCCATGCCATAACGGGCAGCTTATACAGAATTGAGGAGGAAAACTATGAGCGAAACTATCAATGTGGAGGCAATCTTCGGAGAGAATGTCTTTAATGACTCCGTGATGAAGGAACGCCTTCCGAAAAGCGTCTACAAGAAATTAAAGCAGACCATCGAGGATGGCAGCGAGCTGGATCCGACGATCGCGGACGTGGTTGCCCATGCGATGAAAGACTGGGCAGTCGACAACGGCGCGACCCACTATACCCACTGGTTCCAGCCCCTTACCGGTGTGACCGCTGAGAAACATGATTCCTTTATCGGAAATTTTGATTCTCAGGGAAAAGTTTTAATGGATCTCTCCGGAAAAGAGCTGATCAAGGGTGAGACCGACGGTTCTTCTTTCCCGTCCGGCGGCCTGCGCGCGACCTTCGAGGCCCGCGGATATACCGCTTGGGACTGCACTTCCGCGGCATTCTTAAAGAAAGATGCAACCGGCGTAACACTCTGTATCCCAACCGCCTTCTGTTCCTACAGAGGCGAAGCCCTCGATAAAAAGACCCCGCTTCTCCGCTCCATGCAGGCCATCGACAAAGAGGCGACAAGAATCTTCCACCTTTTCGGACACACAGAAGTAAAGCGTGTTACCCCGTCCGTAGGACCGGAGCAGGAGTACTTCCTGATCGATCGCGACAAATATTTAAAGAGAAAAGACCTGATCTACACCGGACGTACCTTATTCGGCGCGATGCCGCCGAAGGGACAGGAGATGGATGACCACTATTACGGTGTTATCCGCGAGCGGATCGGTTCCTATATGAAAGAATTAAATGAAGAACTCTGGAAGCTGGGCGTTACCGCAAAGACCCAGCACAACGAGGTCGCTCCGGCACAGCACGAGCTGGCAACGATCTACACAAAGGCAAACCTTGCCGTTGACCACAACCAGATCGTTATGGAGACAATGAAAAAGGTTGCAAGCCGTCACGGAATGGCGTGCCTGCTCCATGAAAAACCGTTCCAGGGCGTCAATGGTTCCGGTAAACATAACAACTGGTCCCTGGCTTCCGACACCGGTATCAATATGCTTGATCCGGGTGTTACACCGCATGAGAATATCCAGTTCCTTCTGGTCCTTGCCTGCATTATGAAAGCGGTTGACCGCCATGCGGATCTGCTCCGCCAGTCCGCGGCTGTTCCGGGAAATGACTTCCGCCTTGGCGCTCAGGAGGCACCGCCTGCGATCATCTCCATCTTCGTAGGTGAGCAGCTTGAGGATGTGATCGACCAGCTGATCTCTACAGGCTCCGCGACCCACTCCAAGACCGGTGGTACATTAAAGACAGGTGTTACCACACTTCCGGACTTCGATAAGGACGCAACCGACAGAAACCGTACCTCACCGTTCGCGTTCACCGGAAATAAGTTCGAGTTCCGTATGGTCGGTTCCTCCGATTCTGTTTCATCTGCAAACGTTGTATTAAATACCATCGTTGCTGAGGCGTTCAAAGAGGCGGCTGATGAGCTTGAAAAGGCAGACGATTTTGATCTCGCTGTCCATGATATGATCAAGAAACTTCTTGCTGATCACCGCCGTATCATCTTCAACGGCAACGGCTACAGCGAGGCGTGGGTAGAAGAGGCAGAGCGCCGTGGACTTCCGAACTTAAAGTGCATGGTAGACGCGATCCCGTCCCTCGTTACCGAGAAAGCGTTCAAGCTGTTCGGTGACTTTGGTGTATACACGAAGGAAGAGCTGGTGGCAAGAGCGGAGATCGAGTATGAGTCCTACGCGAAATCCGTAAATATCGAGGCGAAGGCGATGATCAATATCGCAGGAAAGCAGCTGATCCCGGCTGTTGTCCGCTACACAACCGTTCTCGCTCAGTCCTTAAGCGCTGTGAAGGCTGCATGCCCGGAAGCTGACAACAGTGTCCAGACAGAGCTTCTCATCGAAGTTTCAGATCTTCTCTCCGACATGAAGGTTGCCCGCGCGAAGCTCGAAGACCTGGTAGAAGAGTATCAGCACATCGACAGCATGGAAAGGCGCGCCCACTTCTGCTACGACGAGATCATCCCGGCGATGCAGGCTCTGCGTGACCCGGCAGATCAGCTGGAAATGATCGTAGACAAAGAATACTGGCCGATTCCGAGCTATGGGGATATGATCTTTGAGGTGTAAGAAAGAATAGATAAGAATACATAGTATGAGAATAAAAGCGCCGCCCTGCGGGAGAAGATCCTGCGGGGCAGCGTGTTTTTTACTGACACAGAGTCTGATATTACAGTTTTACTTCGGTCCAGCAGTCTGATACTCAGACAGATTCGAAGAAGTAGAAGAAGAATTTGAACTTCCCGGCACAGTCGTACTGGAAGAACCGGAACCATAGTTATAGTACGCATTGGCGCTTCCCGGTCCGGCCACGTTGCCGGTGTCTGTATAATAATTGTTCTTGCTGCCTGCTGCATTGCCGCCCGGCACTGTAGTTGATGCAGAGCCAGAACTGGAGCTTCCGGAACCTGAGCTGCTGCTGTTGGAGTATCCAGGTCCGCTGGTCTGATAACTGCCGGAGGTGCTTGTTCCACTGTTGGAAGTGGAAGTAGATGTACTGTTTGAAGTTCCCGGACCGCCTGTCTGGTAATTACCAGCCGACATACCCGTATTCGTCTGGGAAGATCCGGCAGTCGTGGCTCCGGTCGCAGTGGTCGTCGAACCACCCGGCGCGGATCCAGCCGCAGCATTTCCGCTTCCGCTATTACCCGTAGTAATCCCATTCTGCGCATTCCCCGCCGCCGGAGTACCTATATAATTTCCGTTCGCCACAGTCCCGGCCGTTCCCGGCGTATAAACTCTTCCCGCCGAGCCGCCGTCGATCGCGGACGTTTCACTTAGGCACACACCGCTCTGATTAAATGTATAATTCACATTATTCACAACAAATGACCCGTTCGCGATCATCTTGCCATCCGCCGGATTCAGATAATAATACCTTCCGCCGTCATTCAGCCATCCCGTGATCATATGTCCGGCCTGATTGAAATAATACCAGCTCTTATCGATATGCTTCCAGCCCACCGCCATCACACCGGACACGGTGTCCATATAATACTTGTTCGTTCCGTCACTCTGCCATCCGATGACCATCCGCCCGTCGGTGTGGAGATAGTAGAACTTTCCGTCAAGCTGCATCCATCCGGTCATCAGCTTTCCTTCATTATTGAAGTAATACCAGTAACCGTCAAGCTTCGTCCAGCCAGCCGCCATCGCGCCGCTTGCGTCAAAGTAGTACAGCAGGCCGTCGATCGTCTGCCAACCCGTCAGCATCGTTCCATCCTGCTGGAGGAAATACCGCTTTCCATCAATATCCGCCCATCCGCGGACAAGCTTACCGTCGCTGTTAAAGTAGTAATACTTCCCGTCCATCTTCCGCCATCCGGTCACCATAGAGCCGTTGCCGCGCATATAGTAATAATCGTTTCCGATCCGCAGCCATCCGGTCACCATCGCACCGTTTAACAGGTAATAATACGTTCCATCAACCTGAATCCAGTCCTTCGCCATCGTACCGTCGGAGTTTAAGTAATACCACGCGTCCTCCGCCTTCAGCCATCCGGTCTTCATCTGTCCGGTAGTAGGGAGAAGGTAGTAATACTGGTTGTCGAGAAGCAGCCAGCCCTTAAACTGGGTTCCGTCCGCGTTCAGATAATACCAGCTCTGCCCGTCATTGATCCAGCCCGTCTGCTTTACATAATTCTTATAATAATACCATTTATCCCCGATCAGCCGCCACCGGTTCGCCGGAAGCTTGCTGCTCAGATCCTTAAAGGTAAAGTTGATATCCACATTTCCGTTGATACCATTTACCGTTCCCTGGTTCGACGCCTGCCACATTGCCGCACCCTGGTAAGTCGGCTTCGAGTCATAACGGGCAACCCACACGTCATAGTGGACCTTCGTCATGTCGATCTTATTGCTGATCCAGTAATCATTCGTGTAGACCATCGGATAATATCCAGCCGTCTCCACCTTCTTACAGAATGCGTTGATAATATCAGAGACCTGTGCAGGAGTCAGGCTGTTCATTTCCTGCGCCTCCACATCGAGAACTACCGGGTAGGAGATTGGATAGTCCTTGATAAGGTTTAGGACAAAATCAGCGTCGGATTCCGCCATCGCTGTAGTCGTCGCGTAGGAATAAAGGTAAACACCGACGCGGAGTCCCGCCGCCGCTGCCCCACGCACATTCGTATCAAAATACGGATCCACCGCATTGTTGTACCGGGTACCGATCATCGCGAACTGGATATCATCATCGGCGACCGCGGACCAGTTGATATTCTGCTGCCACTGGGAAACATCGATGCCCCGGGACAGGATACCGGTAAGCACGGAACCATCACTTCCAATATAGGAGCCGGACGCGTTCTTCTGCCAGGAAGCCGCCCATACCGGAACCGCCGGACTTACCGCGGAAAAAGCCATGACGGCACTTAAAAGAACCGCCGCCGCCCGTTTCTTTTGTCTCATGGAAATCCCCCTTTAAATGTTGTACATAAAAATTCTTATCTTGCAAGCTGACAGACCTGATGCCGGATGTAACTGCCGGTACCAGGCAGCGCTGTACTTCCGAAACCGTCGATCAGCTATAAAAAAGATCCCGGGATAACTGTATTTCTGTCACAGCTTCATCCCGGGACTCTATGGACGTTATCTGCGTATTTTCAGTATAGCATAAAAATACACATACGTCTTGCAAAAATTCAATTGAAAATGTGGCGATTATTCGGCTTTTCCGGACCAGTTCCCTGATCTGCGTTCTTACGAATGCCGCACCAGGAAAGCCGCAGACCGCCAGTACGGTTATCTCAGTGTCCCGCCGTCTCCGATTCCAAGAAATTCCGGCGAGGTAATAATCTTCTTATAAAACCGTTTCGCATACCGGTACATCACGATCGTATAATCGCCAAACTCCTCGCCGACACTGCTCTTATACACCGCCCACAAACACCACAAGAATCCGCCGAGGGCAATATAAGCGTAGTAAACGAACCGCTCCTCGGAGGTCGGCTCCCGGTGCAGGTAGAGCTTGATCAGTTTCTCGACCTCAAAATCATTATAATAGGAATAGATCGCGCACATGCTCACATCGATCAGCGGATCACACATGCCGGAGTACTCCCAGTCGATCAGGCGGAGATCCCCGTCCGGCAGGAACAGGAAGTTGTCGCACACGCTGTCGATATGGGACAGGACCTTCGGCCGGTTCAGACGGTCGAGGCGGTCAAGCAGCGTGGTCATATGGGACTTCACTTCCGGATAATCCTCAAAAAGCTTCTTCTCATATCCGCGGCACAGCGCCTCATAGAAGCCGATCCGCTCCCGGATATCAAAAGAATGGTCCACATGGAGCTTCAAATCATGGAGCTTCTCCACAAGTGCCATGCACCGTGCCACATCATCCCAATCGCGCGGATCGCTGTTGCGCGCCCCCTCATAATACTCGGAAATCTTGTAGCCGGTCTCCCCGTTCATGTATACAACATGTTCGGTGATGCCGTAATCCTGTACTGCGTCATAGACCGCCTTTTCCTGCTTCCGGTTGATTAGAAGCTCGGTTCCAGGACCAGGAATCCGGCAGATATAGGACTTGCCGTGAACCTTAAACAGGAAAGACTTGTTCGTCATGCCGGTCTTCAGGCATTTAATGCCCGTGATCTCAGACTCCGGAACCTGCAGCACCTCGGAGATCAGCTCCATGGCGATATTGTCGGAATGGTTCTGGTAGCGCTCATCGAAGAGGCGGAGCTCCTCAAGATTCTCGAACTCGTATACCTGGTTGTCCGGCTGCCTGTTGATATACATCTCCGGAACCGGGAAATGGTGCTTTCCGGGAAGATGACTGTCGACCTCGCCGTTTAAGAGGTCCGCCAGAACCTGCTCCCAGTACATCTGCTCCGTTCCGGGAGTATGATAATACTCCTCGAGGACCGGGAAGAACTTTTCCGAAAACTCCTTCGAGAAGAATACCGGTCCGTACATGACCCAGGAGTCCTCGCCGCCGACCTTTACGCCGGTGAGCAGCCCCTTTTTGCTTGTCTCAAGACACCACTCGGAAGTCTCGCCCTTCATATATACAGAAGAGTACCATGCGCCGCACTCGTAGGTGTGGTACATATTGTTGCGCATCCAGTTGTCGGAAGAGAGAAGATAAGTGTTCCTTCCGATAAAACACTCCCGGGCACGGTAGAGTGTCGTCAGCGTATTCTTATTGTGATATTCCGGATTGTAGAGAAGCTTCACGCCGAACTTGTCGATCAGATACTCGAACTTCTCCTTCAGATATCCCACAACGATGGTGATATCCGTGATGCCCGCTTCATGCAGCTGCTTGATCTGCCGCTCGATCATACGCTCGCCGTAGACCTCAAGAAGTCCCTTCGGCGTCTCGAAGGTCAGCGGTACAAATCTGGACCCGAATCCCGCCGCGAGGATCACGGCGCTGTCCATCCGGTAATTTCTTAAAAGATCCACACCGCCTTTTAATAAGGAATAAGATCCGTCCACCGGATCAAAAGAAAAAAGCTCCTGGTCCAGACCTTCTTTCACGAGATGGTTGCAGGTCCCAAGGGAAATATCCATCGCCGCCGCCAGCTCCCGCTGTGTCATCTTGTTGTTCTCATAAATATTCCTGCAGAGTAATCCCAAACGATCCATAGTCGTCCTCCGAATCAAAGATGTTTGCATCGCTTATTATTACTGTTTAATAATAAGGAAGAAACTGATAAAAATGAACATGTTCAAAACGAAAAAATAAATAGATATATATGAACATTATAACACGTACTTCTGATAATACAAGAAGATATTTTGAACATGGAATTATCACGTTCAAAATATCTTAAAAATCATATCAAAATGAACGCTGTGTAATGACACATCCTTGCCACAAAGCTGCCACAAAGTGTAAAAATGGGCATATTGTATTAATATATATACAATATCAGCTAAAAACAGCATTCGTGTAAGAGTTTCGTAAGAAAATAAAAACAAAAAAGATATGGAAATTCTTAAGAAAATATACTATAATACCAGTGTATTCGAGGTACAGAGTATTTCTGGAAGCGAAGTAAGATAGTTCCCTTTATTAAAAAATCTTCATTTTTTGTAAAAAAACTATTGATAATTTTACTTATCGGAAGTATAATGGCTTCGTAATGCAATTAGGAATTTCAAAAAGCGTTTCAAAAAAACAAAAGGAGAGTGCATTAATTATGAGAAAGCAGACTAAAATTGCTGCAGTAGTATCCGCAGCAGCTCTGTTAGCATTAGGCGCTTCCATGACATCTTTCGCAGCTTCCAAGGGAACCTGGATGATGGTTGATGGCGAGTGGTATTGCTACGACAAAAACGGTGACGCATATACAAACGTATTCTGCTCCAGCAATGGTAAAGAGTACTACGTAGGAGACGACGGACAGCTCGTTCGTTCCGAGTGGGTTGACTACGATGGTTCCTACTATTTTGTAAACAGCAGCGGTGCTAAGATCACAAACGACTGGAGATTAACAACTCCGTACGATGATGACACAGCTGACGAGGAGTGGTACTACTTCAAGTCCAACGGTAAGAGAGCCGAGAACGAGAAGATCACTTACAAGGGAAAAACATACTACTTCGATACAGACGGAAAGATGCTCACAGGTTGGGTAACAACTGGTGACAGCGCAACATCCGTTAACGAAGCTACTGGTTATGAGAAAGACCACACATTCTACTGCGACGAGACAGGTGCTCGTGTAGAGGGTGCATGGGTTAAAGACACAGAGCCGGGCACAGACGATGATGATGCAGATGCAGACGAGTACTGGTACTACTTAAAGAAAGCTACCGGTAAGCCGGCAACAGGCAAGCAGTCCAACATCAATGGTCAGATTTACCTCTTCAACGAGGAAGGTCAGATGCAGTCTGGTTGGGTAGCTCGTTCTGATTCTTCCACAAAGAACTTTGTTCAGTTAGACAAGGAAGATGAAGAGCAGGATATGATCCTCTTAAGCGAGTATGCAGACAGCGAAGTTTACTACTGCGGTGATGAGGATGACGGACACGCAAAGAAGAATAAATGGTTAAAGACATGGCTTCCGAGCGATACAGAAGAAGAGGAAGATGATAAAGAGTGGTTCTGGTTTGACAAGAACGGTAAACTCTACAGAGCATCCGGTTCTGACGCTACTGTTAAGGCTCAGAAGTATAAACTCGAAGAGGGTGACCTCGTTTATGATGGCGATAGCATTACTGGCGTAGAGAAGAAGAAAGTTAACTCCAAGGATTACTGGTTCAGACCGGATGGTGTTATGCTTGCTAAGTTCTACATGATTGATGACAATATGTACTACTTCGGTGGATCTGATGATGGTTCCATGAAGACTGGTTCTCAGACAGTAAAAGACAACACTGGTGATTCCTATAAGTTCTACTTCTATACAAAAGATACTTATGGATACAAGAAGGGTGCCGGTGTAGTAGGTAACCAGAGCAACAAGCTTTACTACTATGGTATGCTTATTCAGGCTGATGATTACAAATATCAGTTAGCTACAATCGCAAAAGATGGCGTAGATTACAGCTTCATCGTTAACTCCAATGGTACAATTCAGCACTCCAAGAGCACTGAGTATAAAGAGGATGGCGATGTATTAATCGCAACAGGTATTAAGGATGCATCTGGAAAAGCTACAGAGACTAAGTTTGTAGAAAACGGTCAGTTCAAGTATGCAATCAGCAATGAAGCTAACAACTGGGATACTGTATCTAAGAATGTTGCTGACATTGATATGAGTGGTTTCGTTCAGGGTAAGTAATCCAAGCGATTGATTAAAATTAGAAATTCTAATTGCAAACATGATGGGCAGGAAGTGATTCCTGCCCATTTTTTGCGTAATTTTTGTATAAACGTAAACAGATGGAGAAAAATCTTCGCCTGAATTGTGTAATTAGCACTCATATAGCAAAATCAGGCAGGGAAATAATCCCTGCCTGAAATCGTTTTGCAATTAGAATTTCTAATTCAAGATATTATTGAATATATTACTGGAAGAAGTTTCCAAGATTTACATCGATAACATCTTTCTTGATAGTCTTTGTATCTTCGATAGCATATTTAGCCTGACCATCTTTTACGAATGTTGTCGGAATAACAACGTCCTTACCATCTTTGTCTTTCTGAGTATAAGCGCCAGTCTTAACTAATACTTCGCCGTCTTCCTTATACTCTGTATTTGCAGAGTGCTGGATTGTACCATTGGAGTTAACGATGAAGCTGTAATCAGTACCATTAATCGTAATTGTTGCTACCTGATACTTGTAATCATCAGCCTGAATCGGAAGTCCATACCAGTAAAGCTTGTTGCCCTGATTACCAACTACACCAGCGCCCTTGCTAAGACCGTGCTTACCATCCGGAGTCTTGTAAGATGCAGCCTGATCTTTTGTATAGAAGTAGAACTTATAAGTATCACCAGTATTGTCCTTAATGGACTGAGAACCAGTCTTCATGGAACCATCATCGGATCCACCGAAGTAGTACATAGCATCGTTGATTAAGTAGAACTTAGAAAGCATTACGCCATCCTTTGTGGACCAGTAATCCTTGGAGCTAACTTTCTTCTTGGAGATAACACCTGTGGATTCATTAGTGTCTTTCTTAAGAGTACCCTCATCAAGTTTGTACTTCCAAGCGTCAGATGCTGTTGCAGAACCTTTGTTTTCTCCGCTTCTGAAGAGTACACCGTCCTTATCGAACCAGAACCACTCTTTGTCATCATCCTCTTCAGATGTGTTGTCCGGAGGCCATGTCTTTGTCCACTTATTCTTCTTAGCGTGTCCGTCGTCCTCATCGCCGCAGTAGTAAACAGCTGCATTTCCTGCTGCGCTCATAGACTTCTCATCATCTTCTTTATCGAGCTGAACAAACTTAGCGCCGTTCGTATCTGTAGCAGCTACCCAACCATGCTGCATCTGACCTTCATTATTGAAGAGGTAGATCTGACCGTTGATGTTGGACTGTTTGCCTGTTGCCGGCTTACCGGTTGTTTTCTTTAAGTAGTACCAGTACTCATCCTCATCAGCGCTGTCATCATCGTACGGAGTTGTTAATCTCCAGTCGTTTGTAATCTTTGCACCGCTGCTGTTTACGAAGTAGTAGCTGCTGTCGTACTCAACCCAGCTGGAACGAACAAGCTGTCCATCCTCACCTACGTAGTACTCTTTACCATTGCTGGAGCAGAATGTGTTCTCGTATGCGTCACCGTTTTTGCCGTAGCACTGCCACTCGCCATCAACCATCATCCAGGTTCCCTTGGAAGCTGCGAAAGATGTCATGGAAGCGCCTAATGCTAACAGAGCTGCTGCGGATACTATTGCAGCAATTTTAGTCTGCTTTCTCATAATTAATGCACTCTCCTTTTGTTTTTTTGAAATGCTTTTTGAAATTCCTAATTGCATTACGAAGCCATTATACGTCCGATAAGTAAAATTATCGTGGGTTCGGAAACGGGGTATTTCGACCGTTATTTCTTGCATCTTTTGGGGGCAGACTATATAATATTCTTAAATACGTGCGATTGCTGAGAGGAGGATGTAAATGTCCAATATGAATATTCCCGTCGGGATTTCAGATTTTAGAAGGATCAGAGAAGAGAATTATTACTACATTGACAAAAGCGGACTTATATCTACTCTTTTAGAAAATACACCTGCGCAGGTTACCTTGATCACACGGCCACGGCGCTTTGGAAAGACTTTGGGAATGAGCATGCTGGCAAACTTTTTTGATATTTCACAGGACAGCAGACAGCTATTTAAAGGATTAGAAATTTCCGGGAACCAGGCACTGTGTGCAGACTGGATGAACCAGTATCCAACTATTTTTTTATCTTTTAAGGATATAGGGGGTACGTCATTCGAGAATGCGTTTAATCTTTTAAGATTTGTCATCGCGCAGCTTTATGACAATTATAAGTTCCTGTTGGATGATCCAGACATTCCATCTGCTCAAAAGGAAATCTTCCAGCGTTTACAGCAGCAGACGGCCTCACTCACGGATATTCAAGGTGCTTTGCTTATTTTGACGAAAATGCTGTATAGCTATTATAAAAAACCTGTAATCATCCTGTTAGACGAATATGATGTTCCGGTCGCAAAGGCAAGTTCAAATGGTTATTATGATGCTATGCTTGAAATCATGAGGCCTATGCTCAGCACCGTGCTGAAGGACAATCCATCTTTGCGTCTGGCGGTAATTACCGGCTGCCTGAAAATAGCAAAAGAAAGTATTTTCACCGGTACCAACAACCTGGTTTCGGATACAATTCAATCCACGCATTTGAATGAATACTTCGGATTTACTCAGGCGGATGTGGACCAAATCCTGTCAGATTTTCATTTTGAGCGCAACAAGACACTAATAAAATCCTGGTATGACGGATATCATTTCGGTGACTTCGACGTATATTGCCCATGGGATGTTATGAATTATATCCGGGATCTTAAAATTGATCCAAGCGCAAGACCGTCCAGCTATTGGAAAAACACCAGTGATAACGCGATTATCCGCTCATTTATTGATTTCGCGGGCGGCAATATTACAAGAAAGCTGGAGAGCCTTCTTTCTGGTGGTTACATTATTCAGCGCGTGGATGATATGCTCACGTATGATTATCTGCATTCTTCGGAGGACAATCTCTGGAGTGTCCTTTATTTGACAGGATATTTAACGAGTGTACGCGATGAGGCTATTGCAGGAGATATTCCTGAGGGAACGTCCGCACTTATGATTCCGAATGAAGAGATCCGTGAAATATTTGAAACAACGATCATGAAATGGTTTGACGATACAGCCAAAGGCTGGAACCGCAGCCGGTTGTTCAATGCTGTGTGGACGGGCGATGCTGATGCTGTCACAGAAGAGATGACGAAACTTCTTAGGAAAACGATCAGTTATCACGGCTACAGAGAAGATTTCTATCATGCATTTCTGGCCGGAATCTTTGCAGGGGCCGGGTATACAGTTGATTCAAACAAAGAGCATGGCGAAGGGCGAAGCGATGTTGTTATTTATGATGAGGCCAACAGCCGCGTTGCAATCTTTGAAGCGAAGTATTCCAGGAACCAGGAACTTCTGCTGTCTGAATGTGATCGTGCACTCAATCAGATCAATGACCGGATGTATGCAGAGGAATATGCAGATGATTATGCAGATGATTATGATGAGATTCTTTGTTATGGAATCGCTTTCTTTAAAAAACGCTGCGTTGTAAAGAAGAAATGATTTTTATGAAAAGCAGAGCCTCATTTTGTTCTCGACAGCGCATTTGATAGCACATACAATTTCACGGGTTATATTGTAAAAATCTCACCGATTGGAATTAACGGATCTCACGGTTTGGAAACAAAAAGCTTAGAACTAAAACAGACGTATAAAGTCAAAATAAAATCGAGCCCTCTACTATACCGTGGGCTCGATTTAAATTTGGCTATTTTACCAGTTGTTCGATTATGCAATCATGAGATTTACTCTTCTTATCGTAGTTAATTCTAACAAGAAGAACATTTCCATGATAAGAATCTAATATAGAGTCATACTTCTTTTCTTTAATCTGTCTCAAGGCTGTCTCGGCTGCTTGGTTCCACTTCAGTTCGAGAATCATTGCTGGTACATCCGGAAATTCTTTCTTTGGAATAAACACCAAATCCGCAAATCCCCGGCCAGTCGGCATTTCGCGAATTGGCTTAAAGTAATACTGTAATGCACCTAAATATGCGATGCTCAGCACACTGCTCAAAGAATTCTCATTATTGTAGGTTATCGCGGATGTATATTCGGAATGAAAATACTCGATCATTTGAGCAACCGTTTCACAATCAGCATCCCAGGTTGCTCGGAGAAGCTCCTCAGACTTTAATTGCAGCTCTGTAAACTCATTCCATTGGCGGTCTTCAACAGCGTCGATCAGTTCCTGCCGGATTTCCTCATTCGGCACAAATGCCGTTCTGTTCACCGAATCATAAGCCACATACCCCAAGTGAATCAGCAACGTCAATATATCATCTTTATTTTTAAACGTCACCATATCGTTCTGGTACGTTGCGGTCTTCACCTTTACTGGGCTGCCTGCAACCATGTCGATCATAGCTGTTTTCAAACCATCAAAGTTCATATTGATAAGCGGTACAATCGATTCATAAGTGCCGGTTTTTGACCAATAACTCTGAAAATCTCCCCATGTCATCACGCTGACAACAGCCTTAGGATTGTAGATTTGCGTCCCAGACAGAAGATAGCCATCATACCAGCGTTTTACTTCAGAAAAATCTTTGTTATATTCTACACAAAGTTTCCTCACTTCATTTTCAGTGAACCCGATATATGGAGCGAATACTTTTGCATCCAGCATTGTAAATTCATCGAAATTATTTAATGCCGACTGCGTCTTTACTTTCTTGATCGGAAGAATTCCGGTCAAAAATGCTAAATGCAAGAATTTAGTTGGCTCATTTCCTTTGAACATCCCACGAAGGAAATTGATATATTCTTCCTGGACCACGAGATCAGAAGATTCATCTCGAATCAGGACGTCCCATTCATCAATGATAACAATAAATTTCTTCCCTGAACAGCTGTTAATATAAGATAACGCACCATAAACAGTTGTTACAGAATCAGGAATATAATCGGGATACATTTCTTTTAATTCCCTGATAACATTGGTATTTATATAAGTCACGGTCTGCTTTGTAGAACCTGCGTCCATACTACACCACTGAATATCAAGATGAATCACATCGTACTTATTCAGATGCTTTTTATAACTCTCAGTCTTGCTGATGGCTAAATCGGCAAACATAGCATCTGAATCGCAGCCTCTACTGTAATACGCAGTGAGCATATTGGCAGTAATCGATTTTCCGAAGCGTCGCGGTCTGCTGTTGCAGATCATTGCGCGGTCCGTATTCAGCGCCTTGTTGGTATACGCAAGTAGTTCAGTTTTATCTACATATATATCTGAATTCAGGATAACCTGAAACGCACTGTTGTCTGGATTTACAAATCTTCCCATACAACCCACCTCTTTCTGCCTATTACTCATATCGCATTTTAGAAACAATTCTTAAGAATATTATATAGTCCACCCACAAAAGATGCAAGAAATACCAGCCCCGGATACATCGCTTTCGGGTCTGCGATAAACAAAAATGTTAAAGGTAAATATCACGCTGCTGACACAGGACTCATGGTGGAAAACGCATCGCAATATTCACGTAGATTCAGAAGTCTGATCGTTAGAGCATCATGGTCATATAAACCGGAAGGTACAGGATCTGGTCTTCGAATTTTAAATCTTTTGTATAGATAATATAGCGATCCTGTACTTTGATCAACAACCAGGTATTTTATCACTGCTAATGTTCATATGATTTATATGGATCACGATAATCGAAAATGTTTTATTCTGATATAAAACTCTCAAGCATACTCATTCCCAAGTTTTTCCCAAAGCGCCGCGGCCGGGTAATGAGAGTTGCCAATGAAATCCGAAATACTAACTGGAACATTTATTTTTGACATATATGCCCCCTTATAAATGGTATCCCCAGGTTAATTCCACTCCTTCATTAACAGGAATTCTCTAATATTTTTGTGCTTAATCCCATTCCTGCTAAAATCGAACTCGTCCATTGAGACAACGTACTTAGGAAAGTTATCCCGGACGGATTCATATATACCAAACTCACGTTGAATCGTTTCTTCGGATGCAAGAAGATAGGTAACCTGTACATAGATTTTCTGTTCCTGCTTCTGACAGATAAAATCAATTTCTTTTGCGCCGATTTTTCCCACAGTTATTGCATACCCACGGCGAAGTAATTCCATATACACAATATTTTCGAGTACCAGATTGATATCCCGCATGTTGCCGCCGAAAACCGCTTCACGTAATCCGTGGTCAGCCATGTAATATTTTTCGTTGGTTGACAATACCTGCTTTCCTTGAATATCCTGCCGCTTTACCTGGTAGAATAAATATGCGCTGACACAATACTGAATATAATTTAATACCGTATCAGTGGCTACTGTGCGCCGCTCATTTTTCAAGAACTTAGTAATAGATGTAGCGGCAAAAGTTGTTCCTATATTTCCGATCACATAAGTGACAATTCTGGTGAGCAGATCAATATCGCGTATTTTATTTCGTTTCACCACATCATTTAAAACAACGGAGTTATAGACGTCTGTAAGATACTGCCTGCTTGGCTCTTCAACAAAATGAAGATTAGCCAGATACGGCATTCCTCCCAACGTTAGATATCTTTGAAACACCACTGAATCCGTAACATCCGGAAAAATGTCTTTATAGAGTTCCATAAATTCTGCATATGAGAACGGATAAATCGTAAATTCTACATATCGACCACCCAAGACGGTCGCAAGCTCACCGGAGAGCAGGCGGGCATTTGAACCTGTGATATAGATATCGCAATCCATTTCGACTCGTAAGGAGTTAATACATTTCTCCCAGTCCGTCACTTCCTGAATCTCATCAAAAAACAGGTAGACTTTTCCAGATATCTCCGACGCACGATTAACTACCTCGCAATGAAGAGCCTGTGCCGTACAGAGATTTGCGTTCCGCATATCCTCAAAATTAAATGCAATAAATTGTGTCTCTGGAACACCGGACTCTTTTAACTCTTCCTTTATCAGGTCTAACATAACAGATTTTCCGCAGCGTCGAATACCAGTCATGACCTTAACAAGATCAGTTCCAATAAATGGACGGATCCTGCTCATATATAATTCACGTTTTATCAAAAAATCAGCCTCCATTTCTACAACAATTATTCTCAAATTATAGGTTCAGTATATCAAATATATATACGATTTTCAAATGGAATATTCATGTTTTATCGGTTATGATCGATAAAGTTTGAAGGAATGCGAACCACGATAATTTTACTTATCGGAAGTATAATGGCTTCGTAATGCAATTAGGAATGTCAAAATGCGTTTCAAAAAAGGAGAATGCATTAATTATGAGAAAGCAGACTAAAATTGCTGCAGTAGTATCCACAGCAGCTCTGTTAGCATTAGGCGCTTCCATGACATCTTTCGCAGCTTCCAAGGGAACCTGGATGATGGTTGATGGCGAGTGGTATTGCTACGACAAAAACGGTGACGCATATACAAACGTATTCTGCTCCAGCAATGGTAAAGAGTACTATGTAGGAGATGACGGACAGCTTGTTCGTTCTGCATGGGTTGAATATGATGGAAGCTACTACTTCGTAAACAGCAGCGGTGCTAAGATCACAAACGACTGGAGATTAACAACTCCGTACGATGACGAGAGCGCTGATGAGGAGTGGTACTACTCCAAGTCCAACGGTAAGAGAGCTGAGAACGAGAAGATCACTTACAAGGGAAAATCCTACTACTTCGATACAGACGGAATCATGCTTACAGGTTGGGTAACAACTGGTGAAGGTACATCCGCAGTTAACGAAGCTAACGGTTATGAGAAAGACCACACATTCTACTGCGACGAGACAGGTGCTCGTTGGGTTAAAGATACTAAGCCGGGCACAGGCGATGACGATGTAGATGCAGACGAGTACTGGTACTACTTAAAGAAAGCTACCGGTAAGCCGGCAACAGGCAAGCAGTCCAACATCAACGGTCAGATCTACCTCTTCAACGGAGAAGGTCAGATGCAGTCTGGTTGGGTAGCAGCTGCTACAGATTCCAACACCAAGTTCTTCCAGCTTGATAAAGAAGATGAGGAAGAGAAGATGAGCGTTGCTGAGTCCGATGTTTACTACTGTGGTGACGAGGATGGCGGACACGCTAAGAAGAATAAATGGTTAAAGACATGGCTTCCGTACGATACAAACGAAGAGGAAGATGATAAAGAGTGGTTCTGGTTCGATAAAGAAGGTAAACTCTTTAGAGCTGGTTACAATACAGCAGCTGAGACAGCTTCCAACGCAATCAAGTATAAACTCGACGAAGGTGTTCTTGTACAGGATGACAACAGGGGCGCAACTCTTATCGGAAAAAAGAAAGTTAACTCCAAAGATTACTGGTTCAGAAACGATGGTGTAATACTTTCCAAGTTCTACCAGATCAATGGCGCTATGTACTGCTTCGGTGGAGCCGATGATGGTTCCATGAAGACCGGTTCCCAGTCCATCAAGGATAACACAGGTGACACATATAAGTTCTACTTCTACACAAAGGATCAGGATTCCACAAAATACCAGACTCCGGATGTCCAGAAACTTAAAAAGGGTGCTGGTGTAACAGGTAACCAGAGCAACAAGCTTTACTACTACGGTCTTTTACTTACAGCTGATGACTACAAGTATCAGGTAGCAACTGTTGAGAATCATGATTTCATTATCAACTCCAACGGTTCTATCCAACACTCCTTCGATACTTCCTATAAGGAGGATGGCGATACTCTTATCACTGTAGAAGCAAAGGGTGCAGCAGCATACGAGGAAGATGGTCAGTACAAGTATGGCTTCACAAAGGGTGTTACAAGCAAGGTATCCGATGTAGATCTTAACGAGTTTTACAACGCACCAGCAACAACAACCTTTACTCTTAAGTAATTAAGGTTTAAATTAGAAATTCTAATTGCACACAAAGCCGGGCAAGGAAACCTTGCCCGGCTTTTCGTCACAGAAGCATCTTATAGCCTATGTATTTTCATCACTTACAGACAGCGGCTTTTGTCATATAACATTTCACATACAGTAAATGGGCGGGAAATATTTCCCGCCCATCCTGTTTGCAATTAGAATTTCTAATTTCGAATATTAAATTACTCTGCCGGAACAAAGAACTTGCCAAGATCTACATCACTAACACGCCTATCAACAGAATCTGTGTTATCGATAGCATACTTGAACTGAGCTTTTGTCTGATACTTAGTATCTCCCTTTACACCAGTCTTAACAAGGATATCGCCATCCTCTTTGTACTCAGTGCTTGCGGAATGCTGAATAGTACCATTAGAGTTTACAATAAAGCTGTAAACTGTCTGGTTATTTTCCGGTCCTACAGCAATGTTAGCTACCTGATACTTATAATCATCAGCCTGAATCTGCATACCATACCAGTAAAGCTTGTTGCTCTGGTTACCAACTACACCAGCACCTTTAGCAAGGTTGTGTTTTCCGTCCGGAGTCTTGAACTCGCTGGACTGATCCTTTGTGTAGAAGTAGAACTTGTATGTGTCGCCTGTGTTATCCTTGATGGACTGGGAACCAGTCTTCATGGAACCATCATCAGAGCCACCGAAGTAGTACATAGCATCGTTGATAAGGTAGAACTTGGAAAGCATCACGCCATCACCTGTGAACCAGTAATCTTTGGAGTTAACTTTCTTTTTACCGATAATTGTTTCAGCTTCATTAGCGTCTTTTACAAGTGTACCTTCGTCAAGTTTGTACTTCCAAGCGTTAGATGCTGTAGCAGCTGCTGTGTTCTTACCAGTATTAGCTCTGAAGAGTTTACCTTCTTTATCGAACCAGAACCACTTTTTGTCGTTGTTGTGGTCAAGCTTTTTTGTAACACTTGTGGCTAAAAAATAGTGCTTATCAATTTATGCTGCCGTCCTTGCTTCATATGGGGTTCGATAACCATTATAACTGTGTGGACGAACATGA
>NZ_JAVYJB010000012.1:0-100648 GCF_032490495.1 Pilosibacter fragilis | reverse complement strand
GCCTTCGGAGAACGCAATGCACCAACCTCTGGGTGGTGTATAATTGCGCCCTTAGTAAACTAAGGGGTTTCCGGCTTCTCCCGTTCCAGCAGTTTTTTCAATAGTTCCTGCGTGTCCTGTCTGTGAAAAATGAGTTTCAACAACAGCATGACATCATCGTCTGTCAGGCGTTCCGGTTCTTGCAGAAAACTTTCCAGCATACCGCCACGAGTGCAGAGCCGGTGCGTCCGTTCCTTTCGGGTAAGCTGCTTTAACTGGTGCTGCAACGCCTTTTCATCATTGATGGCTTTCCGCAGCTTCTTTTCGCTTTTTTCCAGCTCCCGGTTGAGCTTTTCCAGCTTTGAGGTATCAGGCAAGGGCAGCATCCTCCTTTCCCGGTATCAGCACATAAATCCTGTTTGGTTCTCCAACTCCCTGACGCACCCGCATGATAAGTCCGGCGGTTTCCAGTTCATTCAAAGAACGCTTGACCGTCATGGGGCTGCGGGACAGGACTGCGGCAATGGCTGTGACAGGGAAGCAGACAAACAGGATTCCGTTCTCGTCCTCCTGCCCATTGGAGAGCATAGCGTCCAACATCCGGCAGTACATGACCTTTGCGGTGCTGCTGACTGGAAACCCTGTCAACGCTCTTGGAAAAGCCATACAGGGCGGCAATGGTGTGTCTATCGTCATAAATTCAAAATTCATTCGGTGTGTTCCTCCTTTTTCTTTGCTCGTTTGGATAAATAACGGGGGCAGTCAATCACAACCGCCCGGAAGCTCTGCTTGCACCCATGCTGGCATTTCCGGCATAATTCGTTGTAAGTGACACGCCCCCGGTCATTGAGGTAAAAAGAAAGCTCATGCTTCCTCTTTTTGCTCATTCTCGGCATATTGCGCTTCCTCCCGTTTTCGTGTATGGTTTCGGGGCGATTTTCGGCAAAATTACAGTCATAGAACCGCCTAAAATCTACCGAAGTATCAGCGATAGGGTAGACTATCCCCCTATCAGATTGTCGTGTTTCGGTATCATTTCGGTGTCAGTTCGCCAGTTCTCCCCGGTGTCGTTCCTCCCCTGAATCTCACAGCGGCGTATCGCTCCCTTTGGTACGCTCGTTTTGGTCAGGGTTCCTCCATATCCCTGCCAAAAGTCATGGCACTACATCGCCGGGGAAGCATATCCCACACAGGCTGGTCATTCGATTGGAATAATCCATCGATGAACTACCTGTATCATAGAACATTTTTGTGCCCTGTGCCGTATGTCCACAAAGTAGGAATTAAGGATAAAAAGCGGAAATTTCCACGATTGCGGAAAGTGTGATATAATCCAGTTAAGCGACAGCAATGAAACCGTTGGAAAGGAGCGTGCGCCCATGAAAGGAGCAACAAGCATACAGGAACGCCTTTGGGAACTCCGCAAGGATAAAGGCTTAAATCTGGAAGAATTATCAAAGCTGACGGACATTTCAAAATCAGCTCTTGGAAGTTATGAAAAAGAGAATGTTAAGGAAATCAATCATGGCTATCTTGTCACGCTGGCAGACTTCTATGGGGTTTCCGTTGATTATCTGCTGTGCCGGACAGAGAACCGAGAGCAGATCAACACGCCACTAACAGAGCTGCATTTGAATGATGAGATGGTGGCACTTTTGAAAAGCGGTCGGATTAACAACCGCCTGCTCTGTGAGCTTGCCACACATAAAGATTTTATCAAGTTTCTTGCGGACATTGAGATTTATGTGGATGGGATTGCCACCATGCAGATTCAGAACCTCAACGCCCTTGTCGATACCGTCCGGCATGAAATCATTGAACGGTATCGCCCCGGCGAAGATGACCCCCATTTGAAAGTGTTGCAAGCCGCCCATATCAGCGATGATGAATATTTCAGCCACATGGTTCTGGATGACCTCAACCTGATTATCCGGGATATTCGGGAAGCTCACAAAAAGGACAGCGAGAGTGCACCCCAGACCACCGTTGCTGATGAACTGAAAGAAAATCTGGAAGCGGTCGAAAATTTCAAGGGCAGCCGGGATGAAAAGCTCGTTGTACTTTACTGCAAGCAGCTTGGTATCAACTATAAAAATCTGTCAGACGAAGAATTTCGCTGGCTCATTCGTATTCTCAAAAAGTCAAAGAAAATGGGAACGCCTATCAGCCAGAGGAAAAAACGATAAAGAAAAACCGCTGTTGCATGGTTTGTTGGCTTCCATGTAGCAGCGGTTTTTGCTGGGATTATTCAGTTGAATTTTTAGCACGACAAACTGGAATTTATCTTGCAATTAGAAACCATTTATCTTGTATATGGTTCAGTGTCTTTTCCATCATATACAAATGCTTTTATATCCGTATTTTCATCAACCTCAGCGTGAATACCTACCGTGTATTCTTTATTTGTAACATTCTGAAAAGAATAGCAACCGCCAGCAGGAATACTGTCAGATACAAGTTCCTGTTTTCCTTCACAGAGCAGATGTACAGTAATGTCAAAATCGTTTCTGTTCTGGACTGTCAACACGCCTGTATTAGACAAAATTTTTGCGTCAGAATATGTAATTACATAGGAATCAGGCGTTGACTTTTCCGCACAGACCACAGAACACTCCCACTGTGTCTTTGCTTTTGCTTTTCGATAGGCTTCCGAAGACTTATATGTTGAAAATATAATCATTGTACTTATAGCAAGAATGCCAATGATGACAAACGCTATTGTTACTTTTTTCTTCACAACCATCACCTCCACACACAAACTTGAATTGTCATCTATCTTTCTTTTGATACAGAACGCAATTAACAACAATACAAATTACCCACACAATAGCACTTGCAATATCAAGTACCGGGATAAGTGGACTGATTCTTTCTATTCCATAATTGAAATCAATCAAAATACGGATTATTGAAATGATTAAAGCTATTATAAACACAATAATTGCGCACAATCTAACTTTCCTGCTCATAGGCACCTCCACAACTTCCGATTTGTCATAATCATTCTATCATACCGTTATGAATAAATCATCTCTTGCAAAATAATTTCTTCTGCCCGGTTGTGAATGTTATTGCAACGCCGCACCCATTCCATTTGACAGGTACGCTTTAATTCCTCGGTCACGCCCTCGGCAGCTTTCATCTGCTCTATGATGGTGTCTATCCGTTCCTGTGCCTGTTCGTTCAGGTCTGCAAGATATGTCCATAGCTCTCCAGTCAATATCAATGTGTTCAATCTGGCTGGGTGGACTTCTCTCAAATATTCCCGGTGCATCCGTCCATACTTTCCGATGGGGCGGTGTTCTTCTGGCAGTTTCAAATCTGGGATGTAGTAATCTCCGACAAGGATATAATCAATTCCGTTTTCTGTTATTCTTGGTTTCAATTCGCTCATGTTCCTTACCTCCTGTGGATGCAGGCTCGTCTGGTACTAACTCAATCACATCGGTAATCTCACAATTCAGCGTTTCGCAGATACGGGCTAATGTGTCCATGCTGAACCACTATAGTTGATTCATCTTGTGAAGCTCTGCTACAAGCAATACCCGGTACTTAGTGGCGAAACGCCACTAACTGGTCAATGGTTGCACCCTTGACCAGCTAAGGCGCTTCGCCCTTAACCCGAGCGGTGTCTTTCTCCTGCCCCTTGCATAAGGCTCTGTCTTTACAATCCGACAAACTTGAAATTGTATGTTATTCAATCCAAAGCTTCATATAATCGCCCTCTTGATAGTTATATACTCGTTTGCCTGCTTCTTCTTTTTTCAATTACTTCAGTATCTGATAGCTCATCATAAAAAGAATAACCATCAGACCTAAAAATATCCTGACCAGTTTCTGATACATCGTTGTTGCCGGACTTATGAGTGGGTTCCAGGTTTCCTCTGTGCCAGGCATATTGTTTTTATTGCTCCAATTTTCTCCAGTTATCTTCTGGGCATAGAGACGGTTGGATGCATAAGAGAGCATTTCCTTGGCGGCTTCTGCCTCGTGTTCTGACAATTCAAGGGTTCTGCCATCTGCGAAAGAGAGCATTTTCCATTTGCCTGCTTTCTTTCCCGGGGAGGCCCATCCGCTGATGTCTGTGAGAAGCGGAAGATAGTAAACACCGGCGGCGTCCTGTTCGTCAATGATAAAATGATGAGTGACCGTGAACGATCTGTTGCTGGAAACTGGCTGCATGAGAAAATATTCCGTACAGAAAAGCTCTCTGATCTGCTTGCGCTGTCCCCATGCATCGAAGCAGGAAAGTGTCCGCATGACCGGACCAATGGCGATAAGAACAACAAACACTGCGCCTGTCAGCAGCAAAATGGCTGCGTATATCATAGTCGACGAGTGATCGCTGAAAGGCGATGCCACTTCCCGAAGCATCACTCCGCAAAGCGGAATCACCAACGCAGCTTCCAGCAGGGAGATACCACGAAAAATGGCATTCTGGCAAAACAGATAATAAAAGCTGACAAAGGTAACAGCATTCTGCCCACTATGGTAGCGAAGCGGAATTCGCATAAGCAAAAGTTCAGACAAAAGGCCGACAAGCAGCACCGCTTCCTTGCATACAAGGATATAAATTCCATACATCCATATATAGAGCCAGGTTCTGCGGGAGCCATAAAGGGCCAGTAAATCTCCCTCCTTCGCATTTTCCAGAACACTATTCAGGATATTTTCCCCGAAAAACAGGTGATAACCGATGCCCAATATCAGTATGATCCATGCAATATAATCAGGAATGCAGGACAGCACCCAGCGTTTGCGGCTGCCGTGTTCATGCCTCCTTTGTCGTAAGAGCCCGATTCCCCATAGAATCGGATAAAGAAATACAATAAGAAGCAGCGCAAGATTCGTTTGTGGCTGTATTGCCGTTATAAGCAGGCTCAGGCGTTTGGCCTGTGAAGCTATGCTCTGCAGATTCGGTACATGCGCAAAAATTGATTGCATCGACACGAAAATTACTGCAAAGACTCCTGGTATCGCCATCAGACTGAATGTTTCCGCTTTTGACTTGCGTTTCACCAGATTATATAGGTCGTTAAGATACAGACCTGCATTCAGATAAAGAAGTATCATTGTAAGCCAAAAGTCTGGTAAATAATCGGCATCCGCCGTATATAATTGAAAGAAATCCAAAAGCGCCTCTATCATTTTTCACTCTTCTCCCTATTGAGATTTATCCTGTTTATTCTTACGGAAACACCCTTGTTCATAGTCATTAAAAATGTCTCCTTTAATTCTTTAGGTTACAATCGATGATGGGGTAAACGAAAAAGCAGTTTTGACATTGCAGAGAACTGCCCCTTCGTTTACACCATTTTCGAGTTGACCTAATTGAACAAAGTGAGCGTCCGGGTAGCCGCAACCTATGGACTTTCAATTCTTTGTTCCTGTCCATGATTATATATGATTCTCGGTATGAAAGCTACAACATTTTATAAAAAACAGGCAAATGGGCATGACGATAAAACCTCAGAAACTGAGGCTTTTGAAAGTATTAGATGTTGCTCTTTAGCAGCGCAGTGGCATTCTCATCTGTGGCTTTCCGAGATGCCCACCACATGCTTTACACGCACAAACTTTGATGCCATAAAGATGTTCCAATATTTCAGGCATTTCCATGTCACGAAGCTTTGAAAGATACTTCTTACATCCAAGTAAATTTCTGCAAAGGGTGAGCTTCTGGTTTTTAGTACGGAAACATAGCAGTCCGTAGTGCCTGATGCGGACAAAACGCCTTGGTGGTACATGCATGAGAAACCGCCGGACAAACTCTACACCCGAAATGGTCAGTTCCTTCCACTGTCCCTCATTACGGTAATCCTTTACTAAGAATGTAACGGTATCATCATCCATACGGACGATGCGGTGATTGCTGACGGCAATGCGATGAGTATACTTACTAAGGTATTTCATTACTGTTTGAGCACCATTGAATGTCTTTTTACAATGAGGAATCCAGTCCATACCATAACAGGAATCTAAAAGCTCCTTGAACGTATAATGGTTACGAAATTTTTCTGCAGTACCATGAAATACCAGCTTATCCTCTTCCCACAGCCTCTTTAGTTCCTCCAGATATTTTCCGCGGAACACTTTGGAGATGACCCGGATGGGAAGAAAGAAATTTTCACCATTGTCCTTCCACTGGTTGTTGGAAGCCAGTCCTCCACCCAGCAGGATGGTATGAATGTGGGGATGAAAGTTCATTTCAGAACCCCATGTATGTAAAATGCAGATGTATCCCACCTTTGCGCCGAGACGTTTTGGGTCGGCAGTCAGTTCGCTGATTGTGGAAGAAGCTGCATGGTATAAGGCATCATAAAGAAGTCTCTGGTTGCTGTAAATGACAGGGTTTAAAATATCAGGAACCGTAAAAACCAGATGGAAATAAGGAGCATCAAGGACATCCTCTCTGCGTGCATCCATCCACATTTCTTTCGGAACAGCCTGACACATGGGGCAGCAACGGTTACGGAAGGAATTGTAATGAATCTGTACGAAGCCACAATCCTCACATACACATACATTTGCACCATAGGCACCGGTCTTGCAGTTCATGATGTTATGTGCAACCTTTGCCTGTACAGGGGAAGGTGAATATTGATCAAGGTATGCCGGATAAAAACGATGAAAAATATCCTGTACTGTGGGCTTATCCATTGGCTGTACCATCCTTTCTGTCAAAAGGACCACTATACTCGCCTTCCAGCAGTCCAAGATAAAAACGGTGATAATAATAGCTAGTGTCCGGCACTAACGGAAGTCCAAGCTGGGACGCCATTTTTTTTATAATCTTCCCAATTCGTTATCAACTTTCATTTGGAGCAATGCAGTTTTTTCCCCCATATATTGCTTAGCCACCTTTAGAATTGCCTTATCATTTCCTAAAATTTCTAACACAGTAACAGAAAAAATATTAATCAAATGTGAATCATTCTTATTTAATATTTCTTCAAAATAATTAAACATATTGCTTAATAATTCAGCATCTTCATTCTTAGCTAATAATGTTAAAAGCTCCGGCATAAAAATATCTTCTATTACAACTGTTTCTAATACTTCTCCATATTCTTCTACACTTTCAATGTATGCATTCTTCGTTGAGGGAAAAAATTCTTGCATTTTTCAAAAAACTCTCTTACATTTTTACTCACATTTATATTTTCCAATCAATTAAATAAACTTACGGCATTTTCTAAATCATCTATCAACGCTTCCACTACATCTAAATCATTAAGTCCTAATTGTTCTATTAGTTTAATCTCCATAGCAACCTATAAACATATCAAAAAATTATTATTCTCTTACGAACTTAAACCTGAAAAGCAACTATTATCAAATTTTTTGAATTTATGTTAACATCAATAGATCATACTAAATACTTCTTAACTATATTTATTATTTTTTCATTTTTCGTTCTTTCAGCAATATCTAAAACACTACAATTTCTTACATATTCGTTTGAATAAGCTACTATCAAATCCCTGTAATTTTTCATAAGTTCCTCTACAAGAAAGGCATTTGAAAAACGAATCGCACTAACTAAAGGATTATCGTTCATCTCTCTACTATTAATAACAATACCTTCATCTATTAATTTTTTTGCAATTATATTATTGTTCTTTTTTATTGCCGTCATAAGTTCCAAACCGTCAAAAGCATTAATATCTATACCATTTTCAATAAGCCAAAGTGCTTCCTTTTCTTTCCCTTCTGTGATTGCATAATTAAGTAACGAACCTTCAGGGACAACTATATTTATTAAATCGTTATTCAAAATATAATCTTTAAAGCCCTCCAAATCTCCTGCCAATTCCAATACCTTAGCTATTTTTTCAAAATTTTCTTCGTTTTCTCCCCAAAAGTTTTTTTCCGAATAATTCAAATAAAATTCCTGATATTCTTCAGAATCAAAAGTCGGTCCTGTTAAAACTGCATCGATAAATTCTATTGGCGGTATATATTTTCCACTTAATATATCATCTATAATAACATTAGGAGCTGCATATCTTATTTTCTTTTTTAAATCAATGATACGTATTTCTCCAAACCCTTTTACATACTTTTTTCCATCAATCTCTGTTTCACGACATACACCATTCAAGTCGCTATTTAATGGATTCTCACAATAAGAAGTCAACTTTTCTATGAATATTGAATCAAATGTCTCTTTACTTTCCACTGTACTATCAAAATTTGTATTCCACCCAATATTGTAAGCATTTTCAAAATGTTGATAACAATACTTTGTCATATCAGAATTCATTGTTCTCTATCCTCGTATACAAATCATATATTTATATAATTTGACATAAAATACAGCTAATGATGCTTGTTTATATCCTTCTAGTTTTAATCTTTTGCCAGAATGGCTAAATAAGCTAATTACCAGTTAATGTACTCTTAAAGTCTTCATACATTTTAAAAGTAATTTTCAAAATTTCTTCTAAATCCTCATATGTTCCTATGATAGGTTTTTTTATCCTGTAATTATTATCAATAAGTCTCCTTGAATATGTTCCCCAAGGAGCCCCAAGAAGCAATTCTCCATTTTCTCTGACTATCCAAACTAAATCTACCATTCCATATCTCAGAATAATATGAACTTCCAAAGTAATCTTTCCAATTTGTTCTTCCTTGATTTTATAAAATTTTTCTTTTACATCAAACACCGGAGAATAGCCTAAATCTTGAATTGTCTCCATGACCTCTTCACTATCAATATAAGCCAAACGATTACTTGAAGGTGTTCTTTTAGCATTAAATTTATTAGATAATTCTTCATATCGCTCAATAAAGCCAATTTTAATTAGAGCATTCTTAATCTTAGAATTTAATTCTATCATTGCACTTCCTTCGCAAATTTCAATTTGATTGAAATGTTTATCCCCTTAAACTTTCCAATTCACTTAATGAAAGTCCCTTAACTAAAACGCTATCTTTCTTTGAATCGAGAGCATATTTTTCAACATCATTTAACGCTGTAAAATAATCTGCATCTCCGATAATCGTATCTTTTGTTTATATAAACTATTACTGAAATCACAATATACCATTCTGTCTCCTTAAACCTCAAGGCTTATGTACTGTTCGTCATATAACTAACAAAAGAATCTATTCCCAAAGTGCATTTATTTTATCTGGCAATATATCCCTCAGGGACTTCTTCCGTTCTCGGCAGACTGTAAACCTCGTAATAAGTACGGTCTTTTTCTTTGACCTCACTGTAATAGTTGAGGCTGTACAGTTCTCCGTATCGGAAGCAGTTTTTGTGCTGTTCGGCTTTGGCTGTCTTAAGAATTGCCGCCAGTGTGTCGCAGAAGTCCACAGTACGGATTTTCTTTCGCTTAGTCGCTCCGATCTCCGTCTTAACTCTGTTTATTTATCTGTTTGCATGCAGGAAATTCCATATTTTTGAATCATCTTGAAAAGCATGGATAAAAATTCATCTTTTCCATGTGTCAGGAATTTGAAACTGATCTTGTAAGTACCTTCCCGTGTGTACAGCCGCAGCTTCATCCATTCCGCTTTTTCCGTTTTTTCCACTGCAGCCATTTCGATTCTTTGGATGTTTCTCCAGTAAAGTTCACGTTTTCTGTGCAGTGGGTATTTGATGGTCATTTTTTCCTGTGAATACCGGATATTTGTATTGAGCATCACGACCAGGAACACGATACTGATGACTCCGCAGACAGGTGCAAACCAAAGCGCAAACTTCTGGGAGAAATCACCCTGCAGAAACTGCTGTATGATGCTGTTCTCCGCTGCTGCGGGCACCAGACTTGCCATATAAATCAGGAGAATGCCGATGCCCATAGCTGCCAGAAGATAATACTCGGAGCCATAGCGCAGAATACATTTTTGCGATTCTTCGTACATATGGGAACGATAGTAGCTGGCAATCTTTTCTGGGCATGTTTTCTTGATCATATCGCAAAATACATCATAATTTACCATTCCGAGCCTTGCGGTAAGAACCTTGGTTCCATCCAGAAGATATAAGTTGACTGCATTGTCAAAGTTACCGTCTACTTTTCGGATTTCCTCCCACTGAAAGGTTCTGGACTTGCGAAAGGGCTTTTCAATCCGGACTTCCCTGCTGTTAAAATAAACGCAGTCCCGACCTGCCACATTCCCGCTGAAAATCAGAAGCATGCAGCTCAAGATTGAAGTTATGACGAGCAGGCTCCACATCAGCCGCGCTTCTGCAGGTGCGCCGTCTTTTATGTAAAGTACGAGGAAAAAGGCAACAAAAAGAAGTTGGAATACGCCTACTGCATAAGCGACATACCGTCGTCCTGGCGGCTGGCATAAGATTGCCATCCCTTTGGGGATACGCGCTATCTGCCGTCGGTTTCTTCCTGTGATCAGATAAATGATTTTTGTAGTCAATAGCAAAACCAGCGAAAAGATCAATTTCTCCATGCTTTTTATTCCATCCTTATCAATCTATATTTGGTATAGAACATGTACTTACTCCTGTCTTTAAAATGTATGTCATCTAATTATCTCAAAGTGCGAATTTGCCCTTTTACTTTACTCTTTGAACCACTTTTAATAAGCAATCCTAAAATAATCCAAATACTCCTTATACTTGTCCTGCGCAGTCAGGCAGGTATCTGTCAGATAGCCTTTTTCGTTGTCCCATTCCTTCAATCCACGATAATAGGACAGCTTCAAATTATCCTCAATGATAAACGGAACGATATTGTATTTCAGGCACTCCTTAAACATGATCAATCTGCCCACACGGCCATTGCCGTTCTGGAACGGATGGATCCGCTCAAACTTCACATGGAAGTCCAGAATATCCTCAAAGGACTTTTCTTCCTTGGCGTTATATTCCGTCAGCAAGGCCTTCATTTTATCGGCAGCTTCTTCCGGAAGTGCGGTTGCCACGCCGCCAACTTCATTCGGCATTGTTTTATAATCGCCTACAGCGAACCAATCTTTTCTGGAATCACTTGTACCACTTTTCAGAATCAAGTGAAGTTCCTTGATAAACTTCTCTGTCAGTGCTGCCTTTGCATGACCAATAATCATATCAATACAACGGAAGTGATTTGCTGTTTCAATCACATCGTCCACATTCAGCACTTCTTTTTCTACACCAATGGTATTGGTTTCAAAGATGTATCTGGTCTGATCATGGGTCAAACGGCTGCCCTCGATATGATTGGAGTTATATGTTAAATCAATCTGTGTCTTATGGTAAATGCCTCCGGAATACTTACTTACCTTCTGCTCCTGCAAAATATCCAGCAAGGTAATCGGCTGTTCTTTCTTTTTATTGGAACGCTCTGGCTTCTCTGCATTTTCGGGAATATTCCAAGTCTTGCCGTTAAGAAACACACCGTCTACTCGTCCTTGAGCGCAGTAATTTCGAACGCTTCGTTCCGACACATTCCATTTTTTCGCTATTTCATTAACTGAACGATATTGCATCCATATCCCTCCACTTTTCTAACGCTAAATCAAGTTAATCCTTTGTGTCCGTCAAATTTTCCATCTTAAACACATAATAACCTTCATAGTAATAACTGTGATCAATACTCTTCGTATAAATTTCTCGATCATTTGCATGATCCGTAAGTGCATTTTTCAAAAGAAACTTTATTTCGATATCTTTGATAAAACTTCGCTCCATGGCAAGCAGATAATCTTCTTTATCCACCTTGCTCCAGTCAACCACATAGCCGATTTCTTTTTTCAACATCAAGTCAAGCCATATTCTTGTACTTCTCCCATTTCCCTCTCGGAACGGATGAGCCACGTTCATTTCAACATATTTTTCGACAATTTCATCAAAAGTTGACTGTGGCATTTTGTCTATATTCTGTAACGCTGTTTCCAAATACATCAGCGGAGCAAATCTAAAATTTCCTTTTGAAATATTAACCTTTCGTAATTTACCGGCAAAATCATAAATCTCATCAAAAAGACATTGATGGATCATCGCAAGACTTTTATAAGTCCCTGGTTCTAATATCTCAAAAAAGCCACTTTCAAACATTTCAAGCGCTTTTTGCTTACTGATTCTTTCTTCCATTCTTGCTAATTCTGTAGAATCTGTAATACCTAATTTATTTTCAAGCATAGTTTCCCTCACATTCTTCATGCGATCACTTTTCCAGTCACAAATCTATTTTTATAAGTATACCATAATATCGGCAACAAATCCATTTTATTATGAATATTCAACTTTTATTTTGCCGTATTTAATAGTTCTTTCTTCCTATTAACATAAAAAATGGCAAAGTACTTATCGACAACATTTCACCGTTGGATGTTGGTAAATAAAATATCCTATAAATACGATTGGTGTAAAAATTCCCCTCATCCTGTTTTTATTTCTCACAAACTATGATACAATCATTAGAAATAGCCGACAAAATCCAAGGAGGAAATCAACGTGGAGAAAAAACGGATTCGGGACTTTGGAATCGTACCCGGAAGAGTGAAAACAGGAAAAAGAAATGCGATTACGGATGTACCTGGTGTACTGGTAGGACACTGTACTGTGAACACAGAAGAAAATCATACCGGTGTGACCGTGATCATCCCTGGACCGGACAATGCATTTGCAAATCACTATACGGCGGCAGCCTATGTCCACAATGGATTTGGAAAAAGTGCCGGTCTGGTACAGGTAGAAGAGCTTGGGACCCTTGAAACGCCGATCGCCCTTACAAATACGTTAAATGTCGGAAAGGTTTGGGATGCACTTGCCAGTATCGTGATCGAGCAGTGCCAGAACGATGGGCTGGAACCCATGAGCATCAATCCGGTCGTTGGCGAGTGCAATGACTGCCGGATCAACCAGATCCAGAAACGTGCAGTTGGTGAAAAAGAAGTGCGGCAGGCTTTTGCGGTCGCTGCCGAGGAGTTCGAAGAAGGGGATGTCGGCGCCGGTGCCGGTACCATCTGCTACGGCATGAAGGGCGGAATCGGATCTGCGTCCCGCGTGATCTGTATTGGTGAAAAGGAATACACCATCGGCGTTCTGGTTCAGTCAAACTTTGGTGCAACCGAAGACTTTGTGCTGAACGGAGAAGCTGTTGGTCCAAAAATTCTGGAATGGAAGCAGGAAAAGAATGATATGGCTGCATCCGAAGAAGACAAAGGTTCGATCATGAGCATTCTGGCTACCGATCTCCCATTGACAAGCCGTCAGCTCAAACGGATTCTGAAAAGAACAGGGGTCGGCATCGCACGAACCGGCGGTTATACGGGACATGGAAGCGGGGAAGTCATGATCGGCTTTACAACCGCAAATCGGATCCCGTCCGGTCGCGAGGAGGAACTGCTCCAGATATCAGCAATTCCGGAGCATGTGATCAACCGGGCTTTTCTTGCTGCGGCGGAAGCCGAACAGGAAGCGATCTTAAATTCCATGACGGCAGCAAAACAGACACGCGGAAGAGAGGGAGAGCTGTATTACAGTCTTGCAGAATATCTTAAGGACAGGGAAGCCTGAACCTCAAAATAGACTTGAAGCACCATTTCCGGCATTTCACCGGTTCTGGTGCTTCTTTCATTCTAAATGCCCAGCGATAACCTCTGTTCAGAATCAGTCCATTGGGCGATATCTACACTCTTTCACAAGCAATCATACTTCGCCGACTTCCCCTTCGCCTTCTCCACCGGATACTTCTTCTCATTCATTTCCATCTTCATATTCACGATTTCATCTGCGTCAAGTCCCAGCTTGTCCAAAAGGTTCTGGGAGTATACGATCACATCCGCCAGCTCCTCTTTTACATGCTGCAGGTCATACTCCTCATCGTTCCACTGGAAGCACTCCAGGAGTTCTGCTGCCTCGATGACGATGGATTTCGCAAGGTTCTCGGCAGAATGAAACTGCTCCCAGTCGCGGTCATCGGTGAATTTGCGGATTCTGTCTATGGTTTCCTGTTTCATAAAAATTTCCTCTTTTCCAGTAAATGATCTCATTTCAGTTGTGTTCTGAGCATGAGCAGATAAGCCACTCCCATCCTGCTCCTATCTGCCGCTTATTACTTCCATTCCTTCCACACCTCCGGCTGATACCCCAGTGTGGACTGTTTCCCGTTTCTTACAACCGGCGTCCTGATCACGGACGGACTTTCCAGAATCTTCTCTAACTTATCCTCATCCGCGATATACTTGATCAGTGCAAGCGTATCCTTATCTTTTCCATCCCAGTTGACCATATTTTCGATTCCGCCGTTGACCTCTGCAACTGAACGAAACTCGCCTTTGCTCATTCCCTTCTCTTTCATGTCAATAAACTGGTATTTGATACCGCGCTCTTTAAAGAACCGCTCTGCCTTCTTTGTATCATTGCACTTTTTCGTGCCAAAAATCTGTATGTTCAAAACATTCTTACTCCTTTTCTGTCCTGGAAATATGCCCTGGCTATTACTCCTCCATCATCTCAAACAAACTCATCTGCTCCATCTTAAACTCCGACAATACCATCCGTTTCGTCTCCTCACCCTTCATATGGGTCACATCCACCCTCTGTACCCCATTCCGGATACTGGATTCAACAAGCTTTAATACATAGATATTGTCAAACCGGTTGTATATGGAATCGCCGCCTAAGCCGGAAAGACAGATCAGCTGCGTGTTTGTCTTTTTTGCCATCTCGATCAGGGGTTTTAAGAGATGCTCCGCATTTGTCTGGGCAAACGGGTTGTCCATGATCAGGGTCTTTCCTTCCTCTCCGGAGGTAAAGAGATCCGTCTCATCGCGCCGCATATAGCTTAAAAGGCAGGTCAGAATCACGAAGGCGGACAGGAAGCCTTCGCCGCCGGAGTTGGCGGATACCTCGGACCAGGAGATCGGCACTTCGCGCTCCGCCTCGATCTTGTACAGCCGGATCTTCACGTTCTGGATCCCTGCAACATCGTCATACAGTTTTCTGGTGGTGATCACTCTTCCCAGAAACTCTGTCAGGTTTCCATTTTTTTCGATCGTCTCGATTCCAAGCTTCACGATATTTTCAAAATAGTCATGCAGCTTCAGCCGGAAATGCTCTCTCTCCGTCTCCCAGTCAGGCACCTGGATCCGCAGCATCTTCAGACTTCTTCCCCTCACAGAGATCGTAGAGTTCTTATCGATCATGCCGATATTCGCATTGATCTGCTCAACGTATTCCAGAAACATCATTTCCAGATTTTTCTGTTCGTCATCGATATGGGCGAGATCGATCTTCAGTTTTTCCAGCTGATTTTCGTACGCCTGCCGGTTCATTTCAAACTGCCTGAACAGATTCCGCGGGCTGGCTGTCTGGGAGAGCAGACTTTCGAAAGTCTTCTTAAAGTAATCATCCGCGTACGTTTTTCCGGACGCAATCTCACGGATTATCTCTGATACGTCACCCCTGCACCGGTCCAGTGCCTTGGAACTCTCCGTAATCTTCCTGCGGATCTCCTTCTGGTACCCTTTTATGACATCCATTTCCTCATTCCGCACATCCGGGATCCGCTCCTGAATGGACAAAAGAATTTTATTCTCTCCGGTTTCCGAATACGCGTCAGCCCCACTCTCTGGAATCAGACCACCTGACGCGATCGAACGCTCCACAGACATCCGTTCATCTGCGGAACTCAGGCCATCTCCAGAAATCAACTCTGCAGGAATCGGCTCATCCACATACTCCTCCACGCCTGCCGCCTGCGAAGCTATCTGTATATTTCTCTCCCGAAGCTGACTCAATTTTTTCTGATGTGCCGTAAGCTCATATTCCTTGAGATTCAGACGTTTTTCGAATTCCGTATCTGTGATCGTCTTTCTCTCTGCCGGCTGCTCATATCCGGTTTCCTTTTTCAGATTCCTCATATAGAGCGTGATCGTTGTTGTCAGCGCACCTTCTTTTCTTCCAAGAGCCGTATTTTCTTCATTCGCTTTGTTGAGTTCCCTCTCCGTCTGCTTTTTCTGCCGTTTCCATGCGTCATACTGTTCTTCCGGGCACACGAGACTCTGGTATTCTTTCTCCGGGATCTGACTGTCCTCATTTTTCTTTTTGAGCTCTGTCCTCTTCCCGCTGATTCTTCCGATCCAGTCCGTCTGTGACTTTCGAAGCTCTTCCACACTGTCCGATATCACCTTCGTCAGCGCATAGTATCTCGCTTCCAGCTCTTCCGAGGTCATCTGCGTCAAAGAAGACAGATCCCTGTTCTCCGCTGTTCTCGCGATCTCTTCAAATTCCGCCTGTTTCTTCTCCTCGCGGTCGATCTTCTCCGCAAATTCCTTCACCAGTGCCCTAAGTCCCATCTCCTGTTCCCGGAGTTCACCCAGACGCACGGAAAGCGCTGTCTGCTTCTCCGTAAGTTCACGATTCTCCTTTTTCAGACGTTCCAGACTTGTCCGGTCCGTCTCATACTGATCATATTTTTTGAGGAGGATCTCAAACTGTACGTCCATTCTCTTTAAGCCATCGATCTGTTCCTTTACCGTATCCGCAAGCGTTTCGATCTCTTTTTTCTCCTCTTCCAGCCTGCTCTGCTCCCGATAGATCTCTTCCAGACGTCCTTTTACGGCTGTCCTCTCATCCTTCAGACGATTGATCTCTTTTTCTGTCTGCTGACAGAGAGCCGTGCTGAACGTCTGATTTTCAACCACACTCCGGTAGCTTCTGTAGGTCTCAAGATCGGCGTCCTTGTCCTCCACCGCCTTTTTCAGATCTTCGATCTCCCGGCGGATCTTCCCCAGAATCTTTTCCAGCTCCTCCCGGTCAAGAAGATGTGTGTTGAACATGACATAAAAATGTACATTCCCATAAGCCGCAAATCTGGAATCTACATGTTCCTGCTCCTGTTCCAGCTCTTCCTTCACAATGATCGGAATCGGGAAGCTTGTATATAATTCCTCCCCGTTCTTTTGAAATCGCTCAAGGAACGACCGTTCCATCAGGATCGAGTAGGGAATAAACGGATTCTTCTTCACAAGTTCGGCATTTTCTTCGGCTGTCCTGCCATTTTTTGAGAGCCATTCCATTCCGTATACAAGGTCGATCCCGTTCTGCTCCATATAAGTCCTGATGTTTTCCGGAAGCTCCGTGATCTTTCCCTCTTTTAACTGTCTGAAATGTTTTTCCTGATCCCCCTTTTTCCGAATCAGTCTGCTTCTCGCGACATCTAATTCCCTGATCTTTCCGTCAAGCTGATCCAGGATCAGATCTCTTCTGTCAAGATGTTCTTCGTCCACATTGGCATATTTCATGATCCGCAGACGTTCCGTTTTTTGTCTTTCCAGATCTGCAAGTTTCTCAGAAACATGGTCGAACTTATGGGCAATGTCATTTAACGTCACAGTTCCGTCCGAAGCTTCCTGCGAAAGCTTTTTCCGGGTCTGTTCCTGTTCCATAAGTTTCCGGGCGTATTTCACCGACTTATTTTTCTTCTCCTGCAGTCCCGCATCGATCTCCTTCCGGAAAATCTCCAGCGCTCCATCTTCATAAAGCCCAAGGAGATTTCTCCTGAGGTCGGCGCCAAACTCCCTGTTAAAGGAGTCTTCCACCTCATCATAGCTCCTGACTCTGCTCTCTTTCGCTCCAATATCTCCGCTTAATTTCCGGATCTCCCGCTCCTTCTCGTCCCGCTCCCGTTGTGCATTTTCCCGGGCTCTTTCCGTTTCCGCAAGTGTTTCCTCCTCCGACTGTCTCTGATCCTTCAGCTTTTTGGCATTTTCCGAATACAGCGCATATAAGCGGCATCCGATCTTCTCGATCTCATCCTTCGATTCTTCCGTTTTCTGTAAAAGTACCTGAAGTTTCGCGTCCACCTCCGCCTTCTGGCGTTCAAAGTCCTTTAATTCCAGATAGATCTTATGAAGATCATACGTATCGATCTTTCGTAAGAGATGATTCTTCAGAGACGTGAGTCTTGTGATCTCGATCTCCTGCTGCGCTCTCTGTGAAAGGATCTCTGTTTTCTGGTCCTCACTGAGATAGATCTGGTAGGAGAGCTGTTCATAAACGATCTGTCTCTGCTCTCTCTCGATCTGTTCGAACTTCTCCTGACCGGCAGAGATCTCTGTCTGCAGCCGATCCAGTTCTTTCCGGAGCGATTTCGCATAGAGGATTATCTCTGTTCTTAGGTTCACAGCGTCCCGGTCTTTCTGCGCATAATCATCAATCATATTTTTCAGCGGTTTCGTGTCCTCAAAATACTGTTCAATGATCCCCTTGCGGCGGATCTTCGACTGATTGCTCCGGTACTGTTCAATAAACTGGAATGCCAGCTTCCGGAACTCGTCGATCTTATTCTTTTCCTGATTTAATTTATCCTCGATGGGACGCAGAAACCAGTTTTCCACCAGATCCTTTTCATCCTTTGCGTTCTGGAACAGCTCCGAAAGCCCGGACTCCTTCTGGTTTACCTTCCGGATAATGCTCTCCCATTCTTTATTGTTGATCTGATACTGGCGGAGTGTGGAAAAATACTGGCGTCTCCCGTACTGGCTCGCCATATCATACAGGCGGAAATTCCCCGGCTCACTCCTGCTGATCTCTTCCAGAAGATTTTTGCATTCTCCGAAGCCCTTCAGGATCTTTTTATTTCCGTCCTGTCGAATGATTGGAAGATTGTCAAGGTCATATTTACAGCCATTCGAATAGCTCCCGGTAAATGTGTACATTTCCAGCTCTTCCGTGTCATTATCTTCCTTCTGGTTTTTCCGCACCATCATCCCCGCCAGAAAACGATCGATTCCATTGTCAAGGATCCATTCCGTCATGAGGAACGTCGGACGGTTCGTCGTAAAATAACTCTTAAACGGCCGATCTCCGAAATCCCGGTATGTCCGGTTCACAAAAAGACTCACGATCATCTGCACCAGTACGCTTTTCCCACCGCCGTTGCGCAGGGAGATCAGCGTATTCTGACCACCGAGATCAAAGGTTTCGTCGTCGATCTTTATGGTATTATTATTGTAATTCAGGTTTAAAATCCGGATCCGCGATATCTTACTCATGTGTCTCCCCCAATGTCTCCATGATCCTTGCGTAATTTTCCTTGTTCAGGATCTTGTATTCCATAATGTTGTCGAGTTTTGCTGTGGTCTTGATCATCTCATCTTCCGGGATAAAGATAATCAGCTCCTGTCGGTCCAAAAAATTGCAGATAATGCTTACATATCCTTCCTTCGTATACTTTGACCGGCTGCCTGCCTCCACACTCTTTAACGATTCATAAGCTTCACTCATGCTCTTATAATCCAGAACCGTTTCGTACATCTCGGTGTAAAGATTCGTTCCATCCTGCTCTCTCTCCTGTTCAAGTGCAAGTCCCGCCTTCAACCGCTCCGACACGATATTCTGCAGCTCTCCGAGTTTCAGGAATTCTCTGGATTTGCTGGTGCTTCCCTGACCGTCATAGAATTCTGCAAGCAGCGTCAGGATCACAAACTGAGCCAGATAGTAGTCCCGGTCCGTGGCATTGGGCTTACACAATTCTTTTTTCAGATCTGCCTTCGTAAATCCAAGATATTTATTGTCGATATCCGGCATCAGATAGATCGTGGTTCCGTATCTCTCGATCTTACAATCCGCAATCTCCGCCTGATTTTTCACTAAATTCATGACCTCCTCGTGCTCCACATAGGCGCGGTACAGATCATTGACTCCCGCGTCCAGATCGCTTAACGCACCATGGCACAAAAGGTAGTAAAATATTTTCTGGCTGTATGTGATCATCTCTGCTTCGTATGCCATCTCTTATCTCTCCTCATAGCAAAATCCCACGTTGGAACATTTGAAATTTCTCCGGTTCCCGGCTTCGTCCATCACGTTTTTAAAATGTACATGTTTCCCGTCTTCCATTGGGAATATATGGATCTTCCCGATTTTCCGGTATCTCCGGTCTTCCAGAATAGCCAGAAGCATCTCATTCAGTACAAAGCCCTCTGAGGCATCCATGAGATAGTCGGTCTGTTCTTTCTGAATCGTCCCGATATCGATCGTTCCGGCTGTCAGGAACTCGATGATGACTTCCCTGAATATTTCCGCAGTTGGAAGCAGCCGTTCCCGTTCTTCCTCTTTACAGCTGATATTTAATGTTTCCAGTGTCATTTCCTTATGGATTACCAGCTGTTCCAGAATGACATTGACGCAGCCCTCATATTTTTTCGTCCGTTCCTGCCTGCGCTGCTCCTTTTCCCGGTTGTATTCTTCCTCATCAAAATCCAGTTCCATGGACTCGTCTTCCACATCTGATTTCTTTAGCTTTTTCTGATATTCCATCATTTTTTCAGGGTTGAAAATCTTATTGATCCGGCTGCTAAACAGGGGCGCAAATATTTTATCCGCGTTTTTCAGAAGTGACGCATCCTTCAAAATCTTGTCATAGACATCACTCCGGAACGGAAACCGCTGCACCAATGTCATATTGGAATAATTTTCCAGCTCCTCATCGTACAGTTTCTTCAGGTCAAAGTGCTGTCCCAGGATCCGCTGATGCTCGTCCAGCGTCTGCGTCAGGTACCGTCCGATCGTCCTGAGATTACCCAGATTCGTTTTTTCTTTTTCCGTGAATTCTTCCGCATTCATCTGCTTTTCTTCGAATTCTTCAATTTTTTCTTCAATAAAGTCACGGTGGAGCCGGAACTTTTCCCTAGTCTCCACCACGGTGCTGATATTGTCCTCCACCAATTTTCCATACTCTTCCACGGAATAGGATAAAGCGTTCCTCCGGACGGCTAACATTGCCTCCTCGATCTTCTGGCTCTGTTTGCGCAGCTGACCGAAAATATTTTTGATGTCATCGACAGCCCGGTTATAATCTGCCTTTTCCAAATGCATTTTAAAAAGCATTTCGTGAACAGAAAGCTTCATATTATTTTCCATTTCCATTGTTGCCAGCAGCATGTTATATCCCTCGTCCGTCAGATAATAGGAGGTTCTCCTGACTCCATTCTCCAGATACACGACCTTATTATCAATATAGCGGATATTGATGTCCTGATAGGTCCGTTTTTCATAATCAAAGGCCTTAAAATACATGGAAGAACCGCTGTTCCCAAGGATATCTTCCACCATAAACCTTGCAAATTCCTGACTTTTCTCAAAGTTTAATTTCCGCCCGTAATATCCGTAGCTGATGTCCTCCACAAATGATGCGATCTCGTCCATCGTGCAGTTTTCTTCCCGCAGAGAATACTCCATAATGAAAAGGAGCAATGTAAACAGCATATTCATCTGCTCATCCCGTGTCTCGATCCCATATTCTTTCCAGAGCTTTTTATCAAAGCTGTTGCTGCAAAGCACCGAATATCGGCCGACGCACTTCATTCTCTGATCAAAATTTTTCAAAAAATCTTTATCGATCATCATTTATCACCAATCATGTTCATTTAAAATTTCCTGTGGAATGTATTTTCCCATATCAAGCAGCTCCCGGATCTGATGCCTCCGCTCCGCATCAAATGCCGACAAAAAGCTGGTTCCGATGTTGGCGTTCTGCTTTTCCTTCATATCCGGTAGTATGGAAAACCCAAGCTGCCATGCCTTATCTAACATCTTTTCATACGCCTCTTTAAAAATATGGATTCCGCTCTCCCGGTACTGCTTCTGCTCGATCAAATGTTCAAAGATCAGAATGCCCTCAAAATCAAGATCACCGAAATAAAACAATGCATTCTTTCCCAGGAAGTATCGTTCCGCACCATTGACATAATCCTCAAAGGTCTTCCAGATTCCTTTTCCGGCTCCGTAGATCACTGTACCGAACTCCCTTCCCATGATCCTGTCATTTCCGGAATTCATATATCTCCGAATATCAAAAAAGGTGTCCTTATTTTCTATGATCAGAATATTCTGCGGTGTCTGCTTGGAACAGGAATAATAAGAAAGCGGCTCTGATGTTTCATAAAAAGCCAGCGTTTCCGGAGTGATCGCAACTCTCTTACAAAGCTCAAGACCGCCCTCTCTCTGGAAATACTTCTCCCTGTGGAAAATCTCAAAGCTGCGCTCATTCATTGTTTCCTGAACCAACAAAAGCTCCGAATGATCCTTTAGATAATCGCTCAAAAGCTGCAGCTTCTCTCTGTCCCTCTCGTAGCATTCCGGATGTTCTCGGTAATAGAACGTATTGATCCTGGGATGATACCGATATTTCAGTTCCTCATAAAGCTCCGTATAATCCGCTTCTTTTTCGTATTCCCAAAAGCATAGCGGCAATGCCGGCTTCCTCCCGTTATTCTTTGCACTTTTCATCGGAACAAGCTCTCCGTTCTCGATCCGCCGCATGACAACTTCATAAAACTTTGAATAATCTGCCTCCGAAAACTCTGCTGACAGCTCCTGTAAGTAGACCTTGTGTTTCTTCATCTCCCTGACTCCGCTCCTTTTTCCGCGCTCGCTTTATATGTATCTTAGCATCAGGAGCCGGAAATGCCAAGGTGATTTCGCGATTCTCTCTGATTCAGAAAAAATATTTCCAGCTGCAAAAAAGAACCAGAAGGATTCATTCTCCCTCTGGTTCTTATCTTCATTCATGTTATGTTACGGAATCAGAAATTTAATCTTCCAGTCTCGGTCCAACCTCTTTCGGGATCGGGCAATCGTACTCGCCGTTTGTCTCCGCCATCCACTCGTCATGAGCTTTTTTCAGGATCTCCGGGCTTTCCATGGTCTTTAATGCTGCTAACGCCATCGCCTCGCCGGCATTTAACATCGCCTTATGGGCGATCCCGGTATTTCCGTGAGCAGTCATCTGCCATGTATGTGCTGCAGTCCCAAGAGTTGCAGTCGCAGTCGTACACATCGCAGTCGGGATCACATAGCTTGCATCACCGACATCTGTAGATCCGGCCTGGACCTTACCGTTCCAGACAAGCGGTGCGATTCCGGTATGAAGCGGATGCGCCTCGATCTCCTCGATATGATTTGCGCCAAACATTCTGCGCATATTGGCGCGCTTTGCCTCCATCTCATCCGGCGTCGCGGTCTCATGGAAGAATTTTGATGCCAGGGCAAAGTCCGCCTCGTCGTATTTCGGGGCACCGATCTCCTCCATGGACTCGTGGAGAACTTCTGAGAGGACATGGTTCGGGATATAGTCGGAAAGTCCGGCGTAAAGCTCGTATGTCATCTCGGTTCCCGTCATCTTTGCAGCGCCTTCTGCCACATCAACGACACGCTTGTAGATTTCCTTCACCTGCCATGACTTTGGTGCACGGATAAAATAGTGGACTCTGCTGTGTCCCTGGACAACGTTCGGGGCGATTCCCCCCACATCGCGGTACGCGTAGTGGACTCTTGCGTCGGAGATAATGTGCTCCCGCAGGTAGTTGACGCCGACGCTCATGAGCTCCGCAGCGTCCAGTGCGGAACGTCCAAGTTCCGGAGCTGCCGCCGCGTGGGAGGTCACACCCTTGAAGTTGAAGAACACGCTGACATTCGCCAGTGTAGACTCGGACCAGATCGCATTCTTATCGCCCGGATGCCATGTAAAAGCAGCATCCACACCGTCAAATACACCTTCTCGTGCCATGATTGCCTTTCCGTCTCCCTTTTCCTCACTCGGGCATCCAAAAAGGATCACAGTTCCCGCTTCCGGGTGTTCCTCGATATAAGCTTTTACAGCAAGCGCTGCCGCCATGGCACCCGCGCCGAGGAGGTTATGTCCGCATCCATGTCCATCCGGGTTGTCCCCTGCGGCTTTCTTTCGCATCGTACAGCCGCCTTCCTGGGACAGCTCCGGCAGGGCGTCATACTCGGCGAGGAAACCGATCACCGGCTTTCCGCTTCCGTATACAGCCTTGAACGCCGTCGGCATGCCGCCGACTCCCATCTCCACCTGGAATCCCTCTTTTTTCAGGACTTCCTCGTAGAGCTTCGCGGTCTTGAATTCATGGAATCCGACCTCTGCGTAGTCGAAAATTTTGTCGCTGACATCAACGATCAGAGCCTTTTTATCTGCAACTGCTTTTAAGACAAATTCTTTTTTATCCATATTATTTGTCCGAATTTCCGGATCTTCCTTTCCTAAATTTATCAGGAAATTGCGCCTGTACCGCACGTTTTCATATTTTCCACCGGCCAGGACGCTTATTTTCCCTTTACGCGCTGATCTTTCCCTTTTTATAAAGTGCCAGGGAGTAGATCACTGACAAAATGATCACACCCACCATAATATAGCTCTGGTTTGAAGAGAACACCTTGCGGCCGATCACTAAGATCGCGATGATCGGAAGCGCGATCGGAATGATGGCCTGCTTCGGGGCCTTTAAGATGAACGGGAACAACAGGGCACCCATAAGTGCCGGAACCATGTTCTGGAATGCCGGCTGTAAGAACGCGTTGTTGTAGATCGGTTCAAAGAGCGGAGCTAAGAACAGCATTCCCAGGAATACAATGGCTGTTGTCACGAATGTGGATGCCGCAACGGCGATGATCGCAACGACATCGGCGCGGTCGCTTCCGGCTGTGTATCCTGCAACTTCCATAGCGTTGACCGCCGCCGGAACCTTCATATTGCTGACATTACCGGTAACGCAGGACATATAGAGCGCGCCGCTTCCGATGATCGGCATGAAGGACAGGTTCTCACAGATACCGCTGATGCTGAATGTCAGGAGAAGCGGGATCGCATTTTTCAGAATTTCCGGAATATTCATGGAAATTCCATTTGTTGCGGCAAGTCCGAAAGGAACCGCCATGAAACTGATCAGGGCACAGACGACGGTGATTCTTCCAAGTCTGTGGATCTTATTATAAAAGCTGTTATCTTTCATATCGTTTTTCCTCCTAAATAAGCAGATTCGCTACACATGCACCGAGCATTCCAACGATCATGCTGAGCGGGAATGCGAACTCTTTCAACTTCTTGTGGTTCGCCGCAAACTTGTTTACGAAGATCGATGTGATACCGGCAACCAGGATCGCTGCAACCGCCGGAATGTTCGCGATATTTGTGAAATGCGGAGCTGCCATGGTTCCATAGAGACCGAGGAACATTGCTGTCGTGATGATCGGAACGAGCTTCGCGTTGCTGTTCTTGATGGACTCGACTTTCTTGTCGTATGCCTTTAAGAAGAAAACATTGAAGATATTTCCGCCAAGAATTCCAATTGTTACAACAAACAGAATAAACACAAAAGTATCAGCCGGGATGTCCGGGACGGTGATGGATTCCAGGCCCAGCGCCTCTGCCGCCATATTCGCGACCATGGTCTCATATGCTGCGGAACCTACAACGCTTAAGCGGAGCCACGGGAAATAACGGCCCAGGGACGGAACCAGGAGCAGGTAACTCACGATGATCGGGAGTGACGGGATAATAGAGAAGATCGCGCTGCTTCGTGCGGCTTCCTTCATTTCCTGGTCTGTCATGTTCAGTTCTTTTCCGCGTTTGAATGCCACGATCATAAAGATCACCGGCTGGAGAAGAACGATCAGGATGGTGATTCCACAGAGAATTGCCATCGTCGTACTGTTTGCTAACTGCAGATGCGTACTCATAGTGATTCCTCCTTATGTATAGCCCGGAATGCAATAGTTACAGATCACTCGCCAGTTTCTATATCTGTTTGGTTTGACATATCCGGTTGATTGGTATACACTTGATTATACTATTTCTACAGAGTTTTACAAATTTCCCGTTTTCATCACGTTATAACTGAAACGTTATAAGTCAGTATTTATCCGGGCTGTGATATATCCGTGATATTATAGATCATGTTCCCGGATTACATCCACAGGGCGGCTGGCTTTTATTTCAGAAAGGAGACTATCCCCTATGAATCTTCAGAACATGGAATACCTCATCGAGATCTCAAACTGCGGTTCCATCTCCGCCGCCGCGAAACGCCTCTTCGTGACCCAGCCCTATCTCAGCAAGGTCCTCAGGGAGACGGAAAAAGAATACGGGCTCACAATCTTTACCCGCGGAAAAAACGGAATTATCCCGACGGAATCCGGGCGTCTCTTTCTCGACATGAGCCGGGACCTCATCGAGCACGCGAAACATTTTAAGACCACCTTTAAGGAACATTCGGAAGCTTACCGCCTGCGGGTCTCCTCCAGCAGCTGTTCCCACTCCAGCGATGCCTTTATCCGCATGGTGAACTCTCTTGCGGACACGCCGTTCCGTTTTTTCTACCGGGAAATGACCGGAAATGAAGTCATCGAGGATGTCTACACGAACCGCGCCGACATCGGCTTTATTATGTATCCGGCCCATAAAGCAGACAAGATCCAGGAGCTTCTCACCTTCCGCCATCTGGAAGCGCGCCCGCTGTTCCAGTCCCCGACACAGTTTTTCTGCCGGGTCGGACATCCGATTCTAAAGGAACTGGATAACCTGACACCGGAAAAGCTGTATCAGTACAACTTCGTCCTCTACCCAAGTGAGAGCACAAAGACCCGGGCCGCCGAGAGCGTTTACAATGACGAAACACTGCAGCTCATCCACTGGAACAGGATCTCCCAGGTCATCTATGTCAACAGCCGCGCCCTGCTCCACAACGTGATCCAGCGCTCCGACTATCTCGGAATCGGAATGATCCCGATGCGGGAGCAGGTGGAAAACTATAATATCGTCTCATTCCCGCTCCCGGACTGGATGCGGCCGGAAGCCGACCGGTATGGCGATTTTATCAGCGCCTATATCTTCCAGAAAGGTATCCAGCTGCCGAAGGCAGCCAGGGCGTATATCACGTTTCTGGAACAGTTTTACGGTCCGGATTCAGGGTATGAGGAAGAATGTTCGAAGAACAAAAGCTTGTAGAATTGTTTCGTTGAAATCTGCAGGATCGCCGTTACTGCACACGGGTAGGAATTTTCTGAACTGAAAATTCCGTACAGTACAGTGGTGGTAGTGGATTTTGCCGATTTGGAATGCGAAGCATCGGCAAAATCAGTTACTGTTTGCGCAAGGCGTGAACAGTAACGAATCGCCCTTTAGGCGAGTTTCTAAAAAATACCCGGAAGCTAAAAAGCTCTCAGAAAAACTGCTTTTGATCTGCAGTCTCTCCGGGAGCTTTTCTATGTCCGCCCGGACGGCTGTTTTTACACAGCCAGTCCAGACAATGATTCATTTCATATCTTTCACATCGTTCTGATATCCTCTGCCTTTATCCCCACATCCGGGAATCTCACATCATCTTATCCACCATGCCCATCAGCTCATCACCGACGGCTTTGGACTTCACCTCAGCATCATCAAGGGAGGTTCCCTTAACGCCATAGTAGAATTTGATCTTCGGCTCGGTTCCGGACGGACGGATGCAGAGCCATGCGCCGTCATTCATATCATAGTAGAGAACATTGGACTCCGGAAGACCTGTCTCCTTTACTTCGCCCGTCGCGACGTCTGTGATCGTGTTCTTCTTGTAATCGCGGACAGAAGTTACCTCGTAGCCGCCAAGCGCCTTCGGCGGATTCTTGCGGAAGTTCTCCATGATCTCCTGGATCTTCGCAAGTCCCTCAATGCCCTTTAAGCCGATGGATTTTACGGTATCCTTGTAGTAACCGTACTTCTCATACATGGCAACCATCGCATCCCATAAGGTCATGCCCTTTTCCTTATAGTAAGCAGCAGCCTCACAGAGGGCAGCAGTCGCGGAGATCGCATCCTTATCACGGGCATATGTACCGATCAGGCAGCCGTAGCTCTCCTCCATACCGAACATGTAGGTTCCCTTGCCGGTTGTCTCTTCTTTTAAGATCTGCTGACCGATATATTTGAATCCTGTCAGGACCTCGACGAGCTTGCAGCCGTAGTGTTTTGCGACGGCATCAACCAGATTTGTGGTAACGATGGACTTTACGACCTCGCCGTCAGCCGGGATCTTTCCTGCTGCCTGTTTCTGGCTTAACACATAGTCACATAACAGAGAGCCGGACATATTTCCGGTCAGCGGGATATATTCGCCGGACTTTGTATCTTTTACATAGACGCCGAGACGGTCAGCATCCGGGTCTGTAGCGAGAACGAGGTCCGCGTTCTTCTCCTTCGCAAGCTTTAAGCCAAGCTCAAATGCCTCGGCCGCTTCCGGGTTCGGGTAGCTGACGGTCGGGAAATCGCCGTTTGGGAGTTCCTGCTCCGGCACAACATAGACGTTCTCGAAGCCGATCTCCTTCATCACGCGGCGGGCCGGGATATTTCCGGTTCCGTGAAGCGGAGTGTAAATGATCGTGATGTCTTTCTGCATGCGGTTGATCGCTTCCTGGTTAACGACCTGTGCTTTTACCTGGGCGATATATCTGTCATCGATCTCTTTTCCGATAACCTGGAATTTTCCGCTCTTTAAAGCTTCTTCTTCCGTCGTTGTCTTAACGGTAGAAAGATCTTCAATTGCAAGAACTTCGGCTGTCACACCTTTGTCGTGCGGCGGTGTGAACTGCGCGCCGTCCTCCCAGTATACTTTATATCCGTTATATTCCGGCGGGTTATGGCTCGCGGTGATGTTGATACCGGCGATACAGCCTAATTCACGGACTGCGAAGGACAGCTCCGGTGTCGGGCGAAGGGATTCAAATTTATACGCCTTAATGCCGTTTGCAGCCAGAGTCATTGCCGCCTCCATGGCAAATTCCGGGGACATATGGCGGGAATCGAAAGCGATCGCAACGCCCTTGTCGGCTCCACCCTGTTTGATAATATAGTTCGCAAGTCCCTGAGTCGCGCGGCGGACTGTATAGATATTCATACGGTTGATTCCGGCTCCAATGATTCCGCGAAGTCCCGCAGTACCAAATTCCAGATCCATATAGAAACGTTCCTTAATTTCGTTTTCATCGTTCGCAATTGCCCGAAGCTCTTCTTTTGTCTTATCGTCAAAGTACGGATTGGCAAGCCATTCCTGGTAGATCTTCATGTAATCCTTCATGTTTTGACTCCCCTCATGCATTATTTTCCGGGGCGGAAAATATAATTCCAGCCACCAGTAAGATAGGTTCATTATATTACATTTCTAATGAAAAATAAAGTTATTTCCTCTCAAACACCCATTTAGTTCCCTCACATGTATATTGACAATTTTGACTAAATAGAATATGATGTAATCAGCTAAGGAATGTGAAAAGATCCCATGCGACAAAACGAAAACCCCAGAGGCCGTCATCCTCTGGGGTTTTCTCGCTCTTCACGGTGAGCTATTCCGTTCAGGCTGCTGCTGCCTAATTATCCCTGTCCAGCCATTTGCATATGTAGCAGCTAACTACACCTGCTAAAACAGAGACAAGAAATGTGAAAAGAATATCTTCCATACGACCCACCTCCTTTCTGCTGGAGGTTCGGCAGCAATTTCAGTATAACATATACTAATTTCTGATACAATCTATATCGATTCCATATCTCAACTCCTGATAATCTTCTTGTTTTAAACCCAAAAACCTTCTATAATGAGCATGTGTGGTGCAATCGAAAAATTTTCGCGTAAAAAAAAATTTATATTGAGTGAGGATTCATATGGAAAATTACAAGAGCAAGATCGTAACTGCGGAAGCTGCCGTTGCGGCAGCCGTAAAAGATGGCGACTGGGTCGATTATGGATTCGGCGGCGGATTCCCGGAACTTCTTGATAAAGCACTTGCTGCAAGAAAAGGGCATTTGAGGGATGTTAAGATCCGCGGCGGTCTCGTGATCCGTCCGCGCATCGAGGTCGTTGAGGCTGACCCGGAACAGGAAAGCTTCTCCTACTACAGCTGGCATATCGGTGACTACGAACGGAAACTCCAGACCCGCGGTCTCGTAAAATTCATGCCTGTGGTACTCCGCCTTCTCCCGACGCTCTACCGCCAGCGCTATATCCGGACAGATGTTGCCTTCGTCCCGGTATCCGCACCGGATGAGAACGGCTACTGCGGTCTCGGCATCTCAAACTTCGCATGGAGAACCATGTTTGAGAGTGCAAGAACTGTGATCTTTGAGATCAATGAACATTATCCGAAGCTTCAGGGTGTGGACGGTTCCCACCGTGTCCATCTCTCCGAGGCGGATTATATTGTGGAGGGCGCTCATGAGCCGCTTCCGGTAAGAACCTACAAAGCTCCGTCTGAGACAGATATCCAGATCGCAAAGCTCGTCGTAAACGAGATTCCGGACGGCGCGGTTCTCTCTCTCGGCGTCGGCGGCGTTCCGTTCACCGTTGCAAATATGTTGGCAGAGTCTGACCTAAAAGACCTTGGCTGTCATACCGGAACCATCAGTGACGCTTACTTAAACCTCTGGAAAGCCGGAAAGCTCACAAACGCGAAGAAAGAATTCGATACCGGTCTCTCCACCTGGAATCTCGCGATGGGCTCCCAGGAGTTCTATGACTGGATCGCGGAGAATCCGAAACTTTTCCACCCGGCTGATCTCGATTATGCCCATGATCCGCAGCGCATCGGAACCATGAAGAACGTCATCAGCATCAATGGCGGCGTGCAGCTTGACCTGATGGGTCAGGAGAATGCTGAGTCCGCAGGAACCCGCCAGCTCTCCGGCATCGGTGGCCAGATGGATTTCCTTGAGGGCGCTTACCGTTCCGTTGGAGGAAAGGGATACATCTGCATCAACTCTGCGAGAAAAACAAAGGACGGAACCTTAAAGTCCAACATCGTCCCGTTCATTCCGGGCGGCTCCACTGTCTCCGCACCGCGTACCATGATCCAGAGCGTTGCGACCGAGTACGGCATCGCGAACCTCTCTGGAAAAACCTTAAGAGAGCGCGCCGAGTCCATGATCGCGATCGCGCACCCGGATTTCAGGGATGAGCTGGAGCAGTATGCGAAAGAGGCGTTCCACTAATAAATTAAACGTTCCATATTGAAAAAATCTGCGGCAGAATCCGATGATATTCCACTCACCGGATTTCTGCCGCAGATTTTATCTCATCCATATAAGACTCCTGCCTCATTGACAAGGATCTGCCTGATCCATTACAGACGTTTTTTCTGTGTATCCTAAAACTTCTCATCCCTGCACAAGATGTCAAAATTCTGCATGAGTTGTACTTTCCAGACAGTAAAACTTTGTTATAATGGACCATATAGAAACGAGAGGAGAATGTTGAGTATGAACAGCCCATTCTGGTCCCTTGTCATGCGGTATTTTCTGGAGTTTTTTTCCATGGTGCCCTGCGCGGTTCTCTGCTTTCTTCCGGTCCAGGACCGGCTTCGTAGAAAACCACTGAACCTTTTTCTCACCGGTATCCCGCTCTCGCTCCTCTGGGCTTTCGCCGGAGGCCTCGTCTGCGCAGATTTCGGGATTCCGAGAGACTTCTGGATCCTGCCGTCCTTTATCCTGTTTGCAGTATTCTTCCATCGGGTCTGTGATCTTGCCCTCTGGAAGCCGTTCAGTATCCTGCTCTCCGTCTGCGCGGTCTTCTCCTGCATCACAAACCTGACGCTCTTCGCGGATGCCCTCATTGACCGGACGAACACCTCCGGTCTGTTCACGCTTCCGGGCTCGGGGATTCACCTGCTGCTCTCCGTTCTCATCGTGGCCATCGTATGGTATCCGGCAACCCATGCCGCAAAATGGCTGGTGGACGATATCGAAATGGCGAAGACCTGGTATATATTCTGGGTATTCCCGGCGGCATTCTTTCTGCTGAACCGCCTGATTCGTCCGCGCTACTATGAGACGCTCTACACGAACCGGGTCATGAAGTTTTACCCGATTTTAATTCTGGCGCTCCTGACATTCCTCCTGCTCTTCTATTTTATGTTCTACCTGATGGCATCGGAGATGAATCAGAATACGAGACTTTTGAGGGAAAATGAGCTCCTGCAGCTCCAGAGCGCCCAGTACCGCAATCTCCAGCGCTCCATCGACGAGACACGGATCGTCCGCCATGACCTCCGGCAGCATCTCACGGTGCTCTCGGGATACGCGGCGAACAAAGATCTTGACGCGATCTCAGACTATCTCGCGTCCTTCCGGAAACATATGATGCCGGAATGGCTGCCTGCTTACTGTGAAAATCATGCCATCAACGCGATCCTTAGCTACTACGCGCAGATTGCAGAAAACGCCGGTACTACTCTGGAGATTCAGGCTCAGATGGAAAAAGAAATACCGGTCCCGGAGCCGGAATTCTGCGTGCTTTTAGGAAATTTACTGGAAAACGCGGTGGACGCATGTCGGGAAAACAAAGAAAGCGGCGCGATCAAGGTCCATATCCGCCAGACCGGCACGTCCCTCATAGCCATCACGGTGGACAATCCTTGCAGAAAGCCGCCAGTTCTTGAAGGAAAGCGTTTTCTCTCCACAAAGCACAGTGGCCCCGGCATAGGCACCCAGTCCATCCGGCTCATCGCTGAACGACACCGTGGAGATGCGCGTTTTGAATGGAAGAACGGAATGTTCTACGCATCAGTGATCTTAATTCCGTCTGCGGAGTCATGATCAGCGTCGTCAATACCTGCGGTGTCATCGTCGGAACAAACGGCGTCATCATCAGTCCGCCGTCCACGGTCGGCGGCATCTGTGTCGGCTGTGCGCCGGAGTCTGTTGACAAAGATAAGCTTTACAACCAGCTGCTGCTTGCGGATGTCAGCTTTATCGTGATGAGCGTTGTTCTTTCCTTTATCGGAGTTTTCCGGATCTTTGGTTAAAGCTTCCACGTTCCGTTTTACGTATTATCCGTATAAACATGAAGATCCGCAGGTTCCCATTTTTAGGATCCTGCGGATTTTTTTTGTTCATGTCTTATTTTTCTTTTGCTTCAAGTCCATCCCATGCACCGTCTTTGTCGACATAATATCCATCTGGTGTCCTGATCTCTCTGTACATGGAGCCAAGCGGCACAGCTCCGGATGTCTTTGACAAGTAGTACCATTTTCCATTGATGAACTGCCAACCTGTGAGCATCGCTCCGCTCGCCGGATCGAGATAATACCAATGCTGGTCTGACTCATCGTAATGCCAGCTTGTCTGCATTCCGGTGTTCTCGTCAATCAGATACCACTTTCCGCTGGCGTTATCCTGTGCCCATCCTCTCTTCAGATAGCCGTCAGAACCGAAAACCCACCATTTTCCGTCTTTCTGGATCCAGCCCAGCTTTTCACCGTTCTGATCACTGGTCTTTTCTCCTGCCGGATAGGTGCCGTCCTTGAATTCGAACCACCAGCCCTTTTCATCGCGTTTCCAGGTTCCCTGTGCATCGTTTTCGGAAGAGCTGCTGTTAGAAACATTCTTTCCGAAGTTCGTTGCCGCCGGGTTCTTTGTGCTGCCGGAACCGCCGGAATTGTCGGAATCATCGGATCCACTGCTTGCCTTGCGGACTGCATGAAGTGTTCCGTTCTCAAAGTGGATCTCGTAATTCTCAGATGTCAGACCAGACGGCTGTATCGCGTAATCGCCCGCCGCGCTGTCTGGCGCATATTCACAGGTAAACTGCAGGCTGCCGTTCAGCACATCCGCGGTATCTGTTCCTGCAAATCCTTCGTAGAGGACTGTGTACTCCGGAATCGCATCTCCAACTGTAACATTCTGATCCACTGCTTTTACACTGAGTAGTGCTTTTTTGATCTCAAAGGAGAATGTCTGGCTTCCAGCCTCGTAGTTCTTTCCGGCTTCCGTATGAACTTCCACCGTGTAGGTTCCGGCATTCATCGGCGCTTCCGTTAAGATCTCGCTGCCCTTTTTGATCGTCACGGTCACGTTTCCATCGCTGTCCGTCCATGCCTCCGGCGCGGTGTTTTTCGCATCATAGACACGGTTTAACTGATCCAGATTTCGAAGTTCGAACTCCGGCTTCGCCTGGGATACGGTCAGTTTTCCTGGCTGATATGTGATCACATAGTTTCCATTTTCCACTGTGAGGCCGGACGGGATGATCTTGTACTCGTCCACATCGCTGCCAGCCGCATAAGCGCACTCGTAGGAGAGTGTTCCGCCGAGGACTTCTGCGTTTTCTCCGTTTACGAAACCTTCGAACGTGCTGCTGTATACCGGCGGTTCGTCCTTATAGGTCACGTTTCTTGATTCTGCCGTCACAGTGAGCTGTGCCGGGGTGATCGCAACGGTTGCGGAGCCGCTTATGGTGTCAAAGTTTTTCTTTGTCACCGTGTAGTATACGGTATAGCTGCCTGTGTTCTTGTATACAGGGCTTTCTGTGAGCGTGCAGTTATCTTCGGACTCACCGTAAAGGATCTCACCGTCTCCAGCGTTTCCGGAAAGGGTGATCTTGATTCCGTGGGACTGTCCGTCGTAGATTCCTGTATATCCGGCTGCGTCGACGCCTGTGATCGAGGCATTTTTGATCTTGATTTCAAAGCTGCCGTATACGGAATCATGATTTACTGCAGATGCGGTGTAGTATACCGTATGGGTGCCGGCATCGGTGAAGGCAGGTACATAGTTTAACCACTCATTTTCGTCTGCAGCCTGTTCTGCTGTGAGGCCGTAGTGGAAGGTAATAGCCGTGCCACCGATCGTACTTCCTGTCGCCGTGACTTCTGGCAACTGTTCCCTTCCATTGTAGGTCAATTCCATCATCTGCCGTACAGAAACATTCTTAATTTGGGCATTTTCGATCTTTGCACCGCTGCAGGAAACATTGGAAAGTTCACTCGTTGTAAGTTCATAGCGATCCTCAAATTTGGAATCCAACGCAATGCCTGTAACATTCACAGTGTTTGTTCCAGCGTCCTTGGATGTCCATGTGAAGGTTCCCTTTGCCTCTAATGCCACCGCATCCTCTGAGAGGATCGGGTTTCCGTCAGTGGAGCTGAGGGTGAGCGTTCCTTCAGCCTTTGTACCTCCATCATAAGTCTTTGACTGGAGGGTGTTTACAGAAGGATCGAGCAGCGCTTTGGAGACTGTAAATGCGACCGGGGTGCTTTCCGCTTTCTCGTAATTCCGGCTCTGGCTTACGGCTGCCTTTACATACCAGCGTCCAAGTTTATTCTCTGCATTCCATTCCTTATATTCACCGTTTTCGGTACTACTGTAAGTGTATTTAATTTCTCCTGTGGTGTCCGCTGCCGTGAGCTCCGGCTTCGGTGTTTCTCCGTAGCGGATATCCGGGCATGTTACTGTGGAGATTGTGTTTGAAGCGCGATAGATCTTTAAATCTGTCCCTATGCGTACAGGATTTTTCTGCGCTTCCACATTCTTTCCACCGCTGCTGGTAATTCCCATATAATAAGTTGCATATTCTTGATCCGGATCTGCATTGACCTCATAATGTCCTTCTGCATTTCTCGAAACCTTCTGGGTCAACTCTGCGTCACGATACAGTTCAAACCGGATCTCTCCATAACCTGTCACCGTATGTCCGCCAACGGAATAAGCGTCCTTTATTCTCGGTTTAAGGTAGTCCTCTTCATCTTTTCCATAGTCGATGCTTGTTACAGTCTGAAACCAGTCAGGATTGAACGTGGCTTTCTTGATCGTTATCTCTCCAATCCGCAAATTTGTAACACGTTCAACTCCATTTTCACTATTGGTGCTTACATAGATTCCATAGGTTCCTGCTGCCGCCGGAGCACCGATGAAATTATCAGCATCCTCTGCACCAACTTTTTCCTTATACTGAACAGCACCGATGCCAAACGATCCTTCTTTTCCCTCTACAGGTCGCACTTCTATCTCATGTATATCACCATTATGTGTATAGGTAAATTCAGTGGATCCAACTATCTGGAAATCATCCGTTGTCAGCGTGCGTTTGAGAGTCTTAAATTTGACTGTCTGCATTTCCGACACATCATTATTATCATTCTCTGCTACAAGATAATATGTATATGACGTATCAACAGAGAGATTATTCAATTCAATAGAAAATTTACCATTTTCTACATCTACTGTTGCAAAGCTCGCCTTACTATCCTCTTTCTTTGCTTCTGCTCTGAGCGCTTCTCCAGTGTATCCTTGATAATTAGAATTTGTATAGTATACTTTTGTTCCATCTGAAGTTCCCTTTATAGTCGCAAAATTCTCTTTGATATCATCAGATGATATTGCTGCGTCAAACTTAACCTGATATCCTGCGTAAAGTTCAATTTCCGGTATTTGACCTTGTGGATTTAACCTATCTTCGACAAGATGATTCACTGTTACTGTTGTATCTGTCGCAGTACCATTTCTGTTTGAATCTTCTTTGTACCTCCATACTGAAAAAGCCGCACCATCTGGCAACCCGAGATTGCTCAAATAGCTTCGATGACTATTGTCAAGATTCAGAAGATATTCATCGTAAAACGGAGCCGCTTCGCTGCTTTTAGTATAATACTTCACGTGAACCGTATAAAGATTTGGTGCGCTGAACGCATAAATCTCAGTGGTTTCCGGATTTTCAGAAATCATACGCTCATTATATACTGCAAAGATTGGAGTCTTTCCGCCTGACAGTGTAATATGTTTAAGGAGATCCCGATAATTTGAGGTCGAGGCTTTGAAAAGCTTCATGTTCGCCCCTGTTTCATTTCCGTCCCACGGGAGATTAATTTGAAGGTTTTCTTCTCCTGTTGCCGTTGCCTTTGTAAAATCGATCTCATTTATTTTTGATGCACTTTCGATCTTCATAGATGCGAACGGGAAATTTCCTTTAACCGTAAATTTTGCAGTCCCGCTGACACTGTTTTTCTCCCAAGCCATATAAACATCCGGCTGATTCTTACCACCGGAAATTGTTCCGCCTGACAAGGTAATTTCATTAAGTTGGGTATGCTTTAAGCCATACTCTCCGCCTTTGATCGTTCCCCCTGTCATCTCGAACTTAGCATGGTCTTCCTGTAATCCACTGCTTCCAAGTCTGTTTATATAAACAGCTGTGTTATTTGTTGACTCAATCAGTCCATTTTTAATTGTTACTGATACTCCACCAATTGCACTGATCGCATATCGATTTTGCGAAGAATAAGCGGACTGATCTACAATATGCGCGTTACCATCTACAATCAGATCTGCAGAGGTCAATGTGATAACAGACTCATTCGCATTATCTGCATTCACAGTTCCAATAATCTCCCCACCTGTAATATGGATCGTACTTTTTGTCTCTCCATTGAAACCGCTGCAGTTAATTTCAGATTCCAAAGTTCCCGTTCCAACAACATTTACTTTTCCAGTGATCTTTCCCTTAAGCAAAACTGGTTTATCGTCAGCGTTGCCTGAATCTACTGTAATATCTCCAGCAATTGGATTTTTTGTTGTTCCCACACTGATTTCTACTCCATCCGTTCCAGTGTTTCTCAACAGAATTTCATCTATAATTCCGGATACTGTAACTTCGGCTTTAGTGTACTTGACCGTCTCTACTTTCTCAGTCCCATCCTCAGTTTTGTCATACGTAATCTTAACCTGATACTTTTCCGTATCGGAAGGTAACTGGATTTCTGCACTTTTAATATTTCCTGCCGGAATCAAACTTGATTCAGCCTTTGGATCCATAATACGGATATAGTTGCCCACAGCTCTCGCTTCGTAACTCTGATACTGATCCGCATATCCACTATCAGAATTATGATTGACAATGCTTAAATGAATCCCTTTGACTAACTTCTCCATGTTCGTGTATGAACCTTTGATCCAGTTTTTCAATGAAGAACTGGCCTTCATTGCAAGGTCACTTACCACAAATTTGAATGAGTCATTTATCGTTTCTAAATTCACAGCATCAATAGTAGCACAGGAATTAGTCATACTACCATAATATATCGATCCATTCGTATTTCCGCCTTCAGCAGATATATCAATATTATCTGATAATGATAATTTTGTCTTATCTAACATTGAAATTGCAAAAGCTCTTCCCGATGAATTAGTGTTCTTGGCATAAATTTTTCCACCACTGATAGAAACCTCTTCGCTTTCGCTAATTGCAGTAATCGTACTCGTATCATCTTTTATATTATTGAGTTGTCCCCCACATATATCTATATCTTTTATATGTGCCAGTTGTCCATTCCATGTACCGTCTTTTATTTTAATACTGCCTGTTCCACCGTTTCCTCTGGCATTTCCATTAATTATTCCTCCATTTAAAGAAATCACATCATTTTCATACATATAAAAGCCATCTACAGACTTAACAGTACCGCCATTTTGTTCAAAAATAGCTGTAGAATTCTTAGCATTCGACGACCTACGAATAACGTACGAACTTGTTGTTATATCAGCCTCATTGTGTATAATAAATGTGTCATTTGAGCCAATAATAAATGCTTCACCTGCACTCGTATATGTGCCTTTCAAAGTCAATTCGCAGCCTTTTGTAAGTTTTGGCGCTCCGCTACTAATATTGATATTCTCAAAATTAATCGTTACTTTCTCATTCGCACTATTTTCCAAAATTTTATCTATCGCATCCGTCAGATCCTTCATCCCATCGCTTTCCAGACTTCCGCCACTAACCTGAAACGTTCCTTCTGTTGGCTGGCTGATCGTATATATTCCTTCCGTAACCGACTCCGCATTCATCGCACGCTTAGCCATTTTTCTCTTCGTCGCCGGGTTCTCTTTCCCATTCGATGCTGTCGCGGTCTCCTTCTCAAGGTCGGACTCGGTCGTCTCGTTTGAATCCACAGTTGTATCCCGCTTCTCGTCCGCATTGGACGCGCTGGCTGTCTCGGCCTCGATTTTTTTATTCTCTTTTTCCAGATTTTCTTCCAGCGCAGTTATCGTCTCCGCATTCGCCATAATTCCCATATCGCCATGATTGACCAGAAGGACAGCAATCAGGACTGCTGCGGACATACGTTCATACCATTTTCTCTTTCTCATATTCATTTCCCCCTTTATGACAGGTTCTTTCGGATTATACTTGCAAAATTTCAGACCATTCCACGGTTCATAGTTGATTTTATTATACGTTTTTTCTGTTCCACCCGCAATTCTTTCTGCACAAGATGTCAAAATTCCGCATAAGATGTCAAAATCAGGAATGATTCTCAGGAAATAACTCCCGTTTTTTTCATGTATAAACTGTCCTGTTTTCGTGAATCATTTTCTATGAAAATAATTTGCGGAGGTTCTTGTCATGGCAGGATATAAGGTTGAGATCTGCGGGGTGAATACTTCTAAGCTCCCGCTTCTGACGAATGAGGAAAAAACCGACCTTTTCAGACGGATCCAGAATGGAGATACGGACGCAAGAGAAACATATATTAAGGGGAATCTGAGGCTTGTTCTAAGTGTGATCCAGAGGTTTTCAGGGAGCAGTGAGAATCTGGATGACTTGTTTCAGATCGGGTGCATCGGGCTTATCAAGGCCATCGATAATTTTGATCTGTCGCAGAATGTGAAGTTTTCAACTTATGCGGTGCCGATGATCCTTGGGGAGGTGCGGCGGTATCTGAGAGATAATAATTCGATCCGGGTGAGCAGGTCGCTCAGGGATACGGCTTATAAAGCGCTTTCAGCGCGGGAGCTTCTCACGAAGAGGAATCTGCGGGAACCTACGATCATGGAGATCGCGGATGAGGTGGGGATCTCGAAAGAGGAGATCACCTATGCGATGGATGCGATCCAGAGTCCGGTGAGTCTTTATGAGCCGGTTTATACGGATGGTGGGGATCCGCTTTGTGTGATGGACCAGATCAGTGATAAAAAGAACCGGGAGGAGAATTGGGTGGAGCAGCTTTCTCTGAGTGAGGCGATGAAGAGGCTGCCGGTCAGGGAGAGGCGGATTATTGATATGAGGTTTTTTGAGGGGAAGACGCAGACGGAGGTTGCGGGGGAAGTTGGAATTAGTCAGGCGCAGGTGTCCCGTCTGGAAAAAAATGCCTTAAAGGCAATGAAAAGTTATTTAGATTAATAATAATCAGAAAGAGCCAGAGACTTATATCCCTGGCTCTGAGTTTGTTTTGGTCAGCTTAAAAGATTTTCATATAATTATTTCGCTGTCTCCCCATATCTGGTCAGCAGTTCCATATAGAAGTCGATGCTGTCCGCCAGCTCTTCTACTCCTGTGAACTCGTTCGCTGCATGGACATGATGGTCTTCTCGTGCGTAGATCGTTGAGAAGCGGTATACGCGGTCGCTGAGATCGTAGACGAATCTCGCGTCTGTTCCGCCGAGCATCATCTCCGGACACGGGATCACATCGCCATAGATCTTACCGCTGATCTCAACGAGAAGGTCTTTGATGGCTCCGTCGTACAGGGATGTCGGGGACGCGTTGCTGCCTTTGAGGACGCGCACTTCCACCTCATCCGGCACGATGTCTTCCAGGTGTTTCTTTACGCTCTCAACGGTATCTCCCGTGAGGATACGGCTGTTTACAACTGCGGTGACCTTCGCCGGAAGAATGTTCGCCTGGGCAGATCCGGAAAGCATCGTCGGAACGACGGTGGTGTGGAACATCGCGTCGAGGGCCGGATCTTTCTTAAAGTACGGAACAAGCTTTTCCAGATTCTCATCCGGTTTCTCAAGCAGCTTTGCCAGCTCCGGATTTTCCTTCGCCATATACGGCGCAAGGACCTCGAAGCGGCGTCGGATCGTATCCGTCACGCGATATGGCATCGGATTCTCCTGGATCTCGATCAGTGCCTTTGCAATCATGGTCGTCGCGAAATTCTCGCCCGGGCGGCTGGAGTGTCCGCCTTTTGCGGTGTAGGAGAGTTCAAAGTCCACATATCCTTTTTCGCAGAGGCCAATGGTGCAGAGTCCCTTATCGTCGATTCCGTAATCACTTCCCGGGCGGACTCCGCCGCCTTCGTCAAGGACGGCGCCGAAGCGGATGCCGGTTCCGCGGAGTGTCTCCGCCGGGATCTTTCCGCCTGCGACCTCCTCCATGTATCCGTAGGAAAGGTAAAGGTCATAGTCCGGCCCGTAGCCTTTTTCCAGAAGTGCCTCAACGGCTTCCAGCTGTCCGATCAGGTTGCTCTTGCAGTCACTGGATCCGCGGCCCCAGATCTTTCCATCGGCGATGGTTCCGGAGTATGGCGGATATGTCCACTTTTCAAGGTCGCCTTCCGGGACAACGTCCTGATGCGCCATTAAGAGAAGCGGCGCGGCACCGGATTTTCCGGTTCCTTTCCAGTGATAGAGAAGTCCTGCCTGTCCGGTATGTTCCAGGGTCAGGTGTTTATGTACTAACGGGTATGTTTCCTTTAAATACTCGTGGAACGCGTCAAATTTTGTGTAGTCAGTCAGTGAATTGTCCGCGTTTGATACGGTTGCGAAGCGGACCGCACCCGCAAGGTGTTCCGCGCTGATCTGCGGATCGATGGTGTGTTTTCCCATGTGTCTTCTCTCCTTTGCTGTCGGATTATTCTGCTTTCTTCTCCGCCTTCTCACTCATCGCCTTGGAGTTTACGATAACGCGCAGGTGGGAACCTTCTCCGCACTTGCCTTTTTCATCGTTCACTTCAATGTCGAACCAGAGCTTTCTTCTCTCGATGCTGCGGAGCTTCGCGGTAGCTGTCACTTTCATTCCCACCGGTGTCGGTGCCAGGTGGCGGCAGTGGATCTCCGCGCCGACGGTCGTCTGTCCCTCTTCGAGGTAGGATTTCGCAAGTTCCAGGGCTGCGTCCTCCATAAGAGCCACCATGTTCGGGGTGGAGAGGATCTTGGAACCGGCGCTGCCGATGCGTTTTGCGGTCATGTCATCGGTAACAGTCCATGTGAGGCTGTATGTCGGTGCGTAGAGGTCTGCTTTGTCAGCTAAGATTGCAGCAACAGCTGTGCATGCCGGACAGTCGCAGAATCTCGCGCCCTCTGCCTTGATCTTCTTCGCGTGAGCCTCGATTCCTGCTGCCTTTTCCTCTCCAAAGATCTTCTTCCCATCCTCAGATCCCGCAAAAGCGATCAGGCCGTCGATCGGGATAATATCTGCCGCGATCTCCTCGATCAGCGCCTTTGCTGCCTCGTCCTGTTTCTCTGTATTGACGGCTTCAAGCCATTTGTTTGCAGCTTCCTTTGCCTCCGCACAGCAGGATGGCGCGTTGATAAGTGCTTTAACTTTCTCGATCATTTCCTCTATTTTGCTCATGATTTATTCCTCCGTTCGTTTCTTTCATGTCACTTTTTCTGCCTCTGATAAGGCTGTTCCGGAAGGAATCTTTTCCGGGTTTCCCCTTGCAGAAACAGTCCTGCTCCCATTCTATCGCATGTATTTCGAAAATTCAATCGGATTTTTCCACAGTTTTCAGACCTTTTGTCGATACTGAGATTTTTTCTCTCAAAATATCCGCGGCAATCCGCAGCAATTTCCCTCTCACATCTCCACCCTGCTGCAGGCCTGCAGCTGATGTTCATGCTCGTACTTCTCCTTCGTCGCAAGCCCGCCGCGGATATGCCGCTCCGCCTTGTTGATATCCAGAACCACTCTCGCCTGTGCCGCCAGGGACGGATCGATATGGATCAGACGATCCGTCACATCCTTGTGTACCGTACTCTTTGAGATTCCAAACCGTTTCGCCGTCTGTCTCACCGTCGCATTCTCGTCAATAATATAGTTCGCGATCTGGATCGCCCGTTCTTCAATATATTCCTTCATAGGGTTGCCCCTCGATGATATTTTTACCATCTTATTACAGAATTTGAGAATTTATGCGGGCAAGATTCCTATCCTATATCTCAACGCATTCCCGCGCCGCAGCAGTCTGTATTTTCGCGCAGATGCGTATTCCTGATACGTTATCGTCCTCTGGTATAGCAGTGCATTCCTCGAATTTTCCTATATACAAAAATGTGCAGATATAGGTCCCCTCCATAAAAGGATCTCCATATCTGCACATCATTTCACTCTAAATCTTTAATTTTCTTACTTCACAACGATCTGACAGCTTCTCATGGTCTCTAAAGCCGCCTCATGTCTTTCCCTCGTCACGCCTGCCGCACATGCGGAATCCACGAAGACCGGGGTCTCCGGGAGGAACGCTTTGATGAGGAGTGCGTTTGAAACCACACAGATATCCGTACAGAGTCCCACAAGCTCGATGGACTCGATCGGTGTCTTCTTATTTCTCTCAAGAAGGTCTTCCGCTAACTCCGGACATCCGAAGGTGATCTTCTCATACATCGCCGCGTCGCGCTCCACGAAAATCTTTTCAAGCTCCGGGATCAGGTTCCATCCGTCGGTTCCTTTCATACAGTGGGGAACCGGAAGGAAATGTCCCTCCTGGGTGTCCATATAATTCTCGAAATGTGTGTCCTTCGTAAAGATCAGGTCCCCATCAAACTCTTTTGCCTTCTTTACAACAGCCGGGACGATCGCCTCCGCGTCCTTGCTGCCGAGACTTCCGTTCACAAAATCCTTCTGCATATCCACAACGATCAAAATCTTCTCTGCCATAGCTCATCTTCCTTTCTCCGAATCCGGATCTGTCTTAGGTCGAGGATACCCCAGGCCACCTGCCCTGTCAAGCGTTTTTCCGGATCAGCAGCAAAATGCCCCTGAGTTTCCACCCAGAAGGCATTTTTCTTTTCCCTGCACGGCCCGCATCCCATTGATCGCGGACCTGCGCGATAGCAGCTTATATTTACGGCTCCGCAACCCGTCTCGCCGCCACCACAAACCGTCCATTTTTCGTATGGTAGCTGCATGTGGACAGCATCAGGATCTGATCCTCATACTCCGGGACGATCTCCGTGTCGTAGTCGGAATGTCCTCTGAGCCAGTTCACCAGCTCATCGTATTCCTCCTCCGGAATATCCCCGTCGTAGCGGTAATACCGGAATCCATCCTCATCTTCATAGAGCACCTGCGTCTCCACCGCCGCAAAGACCTCATAAGTCCGCGGTTCTCCGTCGACGTAAAAACGGACGAGCGGATGTTCTTTCCAGTAATCAGCCTTTTTGTAGGAATCAAGGGTTCCGAATATGGACCCGTTTTTCATGTTGTGCCCATAGATGATCAGACACTTCGTGTCCACGCCGGATGCCTCGCCGAGAAACGGGGTTCCGCCAAATGACTTGGAACCATCAAAGACCCTGTGGAGGTAATATTCCGGATCAGACTCCCGGTCCACCACCGGGTAATCGATCCTTGTATCCGGGATCCTGATCCAACCGACGTAATCGGGATTCTCATTCTTAAGCGCCGCGTATCCGGCAGCCTCCTTTAAGAGTTCTGCCCACTCCGCCGCTTTCTCCTGATCCGTTGTCTCCCCGGCACTCTCCGTCAGATCTGCCGGAGCTTTTTCCTCCGCGTACTCCGCCGCCAGCTTACTCAGGCTGTCGAACGCGTCCGCCTCCTTTTTTGCCGCCAGGTAATCCCGGCCCGCCATAAAGGCGGAGACGCAGAACACCGCGCCGAACACCAGGATTCCTAATTTGTACCACCATGGGCTTTTTTTCTGTTTCTTCTTTCCTTCTGCCATCAGCTCTTTCTCCTTCTGTCAGAGTGCTCCTTTCCGAGTATCCGTGCCAGAAGACCAGTGAGGGAAATTCCCGCAAGTAAAAACCACAGATAGCCATGTGTCACATCACCAGTCTCAGGAACCTAAGTTGTCTTTTCCTTAAGCTCTCTCCCGATCTTTTTTATCACAAAGAGATACGAGACGCCCGTAAATACCGCCGCAGCGATCCATGCCGCCGGATCGGCGAAACAGGCGAGCGGATAGCTCAAAAGCTTCATCGCCGCCATGGAGACAATCAGTCTCGCGATGAGCTCCGATACACCTCCCATCATCGGCAGAAAGCCATATCCGCAGCCCTGCATGATATTGCGGAAAATAAAGATCGTGCAGAGCGGCAGGAAAAACATCGCAGTCATATAGCAGTAAGTCTCCGCCCATGGCATCATCGCTGAAATATCCACGTCCCCGGTAAAGAAAAGTCCGAGACATGGTCTGAGCAGCGCACACATGAGTAATGCTACTGTGACGGAATACACAAACTCCGCAAGAAGCGCTGCCTTTACCCCTGCCTTGATCCGCTTTACATCCCCGCATCCGTAGTTCTGTCCGCCGTAGGTCGCCATCGTCTGTCCCATGGCGATCATGCCCTGGATCACAAGACTCTGGAGCTTCGCCGCAGCCGTGTAAGCCGCAACTGCCACGGAACCGAAGAGGTTGATAGCGGACTGCATGATCATGGTTCCCGACGCTGTGATCGCGAACTGAAACGCCATGGGAATCCCGGCCGCAAGCTGGTTTCTCGTGTCGCTTCCGTGGATCTTCCAGTGTTCCCTCTCCGGCTTTAAGGATGGAACCTTCACCCAGATATATCCCGCGCAGAGCACCGCCGAGATCGCCTGGGACAGATTTGTCGCCCAGGCTGCTCCTGCCACACCCATGCCGCCGCGGATGATAAAAAGCAGATCCAGACCCACGTTCAGGCAGGCGGAAAATATCAGGAAAAAGAGTGGGATCTGACTGTTTCCCACCGCCCGCAGATAGGAGGAAAACAGGTTGTAGAAGATATTTGCCGTGAGTCCGACGCTGATTCCCATGATATACGTGTAGGCGTCCTGAAAGATATCTGACGGCGTATTCATCAGGTGCAAAAGCGGGTTCATGATCGCCACACAGACCAGTGTCAGGATGACCGCTGCGATCACCGCCAGGATCATTCCGTTTGCCACGCTGCGTTTCACACCTTTTTCATCCCCTGCCCCATACCGTTGGGCGGTAAGGATCGAAAAACCGGCAGTGATTCCCTGAGCAAAGCCGGTCGCCAGAAACATGATCGTTCCGGTGGAGCCGACCGCCGCCAGCGCCCCGGCACCGACGCAGCGGCCGACGATGATCGTGTCCGCCATATTATAAAGCTGCTGAAAGATATTTCCGATCACCAATGGAATCGTAAATTGCAAAATCACCGGCAGCGGTTTTCCTTTTGTCATATCGAGCTGCATGCTGTTGATCCTTTCTTTTTACATAAAAATGCCTGACTGATATCAGCCAGGCATCAAAATCATAATTTGTCATGTCCGGCAAACAGGCCGGCAGCACATTTCATTTGGGGATCATTCCGATTTTTTCTTATCCTTATCGCGACCGATCATTCTCAGAATAAAATCGACAGTACCGTCAATTCCGTAGCTTGCGCTGTTGATGCATAGATCGTAGTTATTCGCGTTTCCCCAGCTTCTTCCGGTATAAAAATTGTAATAATGCGCATGTTTTTTGTCAAGTTTTTTCAGGAAATGGCGCGCTTTTTTCCGGTCTAATCCGGAGTTTACCTCGATCGCGCGCTGGATCCTCTGCTCGATCGGTGCAGTGATATAGATACTGATATGCGGAATACCGTTGTTCGTTAAGATCGCATCGGCACAGCGGCCCATGATAATAAAGTCTTCCTTTTTCGCCATATCACAGATCAGGTCGCTCTGGTTGAAGAAGACGGCATCCTGACGGTTCAGGCCGTGGTAACGGCTGAAATATTTGATATGATCCTTCAGGGACATATGGGTCACTGCCTCAAACTCGCTCGCCGGACTCTGCTGCAGTTCCTCAGAGACGTGGGCATATCCCGCCGCGTCACGGATCGTCTTATCTTTCTCCGCGTCGAGGCGTTTTAATACTGCCGCGAAAATATCGGCATCGTAGTAGTTAATATGAAGCTTATCCGCAAGCTTGAAGCCGACATCGATTCCGCCGCTTCCGTATGTCCAGCTGATGCAGATAATCAGATGGTCGTCGTTGGAGAAACGGTTCGCTACGTTGAAGCTGTTTAACTTCGCGAGGATCGGGTCGATCACATCGCCGCTGGCGAAGCTTGTCGGAAGGCTCATGACCTCATTGAGGATGCGGTTGTACTCGGTCATACACATCGCGCGTTCTTCTTTATCCTCGATGGTACGGGCCATGTTCGCGATCAATCCAAGCTCGCTGCGGACTAAATGTCCCTGCGGTCTTGTGGTCAGAAGCTCTGTGAGCTCATTCACACAGCGCTCTCTGTCACGGTTGAAAACACGTCCCAGGGAGGAACCCAGGTGGACATAGACCTCCGCGTCCAGATCGTAGATATGTTCTGCCAGTTCTTTGATTTCTTCTTTCGTTGCAGCCATATTTCCTCCCCCTTCCTATAAAAAGAATACCAGAGTATCCACAATGAATACCGGAACAAGAATTCCAAAGGACCAGATCAGATATCCGAAGAATGAAGGCATCCGGATACCGTTCTCATCCGCAATGGATTTGACCATGAAGTTCGGCGCGTTACCGATATATGTATTCGCACCCATAAATACAGCACCACAGGAGATCGCTTCCAGCATCTTGACCGGAACGGTTCCGAGGGCCGTCACCATGCCCTGTGACAATCCTAAGGCGCCTGCTGTTGTCAGGAATACCAGATAGGTCGGCGTATTGTCGAGGAAGCTGGATAACAGACCGGTCGCCCAGAACATCTCAAACGGTTCTGTGATCCCAAGCTCCGCTCCGTTTGCCTTTAAGATCATAAGCGCCGGCTGCATCGTAATAAAGATACCGACGAAGAGAACTGCGACCTCGTGGATCGCGCCCCAGGTAAAGTGGTTCTCTCGGCGGATCGATCCATCCGTCGTCTTAAAGGACAGAAATGCGGATACAAGGATGATCACACACTCAATGATCGCCGGATAGGATAATGTAACTTCTCCGAATACATGAATCCCGAGGACATTTCCTGCGGCATCCTGAAACATCGGCATGGACGGCAGGGTACCGCTTAAGATAACGGCGATCACGATCATAATGATAAAGATCAGGTTGTGGCTGCCGCGGATCTTCACCTCAGTACCAGGTTTGCTGATATCCGGCTTTAAGCCTGCCGCGATATCTTTTCTATATGCCTTCATATCAAAATGATAGAAGATGAACAGCAGGATGATCATATTGAAGATCAGGATCGGTAAAAGCTTTAAGCTCCAGAAGAACGGGACGCCCCGCATGAATCCCATGAGCAGAGGCGGATCTCCGATCGGAGTCAGGCAGCCGCCCATGTTGGACACCATAAAGATAAAGAAGATCACGATGTGGCGTCTTCTCTTTCTCCACGCGTTCATCTTGATGATCGGACGGATCATCAGCATACTGGCACCGGTGGTTCCGATCCAGCTGGATAACAGGGTTCCGAGTGCCAGAAGTCCCACATTGATCCTCGGGGAACCAGCGAGATCACCTGACAGGGTAATATTACCGGACACACAGAACAATCCAAAAAGAAGGACGATGAATGTCAGGTAGTCGTTTATGATACATTCCAGTGTCGTCTCCGCTGCCTTCGGCACACCGTACTTCACGGCGAACGGGATCAGGAACAGCAGGGACCAGAACACGACCGCATGCGGCTGGTGCGCCTCCCACCACTCTGCTTTCACAAGCGGAAGGACCGCGATGCAGAGCAGGAGTCCTGCAAATGGAATACAAAGCCATAACGGCGTCTGTGCTGCCGCCCCGGCAGCCTCTGGTTCTGCCGCAAGCGCTGTAACTGCAGTCTGGTTTAAGACCGCCAGAAGTCCTGCGCAGAATGCAAATAATTTCTTCATGGGTAAACCTCCATGTAATCAGCTTTTATGAGCCATTACTCTTTTTTTTCGCTCAACACGGCTACTGATTATAACAACTTTCCCGCACAAATACAAGTACGATTCTTCCAAATAATTGCCAAATTTCCGCGTAGAAAATCAGCATTTTTGCCAAAATGGAATATATTTCGTATTGTGAAATTTCAGACAATGGGATTTTATCTCATTTATTTTACAACGTTAAAGCATTGGTCTGGGATACCGCCGCATTCCGTTTTTCTACGCCATGTACTGCTTTTTTTTCTTGGTTTTTCACGCCCTGCGAGAATGCCGTAATCGGTCTTCTATAAAGTAAAAAAGCAGCACGGTCATTTGATTGATGGATGATCAGATACCGAAACTGCTTTTGTTTTATTTAATATATGTGTTTTATGTATTTTTACTACACTAAGAAAAATTCCGTAATGAATACCATCGCGCAGCAGATCACCGCAACGGACAGGAGACTTCTTCCGCACCATGCCGCGATGATTCCGATGACCAGCGCCAGCGCCGCCGACACCGTACTGTTTGTGGCGGAGAGGATCGCCGGAAACGTCATAACAGCTAACGTCACATATGGGACGTAATATAAGAATGACTGGATAAACTGATTTTTGATCGGTTTCCGGATCAATGTGAGCGGCAGGACACGGATCATGTAAGAGACACCCGCCATCACCGCAATATAGAGATAAATATTCTTTTCCATGTTTTTTCTGTGTTCCTTCTTAATTTAACAAGACAATTTTCAAAAACTTCTTTTTCTTTTAAGCGCCCTGTTTTGCCGCGTCTGCAGAATGGACATGAGTTTCTTCCGTTGTTTCCTTGGAAGTATCAGCCGCGCTGTCCTCTGCCGGATGCGGGAAGAGAATCGCTGCTGCGGATGAGAGCACAACAGTCAGAATGATCGTTCTCGTGCCGCTGGAGATCGATGAGATCCCCGGCAGATGCTCCGCAAGGTAGCTTGCCGCGAAGCTGATGGCGATGAGCCCTGCAAGGATGCGGCTCTTTCTCGCCGGTGGAATTATGATCGCAAGGAACATTCCGTAGAGTGCCACGCTGAAGGCGCTCACAAGACGCCACGGCATCAGATTACCTGCCAGCGCACCGAGGGCTGTTCCGACAGCCCAGCCGGGAAGTGCTAATGCGATTGCCCCGTACATATACCAGGGATTTAAGCAGCCCGGTCTTGCAATCGTAATTCCGAACAGCTCATCGGTAATATCAAATGCCATGAGAAGCCTGTGGAAAAACGGCATATCCGGATCCATTCTCTGGCTCATGGCACAGCTCATCAGTAAATATCTCGCGTTCGCGATCAGTGTCACGATCGCCATCTCAATATACGCTGCCCCCGCGGCGATCATCGTAAAGCCCGCGTATTCCCCTGCGGACGCGTTGCAGAGTGCGCTTGTGATCATTCCCTGAATCGGTGTCATCCCGACATTCCGCGCCACGATTCCCAGTGAAAAAGATACCGCAAAATACCCGAGCGCGATCGGCACCCCATCCCGGGCTCCATCCCGGAATGCCCGCCGGTTTCCAACACTGGCGATTGAAAACTTGTTGTTCCCCATAATATTCCTCCCTCAAACAGAAACAGCAGACATCCTGTCCTGTTTATGCGCTGCCATTCCGCGTAAATTAGCGGCACCCAGGAATTTTCATCCAGAGCTGCCGCTTTCCATTATTCTGACATCATTGTCGATACGGGCATGAAAGAAGCCCAAACAGTAACTGATTTTGCCGATGCTTCGCATTCCAAATCGGCAAAATCCACTGCCACCACTGTATTGTACGGAATTTTCAGGTCAGAAAATTCCTACCTGTGTGCAATGACCAAACATGTACAGTATACTCTTCTTCTTTACATTCGTAAAGCCACTGTTTATAATAATTACAGAAGTTTTGCGGTTGGTTACTGTTCACGCCTTGCGCAAACAGTAACTGATTTTGCCGATGCTTCGCATTCCAAATCGGCAAAATCCACTACCACCACTGTATTGTACGGAATTTTCAGTTCAGAAAATTCCTACCCGTGTACAGTAACACGGTTGTTCCTATCCCGCGAGGATACGCAGTGACTCTGATAGGATTTGTCAGCTTCGCTGACCAGAATCACGCGCCAGGTCTCTCGGATGTTCGACTTGAATTGCAGGGCGGCACTTTGTATACAGTTTTTCTGTCTTCTGCCGCATGCATGATATTTATATAAGGAAGGAAATCGATCCATGTCATTCATAAAAAAAGAACCAGTCCTTTCCGCGGCAGCGGTTCTGGCGGTCCTCTCCATGTTTTTTGTCGCTCCGTCACCGGAGTATCTGACTTACATTGACTTCCGCACTCTGGCACTCCTCTTCTCCCTGATGACGGTGGTCGCCGGGCTGAAGGAGATCGGTCTGTTCCGTTATCTCGGATCATCCCTGCTCGCCGGAATGCATTCCACACGCCGGCTTGCCTTCACCCTGACAGCACTCTGCTTTTTCTCCAGCATGCTGATCACGAACGACGTGTCCCTGATCACATTTGTCCCGTTTTCCATCCTGATCCTCAATATGGCTGGACTTCCGGAACTCATGATCCCTGTGATCGTCCTTCAGACCATCGCCGCGAACCTCGGCAGTATGGCAACACCCATCGGGAATCCACAGAACCTGTATCTCTACTCTTCCTTTGGTCTCTCTGCCGGTGAGCTTGTGGGATACATGCTGCCGTTAACGGTACTCTCAGCCCTGCTGCTTGTAGCTGCCGTTTTTCTGCTGAAAAATAAAGCCATCACCCTCAGCCGGACCTCCCTTCACCAGGACGGCTGTCCCACGAAGACTTCTCTGATCTTCTATCTGGCGCTTTTTCTCGTCTGTCTGGGCTGCGTCGTTCGGATCTATTCCTGGCCGGTCATGTTTTTCATCATCCTGGCCGCTGTTCTCATAAGGGACCGCTCGTTGTTTATCCGGGTCGACTACTTTCTGCTCCTGACATTCGTCTGCTTTTTTATCTTTATCGGCAATATGGAACGGATCCCTGCGATCTCCGGACTCCTCACGAAGCTGATCTCCGGTCATGAATTTCCGGCAGGTGTTCTCTTAAGCCAGTGCATCAGCAATGTCCCCGCGGCAATCCTGCTCTCCGGCTTTACCGGTGCGGTGCGTCCTCTGCTTTTTGGTGTGAATGTCGGCGGTCTTGGGACCCTGATCGCATCCATGGCAAGCGTGATCTCCTACCGGGCCTACGCTGGGATTCCGGAAGCAAAGTCCGGAACGTACATGATGGTATTCACCCTTTACAATCTCATATTTCTCATAATTATGTGCGCGGCGGGGTGGATGCTGCTCTCTCTGTAAATCAAGTGTGCGGATGGTTCAATCATTACGTCTGTAACAGAATTTCATATTGTGATATAGAATGCAATACTTTTTCGCTTTGTGATATTGTTCAGGATTTTTCGATTCTGGACAATATTTTTTTGCAAATTTTACGTTAAAACCAGTTTCAAGGGCTTGACATTCTGCGTAAAATTCCATATAATGAAATCAGTTCCACAATATGGTATATTGAGAGAGTAAATAGGGAGGAGATATTCTATGGCAGACTTGATCTACGAAGTACACAACCACCTTGCACGCATCACACTGAATCGTCCGAAGCAGCTCAACTGTTTCAGCGAGGAGATGATCCGTCTCTGGACAGAAGCGTTGGAAGATGTCCGTGACAACGATGATGTATATGCACTTCTGCTTTCCGGAAACGGAAAAGCGTTCTGCGCAGGCGGTGACGTCAAGGCAATGGCAGCCGGTGACGGATTCTTCGAAAGTCATGAAGATATCTCCTCCACAGCCCTCGCAAGAAAGAATTCACTCTGGAAGGGAATCCAAAGAATTCCGCTTCTTTTAGAAGAAATCGATAAACCGGTGGTTGCCAAGATCCATGGTGCCGCAGTCGGTGCCGGTCTTGACATGGCTCTCATGTGCGATGTGCGGATCGCCGGGGAGAGTGCTTCCATGTCGGAAAGCTATTTTAATGCCGGAATTGTACCTGGTGACGGCGGAGCATATTTCCTGCCCCGTCTCGTCGGCCGGGACAAAGCTTTAGACCTGTTCTGGACAGCCCGGACCTTAAAGGGAAAAGAAGCCGCGGATATGGGTCTCGTTACCCACTGCGTCCCGGATGCGGAGCTTGACGCATTTGTGGAGCAGTATATGGAGAAGCTTCTGGCAGCGCCGCAGCAGGCTATGCGCCTCACAAAACGCGCAGTCGTACAGGGTGAGCAGAGTTCTCTGCGCGCCTCCTTAGATCTTATCTCCTCTTTCATGGGAATCGTCACCGAACTCGACGACTACCGTCAGAGGACCAGCGCCCTCGTTGCGAAAATGCAGCAGAAAGCGCAGTAAAACAGCCCATCAACAAACCTGAAAATAGAAAACCCATCACACAAGAAAAAGCTGTCCCTCGCGGGCAGCTTTTTCTTGTGGTCGCAATTCCCCGCCAGGATATTTTTTCGTAGTTTTCCGATTCACCGCTTCGCCGACCTGCTTACGGCCTTTCGGAGATCCTTCTGCCTCAGCTCTCCTGTCCGCGCTTATTGGGATCCGCTTCGTGCTTGGAAATTCCGGAAAAAATGGCTATCGTCGGTGCCGTTATCGTCCTCACAGCCGTGTCCGTGCGATCTGTTTACAGAATCTGGTCGGAGGATCATGACTGGACAGCAGCCCAGATATCATAGTAATTATCGCGAAATTTTTCTAAGGGGAATTTAAGGTTAAATTCCTTGAGAAGATGACGGAATGCAGAAACGGAAAGTTTGGAACGTTGTTGATAAAAAGCAGATCCGGTAGGAACCGAGGAATCATACTCAAAAAATTTAAGAAGTTCATGATTTAGACTTCCGCTTTCCATGGAAATAATCAGACGCATCATTTTCTTAAAATCAAGTTTGCGTTTGCGGATAAAATCTTTACCTGGATTGTAAGCGATGAATAACCTGCCGTCTTTTCATCAGCCAAGATCTGTGTAACAATCATTCTAATGAGTTTGGACAGTGGACAAGTTTGGTTCAAATCTGGACACATCCTGTCTAACACACTCATAATACACAGGAATGGAGTTGGGCAAGAATGGTTCAAAGACACCCAAGACGTACGGATCAGGAATGGATGGCGCTGATTCAGGAATGCCGCACCAGTGGTCTTACAGATAAAGCATGGTGTGAGCAACATCACATACAACGCAGCAACTTTTACTATCATATCCGGAGATTTCGAAGCATGGCTTGTGAAATACCAGATAATCCGATGTCTTCCTGCCCGGAACAGCATGAAGTTGTGGCAATTGATTTTTCTGGTGCTGATACGGTTGCAGTAGGTGAGCAACTTCCTGATCGTACCACTGTTTCCGCCCCGGCCATTCGTTTGGTCTTTTCTGGTTTTTCTGTGGAAATCCAGAATTCGGCAGCCTGCGAAACGATTCGAAACACAATCGCAGCGCTGCAGCAACTGTGTTAGGCGAACTGTCCGGCGTAGCAAAGATTTTTATCATTACCGGCCGGACAGATATGCGAAAAAGCTTTGATGGATTGATGGCCATTATTCGCGATACTTATAAGCTGGATCCTTATGCCAACGCGCTCTATCTGTTTTGCGGCAGGGACAGTCGGAAGTTAAAAGCACTCCATTATGACAAAGATGGATTTGTTCTCTACCAGAAACGTCTGGATGAGAATGGTCGTTTCCAATGGCCACGCAATGCTTCGGAAGCAAGGCTTTTAACCAGGCAGGAATTCCGCTGGCTGATGGAAGGCCTTGCAATCGACCAGCCAAAAGTCATCCGTCCTTCTAAAGAAAAGAAGGATTTCTGATTTTTGTCTAAAAAGCCGAAATTAAAAAACTTTTTTACTAGAAAAAATGAGGCTTTTTGCAATTATCCACAAGCTTTCGTGGATGCAAAAACTTATTCGTGTAATTCTGGTTTGATGTTTACGTGGATGTGGATAAGTAATCGCAAATAGCTCTGATTTTTCTATTTTCGCTTCAACTTCAGCATTGTGACTTATCGTCAAAATGACGGTGCTATTTTCCGTCCGATTTGCCAAAATCAGTGGAGGATTCAACAGGTAGAAATGACATCTTTCTCTAAGTCTGCTAGAAGCTGTTCCGCATTGATTAGAAAATTATTTAAGCCCAGTTTGGACAAAAGAAATCGAGATTACGTTTATTACTATACTTTAAAGAAAAAAATAAACAGACTATCAAAAATAACCCGGTTCAATTATAAATCTTGTAGCTTATATGTTTTATATTTTCTTACGATTTCTTACATATCGATAAAATGCATTGTGTATTCACTCGCCCAATGATAATATCAAGACATAAAACGAATAATTTAAAAATAACGCCATTGTTTTTAGATAATTATATTTAACAAGAGGAGATGATGCCATTGAATACATAAATCATTGTAACATATTAAATAAAAATTCTAAATGAGGTGATTCTATGATAAAAAACAAGTGTTTTAAATCTTCTATTGCCGCACTAAGTATTATTTCTTTGTCTGTAATGTCAACATTTGTAGCTATGGCGACGTCACAAAACGATAGCGATTCATCAGTACTGATGAAAAATGTTGTTGAATCAGATACCAATATCCTTTCAAATGATTACAGGGTTAATTAGCATAATAGTACCACTCCTTTTTAATTCAATTTTTATTGGACTTGTAAGTCTCTTCTTTTTCATTTGTTGTGTTTTATTAATGACAAGAAAAGGGACATCATTCTTTCGATATCTAATGTATACATATGTTATCATTTGCTTACTATTTTTTACTTTTTTGCTATGGTGTGTAATTGGTTTTGGTAATAACACCCCCAAAGCTGCTCCTGTTCCATATTATATATAGAAAATAAGTTTCATCCAAAAGAGGGCTGTCGCCTAGCAATATTTGCTAATACGGCAGCCCTGCTTTATGTCAAAATGATATCGAAAATTAAACGCTCCATAGCAAGTACTGAACCAGTCAAAAGCCGCTTTTGCGGCTTGGCTTAATTGATCTTCTTTGGTTTTCGAATACTCTCCGGCAAATTTTTTGACCACGGGATCAGATCATCTAAGAAAGATCGGTCTGTATCATCCATATGTTTCGGAATCTCTGTCAGAAGATATTCAAAGTACTCATATGGCTTTAAATTATTCGCTTTTGCTGTTTCTGCAATGCTGTAAATGATATCGGATGATTTTGCACCATTGATGGTATCGATCATCTGCCAGTTTTTCTTACCGACACAGAATCCGCGGATCGCACGCTCGGATGCATTATTGTCCATTGGAACATCCCCATCGGTCAGGAAAACCCGGAGGTATTTTTCCTGATTTAATACATAAATGAAAGCTTCCCTCAGTTTTTCCGTACCGACTTCATTTTCGTGTTGTTTCAGGTACACAAATAAAGCATCTACCAGTGGTTTTACAACCACCTGACGCTGAACAAGTCTTTCTTTTGATGAAAGTTCTTTGAGTTTTCCTTCCTCCCGGTAGATCGCCTGGATCTGCTTTATGATCAGGAACGAATCGGCACTGACTTTTTCCAATTGCTCCTGCTGGTTCAAAAACATCTGGATCAGCATAGACTTGTCAACGCTATTTAGTTGTTCTTCTGTGTACTTGATCGCCATGGCAGGAACTCCTTTTCTTCATGAGTTCATTGTACCAGATTTTTACAGTTTCTGCCACCTGGCGGCTGTTTCCCTTTCGTCATTATGACGGTGGATAACAATACAGAACATCTGGGATATTTCCATGAAATTCCAGATGCTCTGTACTGCTATCCACAAATCCAGTGTATATTTTTTCGAAAAATCGTGTGGTTCGATTTTTGAGGATCGGATGCTGTGGATAAATGCAGTAAAACGAAACGAACGCTTTTTCATCGGTGAAACAGTGGAAATTTTTTCTCTATAATGCACAAATACTACATCAATCTTTTTGGATTGTCATTTGGGCGTATTGGATGTTTCGGTATGTCATTCAGACACTCCTTTCTGAGCAATCAGCTTTTCTCCTGTATATCTCCTCATTCGTTATAATATGGTGTATACTTTTCTACCAGTGAAAACTGTCCCATCATGCGATGAATCTTCGTTGGCGGATTTGTCATTTTGTCTCTCACTGCAAGCGTTGTTCCCTGTTCTGCCAATGCCCCAAGAACATCAATCATTCCCTGCGCTGCTGCCAGCATGGCGGAGATTGGAAATAAACCAATACGGTAATTTAATGCCTTGACCTGCTCTGTAGGAAGTCCGCCGACAAATCCTTTCTCATTCAGATTTACCATAAGCGGAATTTTGGCTTCTCTGGAAATCTTTTCCAGATTCTCCACGGACTTGATTCCATCCACATATGCATAATCGGCGCCGCACTCCTTCGCAAGATTGATTCTTCTGATTGCTTCATCGACACCAAAATCATACAACTCTGCGCACGTACGGTAGATAATCACAAAGTCATCAGAAACTGCAGTTCTCACAGCTTTGATCTTTGGTCCCATTAACTCCCAATCGATGATCTCATTTTTAGCCGGATGATTGGCTGGAAGAACTTTATCATCAATCTGAAGTCCTGCCGCTCCAAACTGCTCATACATAGCTCCGGTGTTTGCCGCCTGAATTGCATTTCCAAATCCATTGTCCGCATCTGCAATCAGTGGAGCATGAACAGATGACACAATATGTTGGATCGCTGTTCCAAATTCTGCCAGACTCAAAAATCCAAAATCCGGGCGTCCTAATACGCTGTAGGCAAGTGCTCCACCGGAAAGAAATAATGCCTGAAATCCTGCTTCCTCTGCAATCTTAGCAGAAAGGCAATCATATACACCCGGAAGTGTCAAAAAAGATGTCTCACTTAAAATTTTTCTTAATTCTTTTGCATGTTCGTTCTGCATAATCAACTCTCCTATCTGTCATATTGTCTTTTTGTTAATAAGCACTTACGAAACGCGTTTTCGTTAAAATGACTATTTTTATGTCATTTATTGTCTTTTGATGTACATATTATACGATAATATGCTATTATTTTTCCAATACTTGTTCAAACATACTATTATGTTAAAATAAGCATCTCTCAAGGAAACTCATTTAGAGCAGGACAAACGATTCCTTGTTGATCTTTCCTTTCGTCTGAACATTTACCTCTTCAACTTGCTCTATCACGGAAACGCATAGAAAATTTCTTTCCATTTTTTATTTATACATCTATGTATCATAACCTATAACCACAAACTCTTCATTGTCACATTTCAAAAACCGTTATATAATGAATACAGCGTAACTGTTCAGCACCTCACAGTTACGCGCAAAATCCATTCCAAAGCGGCGGTGCCGATAGGATTTTTGCTTTCTATTATAATATAAGTTTTTTTACGGTCAGCGCAGTAAATGCGCAGACCTGCTGAACAGTTACAATACATCACCAAGGTATGTACAATTTTCTTATTATCAATTTCTCAGGAGGATTTACCCATGAGCGACAAGACCGTTGTATTAAACGCAAAAAAAATGAACTTTGACGGAAATCTCGACTTTTCTGTTCTCTCTTCCGACGTGACCGTCTACGATGATACCACACCGGAACAGCTCTTAGAGCGCATTGAGGGAGCTGATATTATCGTCACAAAGGAGATGCCGGTAAACGGTGACCTGATCCGCAAATTTCCGGCTTCCGTAAAGCTGATCTGTGAGGCCGGTACCGGATACAACAATCTGGATCTTGATGCCGCAAGGGAGAAGGGGATCACCGTCTGCAATATCCCGGCATACAGCTCCGAGCGCGTAGCCCACACGGCGGTCATGATGATCTTAAATTTAAGCTCCACCATGCAGGTCCAGATGAAAATGCTGGCAAACGGAAACCATGATAACTTTACGAAAAATCTCCAGGTTCCGCACGTTGAGGTAAACGGAAAGACTTTAGGAATCATCGGTGCCGGACATATCGGAAAGACTGTAATGAAGATTGCAAAAGCTCTTGATATGAACATTCTCGTGTATACAAGAACACCGAGAGCCGACGAAGACGGCATCCGCTATGTGGATCTTGAGACAGTCTTAAAGAACAGTGACTATGTTTCCCTGCACTGCCCGTTAACTCCGCAGACAAAGCATATGATCAATAAAGAGACTCTTGCGCTGATGAAGCCGACCGCCTTCCTGATCAACACCTCCCGCGGTGCTCTCATCGATGAACCGGCTCTGATCGAAGCGCTTGAAAAGCACCAGATCGCAGGCGCAGGCCTCGACGTCCAGGAAACTGAGCCGCCGAAAGCCGACAACCCGCTCTACACCCTCGACAACGTGATCCTCACCCCGCATATGGGCTGGAAAGGACTTGAGACAAGACAGCGCCTCGTTTCCATCCTTGCCGGAAATGTAAAGGGATTCCTTGAGGGAACACCGGTGAATGTAGTTTCATAACTCAACTATAAGGAACTTTTCATCTTTTAAGATGAAATAGTTCCTTTTTTTTATTACTGTTTGCGCAAAGCGTGAATCGCAACTTATTTTTAACTACTGTACAGAAAGAATCCTTGAAATATTCTCGCAATTCATGTATGATGGAGTTATGATTTGAAAAGAGGAGGAATTCCAATGATTTGTATCAAGAACGGAACACTTCACACAGCGGTATCAAAGGAAACTTTTATCGCTGACATCCTGATCGACGGCGGAAAGATCGTAAAGATCGGAAAAGGTCTCTCTGCTGACGGCGCTGAGGTTATTGACGCTACCGGACTCCAGGTTTATCCGGGATTTGTTGAGGCCCACTGCCATATCGGTCTTGACGGCTACGGGATCGGCTACGAGGGACATGACTACAATGAACTGAATGACCCGGTAACTCCACAGGTACAGGCGATCGACGGAATCAACCCGTTTGACCCGTGTATGAAGATGGCCGCGAAAGCCGGTGTTACCTGCTTCGCAACCGGTCCAGGCAGCTCCAACTCCATTGGCGGAACCTTCGCTGCTATCAAACCGGTTGGAACCCGTGTTGACAATATGATCGTAAAATTCCCGATCGCTATGAAATGCGCTTTCGGTGAAAACCCGAAACGCTGCTACCAGAAACAGGGAATCTCCAGCCGTATGACAAATGCCGCAAAGATCCGCGAGGCTTTAAATAAAGCGAAGGTTTACAAGGCAAAGATCGAGGCGGCCGGTGATGACGCTTCCAAGCTTCCGGCTTACGACCAGAAGTCCGAAGCTCTGATCCCGGTATTAAACCATGAGATCCCGTTAAAAGCCCATGCCCATCAGGCAAACGATATCTTCACTGCGATCCGCATTGCGAAAGAGTTCGGTGTCGGCCTGACTCTGGAGCATGTGACAGAGGGGCATATGATCGTAGATGAACTCGCGAAGGAGAATCTCCCGCTCGCGGTAGGTCCGACCTTCGGACATGCCTCCAAATTTGAGCTTCAGAATAAGACCTGGGAGACACCGGGCATCCTCGCGAAAGCCGGATGTCATGTCTCCATCATCACAGACGCGCCGGTAACCCCGCTCCACTACCTGCCGCTCTGCGCAGGTCTCGCCATCAAAGCCGGTATGGACGAGTATGACGCACTCCGCGCCGTAACCATCAATCCGGCCGAGCACATTGGCATCGCTGACCGTGTCGGTTCTTTGGAAGAAGGAAAAGACGCCGATGTTGTCATCGTCGACGGCTGTCCGTTTGATGTGACAGGCGTGATCAAGCATGTGCTGATCAACGGCGAGGAAGTTTAAATCATTAAAAAACTGAGGATTTCTGACTGCCTATATTTGCAGTCGGAATCCTCTTTTTATTTAACCATCATATGTAAAAGTTCTCTGCGCAGATCCTGCTGCCGGAAGTTTCCTGGATACATGGCAGCTAACATAAAAGACCAGGAACATCTCTGCCCCTGGTCCTTCAAAAACTCCTTTATCATTTATCCAAGATCCACATCAATCATTCTCAAATACTGGTTCTGTCGGCTCACCGTATTCTTCTTTCGTGCTCGCCGTCTCATCGTTGATCTGAGTCAAAATTCCGCTGGAATTTACCTTAAACTTGTTTCCGTCGCGGTCCTTCACCGTCGTATTCTTTGAGATACGTCCGGAGGAGTTTACAACGTAAGTCTGGTATCCGTTGCTTCCATTCGGGATACTGATCAATGCGTAACGGCTGGAGCTGTCCGCTTCCTGAAGCTTACCCATATAATAGAGATAGCCATTCTTCACACCGCTGACACCGCGTCCCGCGTAGGTTCCCTCATTAAAGTAGAAGGTCGTCTTATTTCCATCGCCTTCCTCCACTGTCATCTTTCCCTTTACGGAAATTCTGGAGGATGCATCAAAGTAATAGGAGGTGTACTCTCCTGTCGATCCGATCTGTATCTTCTTTAATCCCTTCACCGGATTTCCCTTCTGGTCAAAGAGATATGTCTTTCCGTTGATCTTGACAAAGTCACTTGTGGACGCTTTTCCGTCCTCCGGACCTGTCTTCGGTGTTCCATCTTTCTCGAAATAGTACCAGACAACCGGCTCATCCACATTGTCCTGGAGCTGTTCCGGCGGATTTAAGGAGAGCCATCCGGTGATCGACGCACCGAGAGTCGCGTTCTGGATCCCACTCTCCGCAAAATATCTCCAGTTCTCGATCGTGTCCTTACTTGCATTCTCCGGGTCACCTTCTAAATACACCCATCCGGTCTGCATCCGTCCGTCCTCGTCGAAGCAGTAATATTTGCCATCGATCTTCATCACCTTATAATCGCCGCCGTTACTGCTCGTCGACGGGCTGTTCTTCTTTCCGCTCGCAGAGAAGTAGAACCAGTATTTTCCGTCGTCGCTCTCCGGTCCGTAGAGATCCTTATCCTCATCCTTCGGCTCCAGATACTTCCAGCCGGTGACCATAGCGCCGCTGGAGCTTAAATAGTAATCCCCATCCTCGGACCATCCGGTCTGCATAATTCCGTCGGAATCAAAGAGATAACTCTTTCCGTCGATCTTCTTCCAGCTGTCCTTCGTGACTTTTCCGCTGGAACCGAAATAGAACCAGTATGTCGTCCCATTATCCCTGCTGTACGGGGAAGCCAGCTGCATCCATTTATTTGACACCATGATTCCGTTGGAATCCACATAGTAATCATTGTCTGCCCAGCTGTTGACCGCCATCTCACCGCTGCTGTTTAAATATCTCCAGAGGTTGTCCGCGCCCTTTTTCCACTCATTCGTCACGCGGTTTCCGTTTTTATCAAGATACGTCCATATATTATTGGAAAGCGCCCAGCCTTCCGCTGCGTAGGCGTTCATCGTCAGACATCCGAAAGTCAGGACCGCCGCTGCTGCCAGTATTCTTAACCCTTTTCTCTTCACTCGTCTCGTCTCCTTCCTGTATCCCGTCAGGCATGCAGCCGCTCTTGTTCCACATGCGGCAGTCACACACTAAAATTTTCTAACTATATAATACATCTGATTTTATTTTACCAGTAACTCCCTGATTATTCAACAGAAAATACCTGTCAATTCTCTTAAGTCCCCACCACAGTTCTGCCGCATTCCCGCCACAGAAAGACACATTTTCCGTTCATGTTCCCCATATTTCCGCCAACATCCCGCATTCCATCCCCACTCCTATTTGACAGTATCCCCCGAATCTATTATACTGGTATATCATAGGCATTTTATGCCCCTGATCCGTTTTTACGCAAAAAAGTCTAAAGAAAGAGATGGAATACAATTATGTGGATAGCAGATGGATGGAAGGACTATGAAGTCATCGACTGTTCCGGCGGTGAAAAGCTGGAGCGTTGGGGAAAATATATTCTGGTCCGTCCGGATCCCCAGGTTATCTGGGATACCGATAAAAAGGCACCACAGTGGAGAAAGATGAACGGTCACTACCACAGAAGCTCAAAAGGCGGCGGCGAGTGGGAATTCTTCAGTCTCCCGGAGCAGTGGAGCATCAACTACAAAGGCCTGACCTTCCAGTTAAAGCCCTTCAGCTTTAAGCATACCGGTCTTTTCCCGGAACAGGCGGCAAACTGGGACTGGTTTGGCGAAAAGATCAAAAATGCGGGACGCCCGGTCAAAGTCTTAAACCTCTTCGCCTACACCGGAGGAGCAACACTGGCAGCCGCGAAAGCCGGAGCTTCCGTGACCCATGTTGACGCCTCCAAGGGAATGGTTGCCTGGGCAAAGGAGAACGCGAAGTCCAGCGGCCTTGAGGACGCGCCGATCCGCTGGATCGTGGATGACTGCGTAAAATTCGTAGAGCGTGAGATCCGCCGTGGAAACCACTATGACGCGATCATCATGGACCCGCCCTCCTACGGAAGGGGCCCGAAGGGCGAGATCTGGAAGATCGAGGACGCGATCTACCCGCTCGTAAAGCTGTGCGCAAAGCTCCTCTCCGACAAGCCGTTATTCTACCTGATCAACTCCTACACCACCGGTCTCGCCCCGGCGGTGCTGACTTATATGCTCGGAACAGCCGTTGTTCCGCAGTTCGGCGGAACTGTAAGCTCCGAGGAGATCGGACTTCCGGTTACAAGTTCCAAACTTGTACTCCCGTGCGGCGCTTCCGGACGCTGGGAAGCGTAATTAATTGAAAGGACCGGTAAACATATGAAGATCATCATTGTCGGCTGCGGAAAAGTCGGCGTGAGCCTTGCGGAGCGCTTAAGCGCCGAGGGCCACGATCTCGTTATGGTCGATATGAATCCGCAGAAAGTGGAACATCTTTCCAACCAGTTTGACGCCCTGGGAATCGTTGGAAACGGCGCCAGCTTCAATATCCAGCAGGAGGCTGGAGTGGAAAGCGCGGACCTCTTTATCGCTGTCACCGGCGAGGACGAATTAAACCTCCTCTGCTGCCTGATGGCGAAGAAGACCGGACACTGTGACACCATCGCCCGCGTAAGAAACCCGCTCTATAATAAGGAGATCCGCTTCATTCAGGAAAAACTCGGACTCTCCATGATCATCAACCCGGAGCTGACGGCGGCCAGAGAAATCTTAAAACTCTTAAAATTCCCGTCCGCCATCAAGATCGACACCTTCGCAAAGGGACGTGTCGAGCTTCTCCGCTTCCGCTTAAAGCCGGAGATCGGGTTCGGCGGAAAAACTGTCATGGATATCATGCGGCAGTTAAAATGCGATGTCCTGATCTGTGCCGTTGAGCGCGGATCCGAGGTCGTGATCCCGAACGGAAGCTTTGTCCTTCAGGATACGGATATCCTCTCTATCGTGGGATCTCTGGAAAATACGGCTCAGTTTTTTGAAAAGATCGGTCTCCGCTCAAAATCCGTAAAAAATTCCCTGATCATCGGCGGCGGCACCATCGCCCACTATCTGGCCCAGGACCTCTTAAAGATCGGGTTCCGCGTCCGGATCATCGAGCAGCGGAAAGAGCGCTGCGATTACTTAAGCGAGGTGATTCCCGGTGCTGATATCATAAACGGGGACGGAAGTGATCGGGATCTTCTTCTGGAAGAAGGCCTGACCTACGCCGATTCCCTTGTGGCCCTCACCGGACTTGACGAGGAGAATATCTTCCTCACCCTCTACGGAAAGCTCCACTCCAACGCAAAGCTCATCGCAAAGGTCAACAAGATCGCCTTTGACGACGTGATCGACAGCTTCGGTATCGACAGTATCATCTACCCGAAGTACCTGACGGCAGATTATATCCTACAGTACGTCCGTGCCCGCCAGAACACTATCGGCTGCAACGTGGAAACGCTGTATAAGATCCTCGACGGCCGTGCCGAGGCACTGGAGTTCTCCATCAAAGAGGAGTCCGCTGTCACGAATGTGCCGCTCATGGACTTAAACTTAAAGGACAACCTTCTGATCTGCTGCATCAACCGCAACGGTCAGATCCTCACCCCCCGCGGTCAGAATATGATCATGGTCGGGGACACCGTGATTCTCGTGACCACAAACCGCGGTCTCGGTGATATCCGGGATATCTTAAAATCATAAAGGAGAGATTCCATGAATTATTCGATGATCTTTTATATTATCGGCTGGATTCTGGACGTGGAGGCGGCGCTTCTCGTGCCGTCCCTGGCAGTCTCCCTGATCTACCATGAAAGCTGCGCACTGGCATTCTTCATCACGATCGTCCTCTGCCTGATCCCAGGTGTGATCCTTGTCCGCAAGCAGCCGAAAAACAAGGTATTCTACGCAAGGGAAGGTTCCGTGACGGTTGCCTTAAGCTGGATCGTCATGAGTATCATGGGTTCCATCCCGTTCCTCTTAAGCGGATCCATCACAAATCCGGTGGATGCCCTGTTTGAGACTGTGTCTGGATTTACGACGACCGGTGCCAGTATTCTTCCCGCCGTGGAACCGCTTCAGCACGGCATCCTGTTCTGGAGGAGCTTTACACACTGGATCGGTGGTATGGGAGTTCTCGTGTTCCTTCTCTGCCTGCTTCCGCTTACCGGAAGCGGCTATCATATGAACCTCATGAAGGCAGAGAGCCCGGGCCCCTCTGTCACAAAGCTGGTCCCGAAGGTGCAGTCCACCGCAAAGATCCTCTATGGGCTCTATCTCTTCCTCACGGTTCTGGAGTTTATTCTCCTGCTTGTGGGACGGATGCCGGTGTTTGATTCCCTGTGTACCGTTTTCGGTACCGCGGGAACCGGAGGCTTCGGCATCAAGAACGACAGCTTCGGAAGCTATTCCACCTACCTTCAGGGCGTAGTTACCGTGTTTATGATCCTCTTTGGCATCAACTTTAACGTGTACTTCCTCTTCTATATGAAAAAGCCGAAGGAAGCACTGCGCTGCGAGGAGGCGCGATGGTACCTCGGGATCATTGCCACGTCGATCCTCGTCATCACGTTTTTTGTCCGGGATTTCTTCGACAGCCTGTTCCTCGCGTTCCACCATGTCGCGTTTCAGGTTGCTTCCATCATCACGACCACCGGCTTCGCCACCGTGGATTTTAACCTCTGGCCAACGATCCCGAAAACGATCCTGGTGCTCTTAATGTTTATCGGTGCCTGCGCGGGAAGTACCGGCGGCGGCATTAAGGTGTCCCGTGTCGTGCTGTTATTCCGGTCCCTGACAAAGGAGCTCTCCCAGAGTCTCCATCCGAATCAGATCCGCAAGATCCATTTTGAGGGACGCGCGGTGGATCATGTGGTCCTCCGCTCCGTAAATGTCTTCATGGCGGCATACATCCTGATCTTCGCTATTTCCGTGCTGCTCATCGGCATCGACAACTTCGATCTTGTGACAAACTTTACCGCCGTCGCGGCGACCTTAAACAACATCGGACCGGGATTGGAACTTGTAGGCCCGGCCCAGAACTTCGGGCTCTTCTCCAACTTCTCCAAGCTGGTTCTGACCTTTGATATGCTTGCCGGACGTCTGGAGCTCTTCCCGCTGCTGCTGCTTTTCTATCGGGGTACCTGGAAGAGATTCTAATTAAGCAAACATTCCCGATAATAGATGTAATTTTGACAATTTGACTGATCCGTGTTGAAAAATCTGATTGTCGGAAATAAAAAGTGGATATCCCAGAGTCACATCATGGACTCTGGATATCCACTTTTCTTTTTATTCTTCTGACCTTTTTCCACCTGACAGAGGACAAGGGGGCGTCGCCCTTCCATATAATATTATCTTAGCCGGGAAGACTCTCACCTCTTTCAGGTAGTGAGTAACAACAAACTCGTCTCAGTGGGAATCAGGTCCGACTGAGATAAACGCTCCGCGATAATGCACAGTCGTCCATATTGTATCACCCAAGTGCCACATCCAGCATCATCATCAATGCAAACCCGACCGCGAACCCGATGGTTCCTATATTCGAGTGCTCTCCCTCCGCAGTCTCCGGGATCAGTTCCTCCACGACCACGTACATCATGGCACCTGCAGCGAAGGCGAGAAGATACGGCAGGACCGGAGCGAGGATCCTGTACATCAAAACGGTGAGAATTGCTGCCACTGGCTCTACAACGCCTGAAAGTGTTCCATATAGAAATGCACGGTTGCTGCTCATCCCCTCACCCTTGAGCGGCAGGGAAATGATCGCCCCCTCCGGGAAGTTCTGGATCGCGATCCCGACGGACAGGGCAAACGCACCGGCTAACGTGATCCCGCTGTTTGCCGTAAGAAGTCCCGCGAACATGACACCGACCGCCATTCCTTCCGGAATATTATGAAGGGTCACCGCAAGGACAAGCATCGTATTTTTTTTTAACGTACAGGACGGACCTTCCGGTTCGTCGCACCCGATGTGAAGATGAGGCACATGTCCATCAAGGAACAGCAGGAACAGGATGCCGCAGAAGAATCCGGTCACCGCAGGCAGAAACGCCAGGCGTCCCAGATCCGCGGAAAGATTCATGGACGGGATCAGAAGCGACCACACGGATGCCGCCACCATGACACCGGACGCAAAGCCCAGAAGGCCTTTTTCCACATTCTGACGGATTCCCTTCTTCATAAAATATACGCACGCAGCTCCAAGTGTCGTCCCCGCAAACGGGATCATGATCCCAAGAATAATATTTCCGATATTTTCCATCGTTTTTGTCTCCTTTGATCCGCGAAGGCCGTCCGGACCCCGGCGCGGCTCTCGCAATCTTCCTTCTATAAGCTATGCGGTTTCCAACTGAAAAGATCCAGGCCACGAAGCGACGTCCGCCTCTGACCTGGATCTTTTATAGAGTTTCTATGGAATAATGAAGTGATACTGCCAAAATTATGCTGCCACAGAGCGGCGGGATGCCTTCTTCTGGTTCTTATATGGATCCGGACGGAACAGCATATAGAGGAATCCGAGAAGAACAACAACAGCTGCTGCTGTGCCGATTCCGAAGGAACCACCTTCCATAAGAAGTCCGAACTGGTAGAACATCAGTGCTACACAGTAAGCGAACACGTTCTGGAAGATGATTGCAAACCAGAACCACTTTCTGGACTGCATCTGCTGGGCCATTGTGGAAATAGCCGCCAGACACGGGGAGTTTAACAGGTTGAATACAAGGAAGGAGAAGGCTGCTGCCATTGTCGGGAACCAGTCTCTGATCGCGGCTGCGACAACGTCTGTCTCCTCGGAGAGATCCTCGCTGACATTTGCAAGGACACCCATTGTGGAAACGATACCCTCTTTTGCGGAGAATCCGGAGATCGCCGCTGCAACGCACTGCCATTTGCCCCATCCGAGAGGAGCGAAGATCCATGCAAGAGCGCTTCCGAGGATCGCCATCAAGCAGTTTTCTGTATCTTCTACCATACCGAACGCACCATTCTCGAAACCAAATGTGGAGAGGATCCACATGATCACGCAGGCAAGGAACAGGATCGTTCCGGCTTTCTTAATGAAGCCCCACAGACGCTCCCAGGTGTGCATAAGAACGGTCTTAGCGGACGGGATGTGGTATGCCGGTAACTCCATAACGAACGGAGCTGCCTCGCCGGAGAACGGTTTTGTCTTCTTTAACATGATCGCTGCTACAAGGACGCAGGCGATACCCAACGCATACATTAAGAATGCTGTATTTCCCGCATCGGAGTAATCTCCGGATGTCCAGCCGACCATGATGCCGCCTAAAAGAGCGATAACCGGAAGCTTCGCACCGCACGGAATAAATGTAGCTGTCATAATGGTAAGACGTCTGTCGTTATCGTTTTCAATGGTCTTGGAGGCCATGATACCCGGGATACCGCAGCCGGATGCGATAAGGAGCGGAATGAAGCTCTTACCGGAAAGTCCGAAGTGACGGAACACACGGTCCATGACGAATGCGATACGTACCATGTATCCGCAGTCCTCAAGGATGGAGAGCATTAAGAATAAGAGTGCCATCTGCGGCAGGAACCCGAATACAGCGAAGAGTCCGCCGAGAATACCGTCTACAACAAGGCTCTGGATAAAGTCGCTTGCGCCTGCTGCCGCGAGTGCTGCGCCTGCCCATTCCTGAATGCCGCCGCCGAATGTATCATTCGCCCAGTCTGTACCCATGGTTCCGAGTGTGCTTACGCAGATGTAGTAAACAAACCACATCACTGCCGCGAAGATCGGGATACCTAAAATACGGTTTGTAACGATCTTATCGATCTTATCGGATGTGGAGAGCTTCTTGCCGGATTTCTTAACGGCCTTGTCGATCACGCTTCCGATGTATGTATAACGCTCGTCTGTGATGATGCTCTCTGTATCGTCATCAGTCTCTTTCTCAAGACGGGTAACCTCCGTGTTGACCGCTGCCATAGCGGATGCCGGAAGATGTAACTGCTCGATGACCTTGCTGTCCTTCTCAAGAAGCTTGATCGCGAACCATCTCTTCTGGTCTGCATCCACAGCGTCACCGACAGCCTCCTCAACCTTCTCAATCGCGTTTTCTACGCTTCCGGAGAAGATTCCGGCCGGATTCTTCCACTCATTCTTCTTCGCTGCCTCGATTGCCTTCTCGACAACCTCCTTAAGACCTGTGCCCTTTAATGCGGAGGTTTCAACGACTTCACAGCCGAAAATCTCGGAAAGCTTCTTCACATCGATCTTATCCCCGCTCTTTGCAAGCAGATCAGCCATGTTTAACGCGATTACAACCGGAATACCGATCTCGAGGATCTGAGTCGTCAAATATAAGTTTCTCTCAATGTTTGTTGCGTCTACCAGATTGATGATCGCCTGCGGTTTCTCGTGAACGAGGTAATCACGGCTGACGACTTCCTCCAGTGTGTACGGGGAAAGGGAGTAAACACCCGGAAGGTCTGTGATGATGATCTCTTCACCGCTCTTGGCAGATTTTAATTTACCTTCTTTTTTCTCTACAGTTACACCCGGCCAGTTTCCGACGTACTGATTCGCGCCTGTGAGGGCATTGAACATGGTCGTCTTACCACAGTTCGGGTTTCCGGCTAATGCGATTTTGATAGCCATTTTTCATCCTCCTATTTTCCTGCACTTGTGTTGCTGCTGTCCACATTCCGGGCGGACAGCAACCAGGTTTTGCCAATGCTTTGCATACACATCAGGCAAAACATTTATCCGTCATCAGACTGTAACGACTTCGACACTTTCCGCATCGTCTCTTCTCAACGACAGTTCATATCCACGGACCGTGATCTCGACCGGATCACCGAGCGGTGCCACTTTACGAACGTAGATCTCGCTGTTTTTGGTAATGCCCATATCCATGATTCTGCGGCGGAATGCGCCCTCTCCGTTGATCTTCACAACTTTAACCGTTGTATGTACCGGAACTTCACGTAATGTCATGTCTTCTCCTTTCTATCCCTGTGGATCGCTCCTGCGGTCCGGATCCATTCCCCTGCCTTTTGTGAATTTTTTCCAAAAGTATTCGATTAGTTGATGCTAATTAGCACATACTAACCATTGGGGAAAAAGCAAAGTGGGAAATCTCCCACTTGAACTTTCATCATCCATAACTGCCCATTCTTCCCAGTCTGCACTTCCCTGCGGGATAAGGCAAACTGCTGAACAGTCACCGTCTTTTTTCACAGCTACTGCACCATAACGTGCTTTGCCATCTCCTTGTTGATCGCGACTCTGGAATCCTTGATGTTTACGATCAGGTTTCCGTTGAGTTCAGAGATCACTGTCACTGCCGCTCCGTCCACGAAGCCAAGATTCGCGAGGAATCTCTTTGTATCCTCCGCTCCGCCGACACGCTGGATCATACCGGTCTCACCGGCACGTAAAAATGTCATTGGCATCATGTTTCCTCCTCTTTACACTCCCATCCGCTCAGGCTTTGTGAGCTTTCGGAGCTGTATCGTAATGGACACTGCCGCATCCGCTGCAACCGGAACAGGAACCGCAGCAGCCCCCACAGGAACCGCTCTTCTTCTGTTTCCGGATACTCTTTATCACACCGATCACGGCCATGGCAACCAGCAACAAAACAATTACATCTGTAAGCATTTCTATCACCTCTCACCAAACCATTTGTGGGAACAGTCGTATTGATAACGAATATCAATTTCAAGTGAATTATATGACTTCATACCCAACTTGTCAACTGGTATTTAATAATTTTTTAAGATTTTACCGGATGGTTTTACTTGCTTTCCAAAGACTTTCCATTTAAAATGATAGTATATCTGCGTCAATATTTCTGTCTTGTCTGGATTTACTTTTATATTGTTAAAATTTGCCGACAATAGGAATATATAGGTCCAGATGATTTTATTTTTTGACCTTTTGTGACTCTTTCAGAAGCCAGTACCTTTCCGGTATTTCACCGTTCTCGTTCTGGCAGATTCGGAAAACGCCACAGCAATATTAATATCAGGAGGTTTCTAACATGAATAACATAAGAAAGCTTACAGATTCCCTTTTCTGGGTCGGCATCAATGACCGCCGCATCGCTCTCTTTGAAAATGTTTATCCGGTTCCTACAGGAATGTCCTATAACTCTTACGTTCTTCTTGACGAGAAGACAGCACTCTTCGATACCGTGGACGCGTCCTTCACCCATGATTTTCTCGAAAATGTGACCGCTGCCTTAAAGGGCCGCACTCTGGACTATCTGATCGTAAACCACATGGAGCCGGACCACTGTGCGTCCATCGCCGATGTGATCGCCGTTTACCCGGAGGCAAAGATCGTATGCACCGCAAAGGCTGTGGGAATGATGAAACAGTTCTTTGATTTTGATGTGGACAGCCGCGCGATTCTGGTAAAAGAGGGAGATACCATCTCTCTCGGCTCCCATGAGCTTACCTTCGTGATGGCCCCGATGGTGCACTGGCCGGAGGTCATGGTTACCTATGAAAAGACAGAAAAGATCCTGTTCTCCGCTGATGCCTTCGGTTCCTTCGGCGCTGTCGACGGAAATATCTTTGCTGACGAGATCGACGATAAGGTTGCCTGGCTCTCTGAGGCGAGACGTTATTATACAAATATCGTTGGAAAATTCGGCATGTCCGTACAGGGTCTCTTAAAGAAGGCTGCCGGGCTCGAGATCCGGATGATCTGCCCGCTCCACAGCGTGATCTGGAGAGAAGATCTCCCATGGCTCATCGATAAATACCTCAAATGGAGCTCCTATACGCCGGAAGAGAAATCTGTAACGATCGCCTACGGATCTGTTTACGGTCATACGGAAAAAGCTGCCGATATCCTTGCCGGAAAGCTTGCCGACCGCGGCATCCGCCATATTTCCGTCTTTGACGTTTCCAAGACCCATCCGTCCTACATCATTGCAGACGCGTTCCGTACCTCCGCGATTGTCTTTGCATCCATCACCTACAATGGCGGTATCTTCTGCAATATGGACACACTGCTCCACCAGCTTGCAGCCCACGGTCTTACAAACCGTACCGCTGCCCTGATCCAGAACGGAACCTGGGCGGCAACCACCTCAAAACAGATGGGGGAAATCCTCGGTACAATGAAAAATATCCATGTGCTCGAGTCAGATGTGACCATTAAATCTGCCCTGAAAGACAATCAGGAGGCTGAGCTTGACGCACTTGCAGACGCAATTGCCGCATCATTACAGTAAGTGGAGGAAATGCCAATGAAATATGCAATCGTTTATTCCAGTAAGACCGGAAATACCGCAGCACTTGCAGATCGTCTCCATGATATCCTTCCGCATGAGCACTGTGTTTATTTCGGTGATACATCCCATTACTCCCCGGATCTTGGAGCGGACCTTATCTTCGCCGGCTTCTGGACCGATAAAGGAAGCTGCGATGACAGGACACGGATCTTCTTAAAAAACCTTCAGAATACAAAGATCGCTCTTTTCGGCACAGCCGGATATGCCGCTCCTGATTACATCCACTCGATCTTAAAGCAGGCAGAGGCAAATATTCCCGTAAACAACACCGTTCTGACAGGCTTCGTCTGCCAGGGGAAAATGCAGCCGGCAGTCGCCGATAAATTTGCCGCAATGCTCGAAAAGGACCCGGAGGACGCAAAGGGAAAGCTTCTTCGCGACACGTACAATGAAGGCCTCTCCCATCCGAACGAAGAGGACTTCGCAAACTTTAAAAAGTGGGCAGAAGGCTTTATCCACTAATTGATCGTCATATAAAACACACTGCATAGATTCCGTATGGCGGTTAAATTCAAGTCGAAACGTCCGTGAGACTTTGCACATGATTCCGGTCAGCGAAGCTGACATATTCCTATCAAAATCACGAAATGCCGGATGATCATTCTTCTGATCACCCGGCATTTTCATACTCAAACTTTGATCCAATCAGTCTTTCACTCTCGGCAGCATTCTTCCACCGTATCCGATTGCAAAGATCTCACCATTCTCATTTTCGAAGAATCTCACGTAGCCATCCTTATCCGGGTTGCGCACAATCCCTAAAAATTCCTGCACCGGCACAAATCGAAGAAGCGTCTCTCCCTCTTTGACTGCCAGATTTCCATCTTTTTCAAAGATCGTGATATTGTTATCTTCATCTGAACGGAAGGTGCCGCACATCGCCTTTCTCTTTTTCGCATTCCACTCCGTCTCCTGATAAACAAATCGGTCCTCGATCGGATTTCTTCCATGATACATCCGCATTGCTGCATCCGCGATCGTGCTAACCGGCACGCCCGACGTGTTGCACAGTACCATAACGCCCACTCCGGCATCATACGACCAGGATAAATTCGACGAAACTCCCGGCAGGCTTCCGCCATGCTCCATAACCGTCAGGTCATCCAGCTTCTTCTGCGCAAGGCCAAAGCAATAATGGCTATCCGGGCGATAATCGATTCTTGGGCGACACATCGTCCGTACACCCTCCTGGGAGAGGATCCTTGTTCCATCGATCCCCTTTCCGTAATTCAGATACATGCAGATGTATTTTTTCATGTCGGCAAGCGTAGATTTCAGGGAACCGGCTCCTCCGAGGGAAAATGCATTGTCATGGTAATCTCTGCCGGAGGTCATGACACCTTTTTGCATTTTGTAGAGAACTGCCGCATTCGCATCCGCTGCCGGTCTTACATACTCTCCGCTGCTCCGCTCCATATGAAGAGGCTCAAGAATATGTTTTTTCACATATTCCGCAAAGCTGTTCTCTCCGCCGACACGACGTACGATCTCTGACAAAAGTCCAAAGCCATCATTGCAATAGCTCATGTAGTTTCCCGGATCTCCGATCAGACCGCCGTTTTCCTTTGTCTGGGCATCCAGCAGCTCAGCGACTGCCTTTGTTCCTTCCAATGCGATCTTCTCACAGAACGCAAAATCCCCTGTCTCATTCTCATCCAGTCCTGCCTTCTGCGCGATCTCATTGATGATTGTGCGGTGCATCGGATAAAAGCCCGCTGTGTGACATAAAAAGTGCCATACCTTTATCGGTTTCTGATTGCGGTTTGTAAATTCCGGAATATATTTGCTCACCGGATCATCCAGATCTACTTTTCCAGCTTCGACTAGCTGCATGATCGATAAAGCCACAAAGGATTTCGTGACGGACGCTAACCCGAAGATCGTATCCTCATCGATCGGCAATTTTCTCTCCTGATCCCGGTATCCAAAAAACTTTTCATACTGTGTATTTCCATTTCGGTCAATGATCGCAACCGCGATTCCCACTGCGTTGGAACGTTCCTGTATTCTGGATACAAGTTCCTCAAAAAGAAATCTTGACGCATTTGTGATTTTGTTCATAGGTACTCCTCTCCTTTACGCTGCGCGCACCTGGTGATCTGATTCTCACACAGGCGCGCAGTCTTCATATTGATTATATCGATTCTGATCGATTTATTCAAGTTCTTCCCTGTCCCGATCAATTTCGCTCAGAATTTTACGCTTTCTCTCTTCCATATCCGCTCACCTTCTATCTTCTTTAAAGGCTGATCGTTCCTACGCCGTCTTTAATTTCCATCTCAGTTCCATAAGGTTTTGAAAGCTCTGCCAGGTATGACAGTACGTTCTCATCACCGGTCAACACCGGAACTCCTTTTTGCGGCCTTTTTTCTGTCATTCCAAGAGAAATCGGATACAGTTTGATTTCTGTTAAATGTCCATCTTCCATGGTCCAGCCTGCCATCACGGATAACCAGATCTCCGGAAGCACTCCGTATCCGGCCGTGCCATTTTTACTACGGGCATCCATATAAGCACCAACCTTGGTATCCAGCGGCATTTTTTTATTTATGTATGCATCGTAAGGCTGCTTTTCCACAGTTTCTGTCTCAAAGAGGAAATTTCCCAGACTGTAGAAGATAGGCGCTCCGTGATAGATCTCAATTCCACGAAGTTCATGCGGTCCGTGTCCGATTACCGCATCAACTCCCGCATCCACACATCTTCTTGAAAATGTCTCAAGGAACATGGATGGAACCGTTGTGTCTTCCCCATCTGTCTCATGACCATGAAAGCTTACAAGAACGATATCTGCCTGTTTTTTTGCCTCAATGATCTCCTTCTCGACACGTTCCATATCAGCCGGGAATGGAACGCTCTCGATCCAGTCTTTTTCATCCAGAACAAATTTGTATGTTCCAAAGGGCAGTGTTCCGGAAGCCGGCGGATTCTTATATCCATTTTTTACAGACCGCTCCATCGTTGCGTTGATCTTTGTAAGCGCCGCCAGTTCTTCTGCTTTCTTATAATTCTCTTCCGTGACATGGTAAATCGTTTCATAACGAAGAGGATTTAATCCAGGTCTTCCGATCAATTCCGCGCTCTGTCCACCAGCCATTCCTGACTCATGGAAGCTTGAAGAGACCGCAATCATTGCGACACGTCCGTTTTTCGTCTCCAGATAGCATGGTTTTGATGCCTCGGAAAGATTTTTTCCTGTTCCGGCAAAGATCATGTCTCTCTCTTCGAGATTCCGGATCGTCGCAAGAACGCCTCCATGACTGTAGTCACAGGAATGATTATTTGCCGTATTAAACAGATTAAAACCAAACGATCTCATATCATCAAGGGTTCTTGGATCTGCCATTGCCCAGGTTCCTCCGGAAAATGCTGCCGGATATCCTTCCTCATTGTGGAATGTCATCTCCAGATTCGAAAATTTCACATCATACTGACTGATCACGTCTCTGACCTGCTCAAATCCTTCATAACCGCCTTCCGGAAATCTTCTTGTGATAAACGCATCTCCTGTAGCGATCAGTGTCATTTTCTTCATAATCTATTTTCCCTCCACAACAGAATTAGTCTCCCCGTCGATTCCTGCTGCCATCATCAATACCATAAATGCCTGCTGAACTGCCTTATATGAGTCGGTGATCGGAAACTTTTCATGAACACTATGATTCATTATATTTTTTCTATTTTCATCCGGTGCAAACGCGCGTCCAAGACAGATCGATGGAATTCCTTTCGAAACCGCTACGTTCGCATTTGTGCAGCCGCCTTTATGGAATACCGGTTCAATATCCAGAGACTTCAAACCAAGCCACGCGGATTCTACCAGTGGTGTATGGGAATCCTGAGTTCCGCCCGGAACCTGACTGATCAGGTTTTTATCCCAGGTGATCTCATCTTTTCCCCATTTTTCTGTTTCTTCCCGACATGCTTCTTCGATCGCATCAAAGATTTTTGTGCGAAGCTTTGCAAGCTCCTCCGGTGAATTTGATCTGAAATTAAATTTGATGGTTGCCTGCGATGCGATCGCATGCACTCCAGCCGCAGTTCCACCGTGGAAATTTGAGACACAGAAGCTTGTCTTCGGATCTGATGGAACTGTAAAATCAGCGATCTTCGCAACTGCTCTGGCTGCTGCATGGATCGGCTGTGCCATCTCGCCAAACGATCCAAACGCATGACCGCCGATACCATAAAAGTTGACCTCGTAGGTTTCTCCGCTTGTCGCCTCGAAGATCAGTGCGCTCATGTCATTGTTATCAATTGTGAGTGAAATATCAATGTCGTCATTATCATTCAGGAAATCTTTCATTCCGCCGAGGCCACCCATACCTTCCTCGCGGGTAGTTGCCACAAATACAATGTCTCCGAATGTCTTGATCTCGTTCTGATTCAATGCTCTTAAAAGTCCCAACAGCATTGCCAGTGCTCTCGTATCATCACCGATTCCCGGTGCGTAGAGGAATCCGTCTCTCTCCTCTACACCATGTACCGTTCCAAATGGAAAGACTGTATCCAGATGACCCTCGATCAATACCTTCGGTCCTTTGCCGCTTCCTCTTCGAAGGCCAACAACATTTCCACCGCGGTCAATGTGAACATTTTCAAGGCCAAGAGCTTTAAATTTTTCCATCATGACCGCAGCTCGTTTTTCTTCCTCTCTCGTCGGAGCCTCTATGAGAACCAGTTCTTTCTGTTCTTCAATCGTATTCCTCTCATCTTCCTGTATAAATTTCATAGCTTCCTTTACACACGGAATACTCATTGTATATGCAAACTGTTTTTTTACCCGCTCTGATACCTGATACATGCTTTATCCTCCTATATTCACTCACTTAAAAAATCCTTCCACAAATGACAGGAAACAAAATGACCCGGTCTGACTTCCATAAGCTTCGGACATGACTGATGACACTGGTCACAGGTATAAATACATCTCTTTGCAAATCTGCACTCATCCGGCGGATCGATCGGAGAACTAATCTCGCCTTTTAAGAGGATTCTTTCCGGACGGCTGATTCCAACTTCCGGGATCGGAATCGCGGAGAGAAGTGCCCGCGTATACGGATGGATCGGATGATCGAAAAGCTCCTCGGTCGGTGCCTTCTCGATCAACTGACCAAGATACATAACCGCAATCTCATCCGCAAAGTGATTAACAACCGAGAGGTCATGCGTGATAAAAATAAAGGTCAGCCCCATCTGCTCTTTCAGATCCTGAAGTAGATTCAGGATCTGTGCCTGAATGGACACATCCAGTGCGGATACCGGCTCATCGCAGACAATAAATTTCGGGTTCATCGCCAGCGCTCTGGCAATTCCGATTCTCTGTCTTCTTCCACCATCAAGCTCATGCGGGTATGTATTGACGAGACGCTGCGCAAGACCTACTGTTTCCATCAGTTCCTTCACGCGTGCCTCAATTGCTTTTTTGTCCTTCAGGATCTTGTTCTCTATGATCGGTTCTGCGATCGTCTGGCTGACCGTTTTTCTCGGGTCCAACGAAGAAAAAGGATCCTGGAAGATGATCTGCATGTCACTTCTCATCTTTCTCATTTCAGCTGCACTCAGAGAAGTGATGTCTTTTCCGTCAAAGACCACCTTTCCGGATGTCGGCTCTAATAATCTCAGAATCGCACGACCGGTTGTCGATTTACCACAGCCGGATTCTCCTACAATTCCAAGCGTCCTTCCCCTCTCGATCGTAAAACTCACGTCATCGACCGCATGCAGGGTTCCCCTGGCTGTTTTAAAATACTTTTTCAAATTTTTGACTTCAAGAATCGTATCAGCCATTCTTTTTCCCCCTCTCGATATGGAAATCTTTGTCTTCATATGCAAGGCAGGCAGCCTTATGTGTTCCTGTGAATGTTACAAGATCCGGTCTTCTCTTTTTACATGCCTCTGTTGCATAGTTACATCTCGGAGCAAACGCGCATCCTTCCGGAAGATCCGTCGGATCCGGCATCAAACCATGGATCGGTCGAAGTCTTGCCGTTCTATTTTTAATATTTGGTAATGAGTTGAATAAACCTTCTGTATATGGATGGAGTGTATGATTGAAAACTTCATCCAAGGTTCCTTCCTCGATGATCTTTCCGGCATACATAACAGCCACCCTGTCACACGTCTCTGCTACGATACCCAGATCATGGGTGATCATGATCACGGATGTATTCTTTTTCTCTTTCAGTTCTCTCATCAGATGAAGGATCTGTGCCTGAATCGTTACATCCAATGCGGTTGTCGGTTCATCCGCAATCAGCAATTTCGGACTGCAGGCAAGGGCGATTGCAATAATAACTCGCTGCTTCATTCCGCCGGAAAACTGATGCGGATATTCAATCGCACGTTCTCTCGGAATTCCAACAAGCTCCAGCATATCTTCCGCCTTCTTCCAGGCTTCTTCATGATTCACCTTTTCATGACGGAGCAGACTCTCTGCGATCTGCTGTCCCACGGTAAATACCGGGTTCAGCGAAGTCATCGGATCCTGGAAGATCATAGATACGAGCGTTCCCCGGATATGCTCCAGTTCGGATTCATTCATCCCAAGAACATCTTCCCCGCAGATCTCCATTTTATCGCATTCCATAACTCCCGGAGGGGAATCGATCAATCTTAAAAGGGATAAGGCCGTAGTTGTTTTACCGGCACCCGTCTCTCCAACAAGGCCAAGCGTTTCTCCCTGTTTTAGCTGGATATTGACACCGTTTACAGCCTCAACGGTATCTTCCTCCAATTCATATTTTACACGAAGATTTTTGAGTTCAAGAACATTCTCTGCCATATTCGCCCTCCTATTTCTTTAATTTTGGATCAAGGGCATCGCGAAGGCCATCACCCATCAGATTCAGTGCAAGTACCGTAATCATGATCGCAAGTCCCGGGAACAATGTCATATAAGAATAGTCACGGATATATTTTCTTCCTCCTGATAAAAGAGCTCCCCACTCCGGAGACGGAGCCGGAACACCAAGACCCAGGAAGCTAAGGCTTGATGCAGAAATGATCGCGGATGCTACCCGGAGCGTTGCCTGAACAATGATCGGAGACAGGCAGTTCGGAAGAATATGTTTAAATATGATCTTTCTGTTGTTGAGTCCAATTGCCTTCGATGCTTCCACATATTCCTGGTTCCGGACAGTAAGGACAGCCGCTCTTGTAATCCGGACAAACTGGGGAACACTCGTAATTCCAACCGCAAGCATCAGGTTCCAGATACTCTGTCCAAGTACGGAAACGATAACGATCGCCATAAGCATATTCGGAACTGCTCCGAGAATATCGGTACAGCGCATGATCAATTCTTCCAGCCAGCCTCCGAAGAAACCTGCGATAGCTCCCAGCGTTACGCCGATAACAAGACCGATCGTCACGGCAACCAGTCCTACTGAACATGAAAATCTTGTTCCGTACAGGATTCTGCAGAAAATATCACGCCCAAGTTCATCTGTTCCAAACCAGTGATTCGCATTTGGGCTCTGAAGACGTTCCGCAAGATTCTGACCAATTACCTGTGTATCGTAATCAAGAAGGAAATCTGCAAAAACAGCAATAAATATAATAACAAGGACGAGCATACCGCCAAGCATCGCACCTTTATTTTTCCGGAACTGATGCAGTACCTCAGCCATCTGGCTTCTTGCTTTTCTCGGAGCGTTTTTTACCGTTTTAGCCATTCTTTTTCCTCCTTTTTACGGTTGCATACTGTGCCTTGATCCGTGGATCCACCGCTGCATATAAAAGGTCAACGATAAGTAAAACAATACTTACAAGAATTGTCGTCATAATAATGCTGCCGGTTACCAACGGAGTATCTCTCATGTTTAGTGAATCGACGATCAGACGACCGACTCCCGGCCATGCAAATACAGTTTCTGTCAGGACACTTCCTCCAAGTACTCCCGCTAACTGTGTTCCCATGATCGTAATGATCGGGATCAAAGCATTTCGGAGCGCATGAGACATAATGACTGTTTTTTCCGAGATTCCCTTTGCCCTGGCAGTTCTTAAATACTCCTGCTTCAGAACATCCAACATTGACGATCTTGTCGTTCTGGTCAGTGTTGCCATCAGACCTGTACCGATCGTGACAGCCGGAAGTACGATCGACGACAGCGTCTGATCACCGCCCGATGGGAACCAATGAAGATTGAGGGAAAATGCGATGATCAGCAGAAGGCCAAGCCAGAAGTTTGGCATCGATAGTCCAAGCATCGCCAGAATCATACTAATATTATCCTGAATACTTCCCTGCTTTGTCGCAGAATAAATACCCAGAGGAACTGATAAAAGGATTGAAACAAGAATAGATGCAAAAGAAAGTTTAATCGTTGCCGGAAGTTTTTCTACATATGTGGAAAACACATCGGTCTTTGACACATAAGAAACGCCCATATCACCATGGAGCATTCCGATCATATAATCTGCATAGCGCAGAACCACTGGCTTATCAAGTCCAAGATCATGACGGATCTCCGCGAGCTCCTCAGTGGTCGCACCCTCTGGTGCCATAAGATCTACCGCATCTCCGGGTGCCAGATCCATGATAAAAAACACAAGAAATGAGACGCCGATGATAACCGGAATCATCATGAGTAATCGCTTTATAATATAACGATGCATAGGATCCTCCTTTGCTTTCTTTCGTATTCTGACTCATATTAGTTGCGGACCGCAATAGCGGTCCGCTGATAAGATTCCTACATTTAGTTTGCCGGTACAAAAACTTTAGAGTAATCGTGATGGGAAGTCGGATAAATATCGATTCCTCCGGTTCCCTTTTTCACACCGATAAAACCATCTGCATAGTAAAGTGGAATATACGGAACATGCTCATGAACATTTTCCTGAATCTCTTTATAATACTCTTTTCTCTTTGCCTCATCTGTTTCTGCAACAGCCTTGTCAAGAAGCTCCATGACTTCCGGATCATCGTAGTGTGCTTTGTTTACTGCAGAACCCGGCTGAAGGATTCTTCTTGCATCATCACCGAAGATATTGAATCCCATACCGTAGATACAGGACTGATGGTCACCCTTTGTTGTACTTGTGCTGAGGCCTGCGGAGTCGAGCTCTACAATATTGATCGCGATTCCGATCTCCTTAAGCTGGCTCTGTACCATCTCCGCAATTGTCTTTCTCTCTGCGCCGCTTACAGTAACATCAAGTGTTGCGCCGCCGTTCGGATATGCCTTTGCCAGATACTCTTTTGCTTTATCCGGATTGTACTCATAACCGCCACAGTCATAAAATCCATATTCATTCCAGCCCCAGAAAGAGGTTGCTTTCTTTCCACGTCCCTCTGCTGCTACAGCGATAATGCTGTCAACGTCAATTCCGTATGCAACTGCTTTTCGAAGATCTTCATTGTCTGCCGGGGACTTCTGTGTATTAAACGCAAAGTAGGAAAGAGATCCGCCGTCATAACTGATCAGATCCAGATTCGGATCATCCTCGATCGTTCCAAGCTCGATCGTTGCCGGCTCCATACAGATATCAACTTCCCCGTTCTGTAATGCGATCAGACGGGCAGAATCTTCCGGAATATAGCGGAATGTGAAAGTCTTCGCGTTCGGAGCACCTCTCCAGCTGTCCTCAAATGCAACGAGCTTCGTATAGTTTCCAAATTCATAGGAATCGATCTGCCATGGACCTGTTCCGATTCCTGTTCCTTCTGTCGGATCATCGGTAACTGCTTTTTCACTGAGAATCGATGTAGTCGGTATCGTCATCATATATGGCCAGTCAAGGTTCGGATTGATAAGAACGATCTTTACTGTCATATCATCGACTGCCTCAACTGATTCTAGCTTTGTATATAAGTTGTTGCTGGATGTTGTTCCCTGCATTCTGTTAAATGTAAATACAACATCAGATGCTTTTAACGTTTCACCGTTGTGGAATTTTACGCCATCTCTCAATTTAAAGATATATGTCTTTCCGCCATCGTCGGTGCTCCACTCTGTCGCAAGCTGCGGTTCCAGCTCATTTGTCGTATTGTTAAAGTGAACCAGTGTATCATGCACCATTCGAAACATATAGTTATGCTGGTTGTTACTTACTTCCATAGTATCGATCGTTGTATGTTTTGATTTCAATCCCATCGCGAGATCTTCTTTTAATTGAACACCTTCCGGCGGAGTCAAGGGATTCAGATCACCTGACGCATCTGCCGTTCCTGTTGTCTGCTTTCCCGGATCAGCTGTCTCGGCTCCCGCTGTCGTAGCCGAACCACCGGATGACGATTTTGAACATCCGACCATACTTGCTGCAAGCATCGTTGTCATGAGCGCTGCTGCCGTAATACGATAAAACCTTTTTTTCATGATTTCCTCCTTTTGTAATCAACAACTACTGGTAACAAAAATGATATAAACACGACAAAAGCGCTCCTTTTTAAGAAGGTCTCCTGGGCCTTCACCATAGATTGATATGGCTGATTCTTAAAAAAGATGCGCTTTCTTTTATGAGTCAATTATATAATAATTATATATATTGTTCAAATATTATTCATGAATGACTTACATTCTCATTTCGAATGAATTTGGCATAATTTTACTTATTCTTCTTTGATACTATTAAAATATTTTTCCGTGTATTTACAGAATTTCTCCAATTCTTCTGTCATTTTTAGATCTTTCTGCAGGATCAGATACAGGGATCGTTTGAATTCGTTGTTATCGATCGGCCGATAACAGACATTTGCAAAATCTGTCTCGCTTTTCAAGTGATCTCTCCAGGAATACCTTGGCCAGATGGTGATCCCCACCCCTTCCTGTACCATGCGTCTCAAAACATGAACGTTATCACATTCAAATGCAATATCCGGAATAATCCCTTCTTTTTCGAAGATTGCTTCTGAAATCGTCCGGATACTTCCTCCGCTTCTCAGCATAACAAATTGTTCATTTCTGATATCTGACAACCTGACTTTTTCCATATTTCTCAACCATGAATCTTTATGAAACGCGAGATACAATGGCTCTTCCATCAATTTTACCGCATTGCTGAACACATACTGCGGCAGTGTACTTCGAATGCAGACATCCCATTTGGTTGCCTCTCTGCGATCTAACACCTGAAAAAAAACATCCGGATTTTCCTCCCGAAATTCGCGAATCAATTCCGGAACAAGCAACCCTGCGGTCAGAACGTTCAAACGGATCATTTTCTTCTTCTGTCTATTACGGAATTCTAACGGAAGCCGTTCTATTTCCTCAAGCAAAGGAACCACCCTTTCCTGCAATAAATACCCATCATGGGTAAGCATACAGGATCTTCCGTTTTTCCGTAGCAACTCTGTTTTTAATTCGCGCTCCAGTGATTGGATCGCTTTACTGATGGAAGGCTGGGATACATTCAATTCCTGCGCCGCCATCGTGATATTTTCATATTTCGCCGCATATGCAAAATATCGAAGCTGATATATTTCCATCTTTGCCACTCCCCCCGTTTTTAATGCATAATGTAACTGTTCAGTGCCTCACAGTTACGGGCAAAAATCCCATACTTTACTAAAACAAGCGCAGCAAGTGCAAAAGCCTGCTGCTCACAATACAGAATCCAGATCCTACCCCACCATCTGCACTAATATTCCTCCAAGCGTCAGCATCAGCGCTCCGCAGGATCTTGTAACGATCTGCGCAAATGGCAGAAGCTCCATTCTATGCGCACTGCTCAAAACAGCCACATTGCCGGAACCGCCCATATTTGTTGTACACATCCCCGCTGCGATGGCTGATTCCAGTGGGAAAAAGCCAACCAGCTTTCCAAGAACTGACGCCGTAAACGTGATGATCCCCACGATGAGCACCACCGTGATCAGATATAACGGTGTCAGAGTCTTTAAAATTGTATTCAGATCGATCAGGGTAAAACCGATCCCCGCAAGTGCCGCCGCCGTCCAGCTCTTAATGGCAAACTGCCCCCACTCTCTCGCCGCATCCTCCAGCTCTTCGGACATGATGCCGGTTCCCTTCACAAGCACGACCGCAATGATCATCCATGCATACGTCGGGATCACAGGAACAAACCTGTGTAAGATCGCGCCAAGCTGATAAAAGGCGAACGCAATGATCATCCCGGTACATAAAGACGCAAATGTCGGCTTCAATGGCGGTGTCTTTTTCACCGTTTTTCCATCATTCACCAATACACCGTTTCCGGTCGTCTCCGGGTGTTTTTTTCCGAAATTGTTTAAAAGACCGCCAAAAATAATCGCTACACAGTTTCCAAGCACTGTGGCCGGTGCCATCTTTGTCAGCACATCCGCCGCTTCCACGCCGAGCGCCTGGGAGTACATGGCAGAAAGAGGAACTGTACCCGCTGTCATTCCGCCGCTGGTCATAGGCACTCCGATATAGAGGATCCCGCCCCAGAAACCTTCCCCAAGGATGATCCCCATAATTCCTGAAAGCAGAATTCCCATAGAAAGAGAGATCACCGCCACCGGCAGAAGCTTCACGGTAGCCCTGAGCAGAAGATTCCGGTCGATATTAAAGAGACTGCCGCAGATCAGCGCCGCGATATAAAAGATCAGGAAGCCACTGTCATTGACAAAATAATCGAGCGTCTCAAGCGTCTGCTCAGGAATCAGTCCGCCTGCCGTGAGGATCGCAGAACCGAGAATACAGATCACAGATCCTCCGAGATACGTCTTCACCACCGGTACGTTATTTCCAATCGCATTTAAGCCCTCACCGAATACCATCAACACCAAAAACGCCGGGACCAGACTCTTCGGGACACAGCCCGTAAACATGCATGCCGCCGTCAGTGCCAGAATGAGGACATACAATGGCAGCGGAAACCCCGCCACTTTAAAATCCTTCATACTCAACCTCTCTGTCTTCTTTAAAAATGTCTTCTTTAAAAGCTCCGGATCGCATCACTTCCGTCATCCACGGTCTTCTCCAGACGCTTGATGATCACGTCATATCCGGCCCTGTCATTCACCTGCACATGTACCCGGTCGCCGACCTTATGCCCCAGAAGTGCCCTTCCAAGCGGGGACTCGGAACTGATCAGTCCCTTTAAGGAATTTCCGCGGATCGTCGTAACGATCTTATAGGTCTCCGTCTCATCGTCATCCTCAAAATACACGTCCACCGTGTTGTAGAGACCGACCTCATCGTCTTTTGACTCATCAGAGACCACCTTCGCCGTCCGGATCATTCTCTCCAGATATCGGATCCGGCTCTCATTCTTGTTCTTGTCCTTCTTCGCTGCATAATATTCAAAATTTTCACTTAAGTCGCCCTGGGCTCTCGCCTCTTTTACCGCCTCGATCGCCTCTTTCCGGACCACAAGTTTCCGGTATTCGATCTCCTCTTCTATCTTCTTTATGTCATTTTTTGTTAACTCATCATACATGGTTTTTTCCACTTCTTTCCTAAATTCTTTTAACACTATCTTATCTCATTCCTGCCTTAAAAACAAGCCCTGAGGAATCCGGCCCCTGCAAATATACCATCAGCAGTTACTGCTCACGCCTTGCGCAAACAGTAACCGGCAGTCTTCCCCTATGCGCATCCTTGGCACGTTCGTGCCTTTTGTGTAACAGGGAATTCCACGGAATTTCCTGTTACATAAAAAGAGCCGGTCCACAGTAAGACCAGCCCTTTTGTATGGGTAAACAAAACAGGTAAACCTTATTGAATTTTATGCCTTTAACCCCACAGATGATTCTGCCATGCAAATTTGATCACAGTGAGGATCACTACGACTAACATCACCGGTTTGATGATCTTCTCGCCCTTCCTGATCGCCAGATTGACGCCGACGAGGTTTCCTGCAATGGCACAGAGCGCTGCAGGACACGCGATCTCGTAAGCGACATTTCCCGTTTTCACATAGCTTACAAGGGCGATGGCGTTCGTAAGTACGATGAGGACCTTACCGTTACCGGACGCGCATCTCGCATCATAGTGCATGATCATCGTAAATGCGATGATCGCTACGGTACCGATCCCCGGTCCGAAAAGACTGTTGTAAAATCCCATGATCACGCCGACGATCAGGGCCTGAACAACTGTTTTTTTTGAAATCTCGCTTCTCATGATCACGTTTCTCGCGTCTGTCTTTCTGAGAACCATGATGAGGGCAATCACCGGAAGTGCCACCGTGATGGCCTTCTGAATGCTCTCCTCCGGAAGGAGAAAGATGATCTTTGTTCCGATCCATGCCCCCGTCATCGCCGTGATGGCTGAGACCAGTGCAATCCTCAGATCGACCATGTTGTTTTTAAAATACTTGATCGCTGAGACCAGATTTCCAAGACCTGCCTGCAGTTTGTTGCAGCCGTAAGCCGAGCGGACCGGCAATCCGATCATTAAGTATGTCGGCAGTGCGATCAAGCCTCCGCCTCCGCCTATGGAATCAATGATACCCGAAATAAAGAAGATCGGGCAGATGATAAGCAATGTTTTTAAGTAACTCATTTCCTTCTCCCTTTTTGCACAGCCCGCGTTCTTTCATCATCTCCAGGAAACTGTTTCCACTGTGCTGCTGTTCGTATTTGCTGTTATTTTGATCCGTCAAAAGCTCTCTTCCTTCGCAAAGGCCCCCTTTCCTGCTGCTTCGCCCGGAGACCATTGCCTACGAGCGCGCCGTGAAGCTCTGTTCCCAAAATGGCTTTGCCCCAAATATCCGCCTGCAGTTGGATCAGCTCGCCACCGCCTACCGCTCCTGCGGTGCCGGTCTCGGCGTCACACTCCTGTCTGACACCGTTGTCCGCATGTCCGACCACGATGAACCCGTCGTCTTTTACAAACTGGACTCCGATGATGTGAGCCGTGACATCGCTGTTATGTGGAAGAAAAAGAGATATGTATCAAAGGCTATGGAGGAATTTACGAAGCTGGCGGTGGAGATGTTTTCCGGCTAAATACTGATAACATCCTCAACCGTCCGTATATATTCTTTAAATTCCTTTTCAAACTGCTCGATCAGTTCCTTTTTCTGTGAGTGCAGTTCCCTAAGCTTTAAGAGATAGCAGATTCTTGGAGGTGGTTCCGGAACAATTCTGGAAAGTCTCAGCTCTGTATCATGATAGTTTTTAAAAATGCATGCAGGAATAATACTGAAAGAATTAGGAATCCGTAAAAGTTCCGGTATCAGCTCCGTTGTATCTGTCACCATAAGCGGCAGGTCTAACGGGTTCATCTGCTTCTCATGCCACTCCACAAATCCCGTTCCCCAATCAAAATAGATTTCATTGGAACGCTTTAACTGCTGTGCCTGCACAACCTCAGGGTAATCAGAAACGCTTTTTGAACTAAGCAGAAATAACGGTTCCCTAAAGATCGGCACAGCCTCCACCGCCTTCGAATAAAAGACACGCGGGGTAATTCCGATGTCTGTCTCTCTGTTCTCCAACATCGAAATAATGCGGTCTGTCCAGTGTGTCGCTAATGTGATCGAAAGTTTTCCCTTCCCAAGAAGTTCCCTGTAAAACCCTTTCACATAGTCCGTGAGGCTGATAACAGACGCTACCCGTAACACCTCCGTCACATCTCCCCGGCTCCAATCCTGAATCTGACGGTTCAGTTCCTGATGCCTTTTCGCAAATTCAACAAATTCTTCACCTTTCTGCGTCAGCACAACCCCTTTCTGCCCCGGACTGCGATCAATAAGTTTCACGTTCAATTCCTTTTCCAGACTGATCAGCCGGTTGCTCACTGCTGACTGTGAGATAAACATGTTCTCCGCTGTCTTTGTCAGGCTATGTGTCTTTACAATATTTAAATACGTTTCGAGTGCCTCATCATTCATAACTTTCACCTCCCAAAATATCTGTTTTGCATATATTATATATCTGATTTATCCGTTTTACAACATGATCTTTTCATGTTATTGTATAGATACAAAGAGAAAAGCATTTCACACAGTCAATGCAGTCATTCCAATTCTCACACACCAGACTGATTGATAAAAAGGAGAGGTAAACTTATGGATTATTTAGCAGAAAAATTCGCCAGACTCGGCACAGACAACGCCCCCGGACAGGAAGGGCTTCAGAAAGCAGAAGATCTTCCGATGATCGGTGACAAACTTGAAGGACCGGCTGTTGATTTCTCTCACGGTGATGTAAACGCACACCAGCCGATCCCGGGCAGCCTTGAGACATTTGTGAAACACTATTGTGTAGACGGTACCTATCAGGCATACACAGAATACCGCGGAAAAGGCGCGATCCGTGAATATCTTGCTGAAAAACTCGCAGAGTACAGCGGCGCTCCGGTAGACCCGAAGACAGAAATCATCCTTACACCTGGTACACAGGGAGCGCTTTTCTTAGCGATGGGTTCCTTAGTCGGCAGAGGTGACAAGGTCGCTATCGTTGAACCGGATTACTTCGACAACCGTAAACTTGTTGAATTCTTCGAGGGCGAGATGGTTCCGATCCACATGAACTGGAAAGACGCTGCTCCCCACACATCCGGTATCGATTTAAAAGAGCTGGAAGAAGCTTTCAAAAACGGTGTAAAGCTGTTCCTCTACTCAAACCCGAACAACCCGACTGGTGCAGTCTTCTCCAAAGAAGAAGTTTCTGAGATTGCACGCCTCGCAAAGAAATACGACGTTGCAATCCTTGCAGATGAGCTTTACAGCCGCCAGATCCTTGAAAAAGATTTCACTTACACACACATGCGTGCACTCCCGGAGAAACCGGACAAACTGATCACAATTATGGGTCCGTCCAAAACAGAGTCCTTAAGTGGTTTCCGTCTCGGTGTCGGCTATGGTACACCTGAAATCATCACCCGCATGGAAAAACTTCAGGCCGTCGTTTCCTTACGCTGTGCAGGTTACAATCAGGCAGCTTTCTACAGATGGTTCTCTGAGCCGGATGGATGGATGGAGAAACGTATTGCTGATCACAGACAGATCCGCGATGATATTCTTGCCGTTATCAACAGCTGCTCTGGATGCTGGGCTCGTCCAACAGAAGGCGGAAGCTATATCTTCATGCAGCTTCCAAAATTAAAAGTTGATATCTTCCAGTTTACAAAGCTCTGCCGCGCACAGGCAAGTGTTACTGTAACACCGGGTACAGAGTTCGGCAAACAGTACGGTGATTTTATCCGTATGAACTTCTCTCAGGATCACGATAAGGCCGTTGATGCTGTAAAGAGAATCTGCAAGATGGTCGATATCTATCGCGCATAATCTAATCCAAATGCACCCAAATTGGATTATTCCCTCTTACATGCCCGATACGATCCACACCACTATTGATTACCTCCTTATTTACTGATAATAGAAAAAACACTGTTTCGCATTTTTGATTACCCCCTTCATGCAAAACAGTGTTTTTCTATATTTGTTGTGGGATAAATTTTCTGTAAAAAGCTGCTACCCTTTCATATAATGCTGTTCTCTTCCAAGACTCCGTGCAACTCTCACAAGCTCCTGCCGGATCACATCCAGCCCCTTCTGCCGCATTCGATTTTCCTCTCCGACCACAGCCAGTGAGTATACTGCATATCCTTTATCATTTAAGATTGGAACCGCAACAGATGCAACGCCCTTATCCTGCTCTGAAATACTGATACAATATCCCTGCTCCCGGATTTTTTTTAGCTGTTCCTCAACCTGCTCTTTCTCCCGCAATCCCGCTTCCGTCTCCGGATATATCTTTCTCAGTATCTCCTGAATAAAATTCTCCGGCTGCCATGCAAACACGGTCTTTCCAGTGGAACCCTTTACATAGCTTCCGACACGTCCTACTTTTGACTGGATCTGGAGATAATTTGCAGATTTTACTTTCTCTACACAGATTGGAACCCCGTCAACCATAGCAGTCAGTACAACATCCTCATTGTACTCATCTCTCAGGCGCCTCATTTCCTTTTCTATGAGTTCTTCCGTCGTGATACTCCGCGTGATCATCGTGGATACCCTGAGAATTCTGGTCCCAAGCCGGTATTTTCCGTTCGGATTGTCCTGAATCAGCCATCCCTGATGCACCAGTGTTTTTACAATATTAAATACCGTTGTTTTCTGAATTCCCAATTCTTTGCTGATCTCGGCGATTCCAAGATACTGTACATTCAGCTTTTCATATAACTCTAATATCGCAGTTGCCCTTATAATTGAATTTATATATTGAGGTTCCTTTTCCTGCATTCATTTTACCCCCCAAAAAGGATTATTTCCATTTATTTCTTTTTCACCTCCTTTTAGTATAATGCATTCTGCATGGAAAAACAAACAAATTTTGCAATAACAGGAGACTTATCATTTTTCTCCTCTTTTATGACATTTGTAACTTCTCGATCGACTGCTCTTCATCACATAATATCAGCTGAGGATTTCTTCTAACTTCCTCGATAAGTGCATCTGAGACCCATATCTCTCCTAATTGGAGTGTATTTTTTATATACACAATCTTCGGAGCATTCAGATCTACACCCACACCACTCCGCAGACAGGCTAAAACTCCCTCTTTTACATCCATCACCTGAATCGGGATCCGGCCACCTTCCGGATTACCACAGCTCACCGAGTTGGTATATGTTGCCCCTAAATCGATTGTTTCCGCACACGACTTTAAAACATAGTCCGCTAATCCAATGCCGCTTGCATTTCCATGTGTATCTTTTGTAAGACTCTTCACTAAAATTCTCTGTATTTCCGGACCATCAAAGTCTTTTAATCTTCCTCTGGCCGCACGTCCTATAATATTCGGATCCATACCGGCTCCGGAAATATCTTTTCCCATTTCCTGCACAATTAATGCATCAATTTCCTTCACCAGGATCTTTGGCATCTTTGAACGCGCGATTTTTAACAATTCCGGCTCTCTGTCGTGGATCTTGTCTGCAGGAACCATCTCAATATGGTACGTCTGATCATAGCTGTTTTCAATAATTGCAACTCCAAAACCTACCGGAGTTTTGTCAATTACAAGTTTTGCGGCAACTGGAAGAAGCGTAGGAAAATGTATTGCTCCCATATGGTGCAGTCTCGTGCAGCCCTCAAATTTTCCCAGCCCGATCGTAAGCATTTTACATAATCCGCTTTCAATAGGACCTCTGAAATCTGTATGCGGTTTTACTCTTCCAATAGGAATGATCAGATCAGCATGAGCTGCATAATGATCAACTACAACCTGAACCGTTCCACTCTCACATTCTACGGTTCCAATTTCATCAACCTCGAGACTGGATTTAACCGGGATTCCTATTGCCTCTTCCGTAATTCCATAGCCTTCCAAAACCGCTGTCTGTCCCTTAGCGGTTCCTCCTCCATGCGATCCCATAGCCGGAACGATAAACGGCATTGCTCCCATGTTCTGCAATTCGTCCGCAATAGTTTTGACGATCAACGCCAAATTCTGAATTCCGCGGCTTCCCACGGCCATAGCAATCCTCATTCCCGGTTTTACAAGACTGCTGATTTCCTTCTTATGCATTTCGGCACGCAAAGTCTCCTCTACATTTTCTAACTGTGTTGTATCAAATTTTTGCAGGACTCTATGCATTTTGGGTAATTCTAACTGATAAGCACTTTCTGGAAATAATGACATATATACTCCCCCTACATATATACTCGCATGTATTTTCTGATTTTCCATTAACTACATATGTAAATAGAAAAACTGCTGCACAAATTTTCTATTTGACAGCAGTCACTTTCTATTACATCCTGTTAATTTTTAATTTTCAACTCCAGCAATAATAGATATTTCAACCGGTGCGTCCCCCGGAAGAACTGCAACCCCAACCGCAGCCCGGCTTCCGACTCCAGATTCTCCGAGTTCTTCACAGAAATACTCCGATGCAAAATCTGCAATCTTCGGCTGTTTTGTGAAATCTGTCTCGCTGTTTACATAAACGGTGATCTGCATGATCTGTACAATTTTTTCACCGTTCTCCAGCTTATTTTTCGCCGCTGTCAGTGCATTCTTTGCTGCCTGGACAACAGCCTCTTTGTAATCTGCAATTTCGTCTGTTGCTTTAATTTTTCCTGTTTTCAGCAGTACTCCGTTATTGCGCGGTGTCATACCTGCTGTAAAGATCATATTGCCGAATCTTGTTGCCGGAACATATTTTCCCTGCGGAATTGGATTTGCTTCTCTTGTCATAATAATTTCCCCTTTGACATTATACATTTTGCAGATCAGACCAGCTGTATCCCCCGGCTGTTCTGATCATTTTTCCCTAAATAGAAATAAACATAATAGTTAGAGAATTCCCTGTTGAACAGCTGAAACTTTTATTCACAGGGAATTTTCTCATAAAATCATGATTTAATTATTTTTTTAATACCGGTTTTACAAATTCGCCCCAGCCAGATGCACTCTCGTCAACTTTACCATTCTCATATACAACACGTCCACGAACGATCGTACTGTCAACTGCACAGTCAAGCTGCCAGCCTTCGTATACCTTCATGATACCTTTTGCCTGAGAATAGCTGTCCTCAGCATGGCAGGTAACCTTCTTATTCATATCAACGATAACAAGATCGCCGTCTGCTCCTGCTGAGATTGTTCCTTTCTGTGGGAAGATATGGAATAACTTAGCCGGATTTACGCTTAAGAGTTCTACAATTTTCTCCAGGCTGACGCCACGCTTTAATCCCTCTGTAATCATTAATGGGAGACGAAGGTCGATTCCCGGGAATCCAGACGGAGAAAGGAAAATATCCTTATTTCCATCTTTATCTTTCTTTTCTTTCTCGGAAACTAAGAACGGGCTGTGATCACTGCCGATAAAATCAACGGTACCGTCTTTTACGTAATCCCAGAGACGCTCTACATCCTCTTTTTTTCTAAGTGCCGGGTTGCACTTTGCGTATGCACCGTATTTTTCTACATAGCTCTCATCGAGAAGCAGATAGTGCGGACAGGTCTCGACCATAACCGGCTGTCCCTCTGCTTTTGCTTTCTTTGCAAGTTCCATTGCCTGCCAGGTGGAAACATGTACTAATTCGATCGGGCATCCAACGTCCTTACCAAATTTCAGCATCTTGGAGATTGCTTCGATCTCTACGATCGGGGGACGTGACTCACAGTGAGCAATATTTTCTGTCTGACGTCCCTGCTCTCTGAGGCGTTTAATGAAACCTGTTACAAGCTCATTATCCTCTGCATGTGCCGCAACTGCCAGACCTGTCTTTTTAACTTCTTCAAGGACACGGTATAACTGATCGTTGTTTGCACTTGTCAGACCTTCAAACTCTGCATCTCTTCCTTCCGGAGCTTCATGTAAGAATGTCTTATATGCGATAATTCCTTCATGGGAGAGCGGCTCGATTGCTTCCGGATGCTCACCGCCTGCTGCTCCGAAGAAGCAGAAGTCTACACAGCTTCCTTTTTCATGACGATCATTCGCTGCGCTTTCTTCACCTTTGCAGATGCTGATACGGTTCTTTAAAATCTCTCCGTTCCACTGCGGCGGCATAGAAATCGGATGCTCAAAGAATGTTGTACATCCACCGGCTGCTGCTGCACGTGTACCAACCTCAAATGTCTCACGCTCCCAGTGACCAGGATCACGATAATGTACATGAGTATCAATTCCGCCAGGGAGAACATATTTTCCGCCTGCATCAATTGTGCGCTCAGCTTCCGGCAGGCAGCCCGGCTCTGCGATCAAAGCAAATTTCCCATCTTTAATTCCGACATCCGCTTTGCGGAAGCCGCCTTCAATAAATACAAGTCCATTGATTACAGCAAGATCCATCATAGTCTCATTCTCCTTTTCCATTTTATCTGTCAGGCTTTAAAGTCCGTTTTCATCAAGTTTCAGTACCGTCTGGTACAGAACATCAGCACCAATATCCACATGTTCCGGTTTTGTGTATTCATCACCCTGATGGCTGACGCCCTTGACACTTGGAACAAAAATCATACCAATCGGGACTCCTTCGTGTGCCATCGGGTTTGCGTCGTGGCCAGCACCGCTCGGCATGATGACATGACCGATTCCTTTCTCTGTGCAGACACCATCAATCAGTTTGATCAGCCTCGGATCACACGGTGTAGAGTATTTTGCGATGGTATTTACAAATTCAAATTCACAGTTCGGAATTTCTTTTGCGAGTGCCTGGATATCTGTATAGAACTGATCTGTAACAGCTCTGTCCATGTGACGCATCTCAAAGGTTGCCACTGCCTGTCCCGGAATTACATTTTCCTGTCCCGGAGATACGGCGATCTTTCCGACAGTAAATACAAGTGTATCGCTCAGTTCTCTTGCACGCTGTTCTGCTGCAACGATCAGCTTTGCCATTCCGACAAGTGCATCTTTTCTGTTTACCATCATCGTCGTTCCTGCATGATTGCTCATGCCTTTAGCTGTCACTTCATAGCGGATCACACTGACGATTCCGCTGACAACACCGACATCAAGATCCGCATTATCGAGTTTATCGCCCTGTTCGATATGATATTCCAGATAACATTCATACTTGCTGATATCTCTCTTTGCAGCTTTAACTTTCTCCGGACTACAGTCAAACTTTGCTAATTTTTCCGGATATCCCGGAAGATCCGGATCGATCATTCCTGTCACACAGCGGCTTCCGAAGGTTCCACCGAGGATACTGGACTCTTCCATATTAAATCCCCAAATTTCCAATGGATGACGCAGTGTACGGCCTTCGTCCTTTAAACGAGCTGCAACTTCCATTGCACCGGTCACACCGAGCATGCCATCATAAACACCGCCCTTAATAACTGTATCCAGATGAGAACCGATTACAATTGCTTTTGCTTCCGGATCACTGCCCGGCAAAATGCCATGAAGGTTTCCAACCGGGTCAGTTTCCACCTGCATTCCTATTTCTTTCATGCGTGCTTTTAAAAGCTCAAGTGCCTGAAAGTATCCTTCTGAGAATCCAAGCCGGGTAATCGAACCATCTTCATTCCGTCCAATGTTTCCAGCCTGCTGCAGCAATTCATTTAATCTGCTCATATCGATGATCCACCTCTTTCACTGAGATCTCCTTGCGCCGTCTGAATGATCATTATGACGGCGCAGGCAAATCTCTTAATTCTATTTTTTATTTTGTCTCTCCAAATAAGTGATCCATTGTCTCCTTATCAGCAGATTCATTTGCACTTTCCGGAGTCATAACAGAGCCAACCATGATTACGATAAAGCATACCAGACACGCCGGAAGAGCTGCCATAATACCAGCTGGCTGTCCAAGGCCGTACCAAACAAGTGCTGTCACAAAACCAGCCGCTGCTGCGATCATGGCACTGATTTTATTTGCACGCTTCCATGCAACGCCGACCATAATCGGGACTGCCATTGCAGCACCCATAAGAGTAACGGCTTTCGCCTGAATGATCTGGATCGTGTCACTCATAACGAATGTAAGGGCAACGGCACCGATACCAAATACGATTGTAGAAACACGAGATACGAATAACTCTTCTTTATCCGATACATTGCTCTTTACCTTGGAATAGAAGTCATGTGCAAATGTTGTAGCGATCAAAAGAAGTAAGCTGTCTGCTGTAGAAATGATAGCTGCTACAACAGATGCAAGCATGATTGCTCCGATAATCGGATTTACTTCACTAAATACTAATGTTGTAAATACCATATCCTGCTTTTCGATACCCGGGTGGATCAGCATACCGCATAAACCAGTGATTGCAAGTGGAACATAGAAAAGTAATAAACCGATGCCTGTGATACCCTGGCTCTTGGAAGCAACTTCCGGGCTCTCAGCAGACATGAAACGTGCTACGAACTGCGGTGCACCAAAGTTACAGATACCCCATGTAACTACCCAGCTTAACGCTGTGATCGGCGGGATCTTAACACTGAATCCTTTTACAAATTCCGGATTCAGAGCCGCAATACCTTCGTTCATAGCTGTGAATCCGCCAACCTTTAACAGGAACTGGATTGCGATCAGCCAAATACCAATGATGATTACGAAGGAGCAGATCGTATCTGTCCATGCAACCGCTTTCATACCACCGATACATGTGAATACGACAAACACTGCAAGTAAAATAACACAGCATGTTAATGTGCTCCAATTGGAGAAAGTCTGTAAAATGATAGTTGCACCTGTTACCTGTGCACCTAACAGTGCAGTACAGCTTACAACGATCAGAAGACTCATAACGATGGAATACTTTCCGCTGTAACGTTTTTCAATCAGCTCCGGAAGAGTATTACATTCACTCTGACGCATTCTTCTTGCAAAGAACATACATGCGAGGAAAGAAGTCAGAAGCGTACCGGCTGCATTCCACCATCCAGACCAACCGTTCAGGTAATAATAGCCCATGTAGCTCATAATTGACGTTGCAGAAATAATTGTTGCAAAGTAGGTACCAGCCATCGGGAGTTTTCCTAATGATTTACTGGCAACCATCCAATCTTCCGTGTCCTTGATTCCGCGGGAAATTAAGATACCGATCACTGCCAGGCCGACCATAAATATGACCGTAACGATCATATACAAAGCATTATTTGACATATCTTATTTTCCCCCTTTCTTCTTGTCATTAACCGTGACATAAATCAGCGGAAAAATACCTAAAAACAAATAAACACACCATAAAAATACACAACTGCCAGAAACACCAAACATAACCATCCATCCCTTCTGTTGTTCATTTCCGAATCTTCTTTTGTTTCTTTACGTATAATTCTTCCTCATTGTTAGCGTTGGGTAGAATCGGCCACATAGAGTCGGCCAGAAACAGCCAAAATTGGTCAATCGGAAATCGTGATTCAATTGCTTCTAAATTCATTATATTGGAACGCGTTCATATATTTGTATTTTTATTATATTCAACCAGAGACTATTTGTCAATTCAAAACGCCGCATAAAACATATCAATATCAAATATAATACATCTGTTTATCATATGTTTATTGCCATTAATATTTAAAATAATAAAAAAGAATGTGACTTGGCACATTTCCGTGCCTCCCGCGGCTGCTTGCGACAATCTACATCTTCGCGCAAGCGTGCATCATTGGCACGTCAGTGCCTTTTTATGTAACAGGAAATTCCTCGGAATTTCCTGTTACACAAAAAAGACCACTGAGCAGGATCTTTCCCATCAGTGGTCTTCTTTTATAGCATGAATTTATTTTACTTGCCTACCCCCGCAATGATCGCGATCTCCACCGGAGCTTCTCCCGGAAGAACCGCAACACCGACAGCCGCGCGGCTTCCAACTCCGGATTCCCCAAGCTCCTCGCAGAAATACTCAGACGCGAAATCCGCGATCTTCGGCTGCTTTGTAAAATCCGGCTCAGAATTTACATAAACTGTAATCTGCATGATCTGTACGATCTTCTCGCCCTCTTCCAGCTTATTTTTTGCAGCTGTGAGCGCATTCTTCGCGGCCTGTACAACAGCGTCCTTATAATCAGCAATATCATCTGACGCTTTTACTTTTCCTGTCTTGATCAGAACACCATTGTTTCTCGGTGTCATACCTGCTGTAAAGATCAGATTGCCAAATCTCGTTGCCGGTACATACTTTCCCTGTGGAATCGGATTCGCTTCCTTTGCCATGATAAAATACCTCCTATGTTTATATCGTTTTTCAAGTTCTGCCAGATAAAATTCAGTTCTTCATTTGAGCATCTGTAAAACTTAAAATCCATTTTCATCCAGTTTTAACACAGTCTGATACAGAACATCCGCTCCCATATCGATATGTTCCGGTTTTGTATATTCGTCTCCCTGATGGCTGATGCCCTTGACACTCGGAACAAAGATCATACCGATCGGGACACCTTCGTGGGCCATCGAATTTGCGTCATGGCCTGCACCGCTGGGCATGATGACATGGCGGATTTCCTTTTCCGTGCAGACATCGTCGATCAGTTTGATCAATCTCGGATCACACGGTGTGGAATATTTGGCACCGGTATTTACAAATTCAAACTCACAGTTCGGAATCTCCTTTGCGAGTGCCTGAATATCTGCATAGAACTGATCTGTTACAGCTTTGTCCATATGACGCATCTCAAAGTTCGCCACAGCCTGTCCCGGAATTACATTTTCCTGTCCGGGGGATACAGCGATCTTTCCGACCGTAAATACAAGTGTGTCATTCAGTTCTCTTGCCCGCTCTTCTGCTGCCACGATCAGCTTTGCCATTCCGACAAGCGCATCTTTTCTGTTAGCCATCATCGTTGTGCCCGCATGGTTGCTCATGCCTTTTGCCGTTACCTTATAGTCGATGATGCTGACGATTCCGCTGACAACTCCCACATCGATTCCCGTATGATCGAGTTTATCGCCCTGTTCGATATGATATTCCAGGTAGCACTCATACTTGCTGATATCTCTCTTGGCTGCTTTTGCTTTTTCCGGACTGCAGCCAAACTTTGCTAATTTTTCCGCATATCCGGGAATATCCGGATCGAGCATCCCTGTCACGCATCTGCTTCCAAATGTACCGCCAAGAATACTGGACTCTTCCATATTAAAGCCCCAGATCTCCAATGGATGGCGCAGGGTACGTCCTTCATCCTTTAAGCGGGCTGCAACTTCCAGGGCACCGGTCACACCCAGCATTCCATCGTAAACACCGCCCTGCATAACTGTATCCATGTGGGAGCCGATCACAATGGATTTTGCTTCCGGGTCACTCCCCTGCAATACGCCATGAAGATTTCCGACCGGGTCAGTCTCCACCTGCATTCCCAACTCCTGCATGCGTCCTTTTAAAAACTCAAGCGCCTGGAAATATTTTTCTGAAAATCCCAGTCTTGTGATCGAATCATCTTCGTTCCGCCCAATATTGCCCGCCTGTTGGAGCAATTCGTTTAATCTGCTCATATTTGTAAGTTACCTCCTCCACAAAATTTTCCACGTGTCGTTCTCAGATTCCCCCTAACGAAACACGGAAGTATCTCTTATCAGCCAATTCCCCCAAGCAGCGCCCCCGCCACAAGTGCGAGAAGCGCAGCCGGAACCAATACATATTTTCCAAGCGGCATAAACCAGCTGCCGATCGGTTTTTTCGTTCCTTTGTTAACTGCTGTAAGCGCAAAATCCTTTCCGGCTACCCAGAAAAACATGATAGCAGCAAGCATCGCGCCAAGCGGACAGATATAAATGGAGACCGCATCCATCCATCCGGAAACGATTCCCTGGATCATCAGGGAAATGATACCGCCAAGCATCGCGATCACTGCAACCGCAATTTTCCGCCTGAACCCAAACCGCTCCTGCATCATCTCTACCGGTGCCTCATAAAGATTTACCAGAGAGCTTAAGCCTGCAAACAAAACACAGACATAAAAGACTATCTCTACACACCATCCGCCCGGCATGCCATTAAACACATTCAGCAGATAAATAAACATCAGCCCCGGTCCGCCTGACGATAGTTCTGCGCCTCCCACTGCCATGCCCGGTATAATGACGAGTGCCGCAAGAAGCGCCGCTAATGTATCAAAAAATGCTACATTTCTTGCTGAGCTGACCACATCCTCTTCCTCGCTCAAATAAGAACCGTAAATGACTGTTCCATTTCCTGCGATGGAAAGCGAAAAGAATGCCTGGCCGAACGCGTAGATCCAGAGTCTTGGATCAAAAAGCCCTTTGGGCTCCAGTGTAAAAATATAACGATATCCATGTTCCGAACCTGGAAGTGTAAAAATATATATGCCGAGCCCAACAAACAGGATAAAAAGCATCGGCATCATGATCTTATTCGCTTTCTCAATTCCGCCGGAAATTCCATATGCCATAATCACCGCGGTTACAAGCATTGCGACCACCTGCCATACATTATTTCCAAATGCGGCGGCTGTACCTCCAAACAAGCCTTCGATCGCGGCTACGTCCTGCCCTAAGTGGAAGAGACCACCGGAAAGTGCAAAAAATGTATATTTAAAGATCCATCCTACGACCACGCTATATCCGATCGCCAATGCCAGGGATCCGATAACCGGAATCACACCGATCACCTCTCCTGTCCGCTTATTTCCGGTGCGGATCTCCGTACATTTACCGAATGCTTTGATCGGTCCGCTCTTTGCCGCGCGGCCAAGCGCCATTTCCTCGATCACTCCGGTAGAAGCGATCAAAATAACAAACAGAACATATGGAAGCAGGAACGTCATTCCACCCCATTCTGAAACCATATATGGGAATCTCCAGATATTCCCCATACCAACAGCCGACCCAATGCAGGCCAGCACAAATCCTGTCCGGCTCTTAAAGCCATCTCTATGTTTTCCCATACACTTCCAACTGCCTTAGAACAGCTATGTCCCCTTTCTCATGATTCATGTTTAAACTTTTTTGAGCGTGTGACCCTCATGCATGAACTCTATCGCGTGCTGTCGGCAATTTCTGCTGATACATTCAGCCAGCATTTCCGAACATATTTTATCATACCATGCAATCCTATGTTTTACAAGCATTTGAAATTGTTGCTACGACCGGAGTGGAACGCCGACATTCGAACCGTTCTAGCCCGGCAGGGCTTGAACATACAAAAAGAGCCATCCATCGGATGACTCTTTTTTCTATCTCTTTGAAAGCACGAGACGGGATTCGAACCCGCGACCCTCGCCTTGGCAAGGCGATACTCCACCACTGAGCCACTCGTGCACACATACCTTCAAAACCACATATTGAAATCCATCTTTACCATTTCATCAACCAACCAGACCTTCCTGGATAAGCCCTCGACCGATTAGTAACAGTCAGCTCCGTACATTACTGCACTTCCACCTCTGCCCTATCTACCTCGTCGTCTTCAAGGGGTCTTACTTCTTTCGAATGGGATATCTCATCTTGAGGGGGGCTTCACGCTTAGATGCCTTCAGCGTTT
>NZ_JAVYJB010000011.1:0-108079 GCF_032490495.1 Pilosibacter fragilis | reverse complement strand
TTACCACAAATGGATGCTCTTTTTTCATTCACTTGATAGGTGAAAAGCAATATTCAGCTAAAATACAGTAACTATGTGGCTTTCAGCCACTTTCACGGCTGATCCGTGAATAATCTAGGTTAATTTCATCAAATCAATTTCATAGCTTCATTTTTCTTTGTTGCAATAGTACATAACCCTCAAATAACGCAAGATCTTCTTTTGTTGTAATTTTAATATTTGTCTGATCTCCATACGCCTGATACAATCTATCTCCAAGAGCATACATCAAAGAAGTTGTATACGGTTCGACCTTTTCAATTAAGCCTTTCTCTTTTGCCCTCTTATACACATTCAGAAGATAATCAAATCTGAACCCATAAGGACATGCGATCTGAATATATTTATCCCTATCAACCCAGGTCTTGCTAGTAGCATTTTCGTCATTACTTCCTAACAACTGATAACATGGCGTAGCTGTAATAGCTGATCCTTTATCCTTCATCACACGGATCACATCATTGACAATTTTATCCGATGTAAATGGTGCTGCTCCATATTGTATCATAACATAATCATCAGGCTTGATTTTGTCCTTTAAATTATTGATACCGCCCATTACAGAATCTTGAAAAGTATCTCCGCCATCTGCAATCCACTTTACTTTGCTCAGACCATATTGTTCGATCATTCCCGTAAGATACTCTTTCCATTTCTTATGGCAAACAACCTCTATAGCGTCTATCTGAGGATTGTTCTGAAAAATTTCAATTGTGTATGCCAAAACTGGTTTTCCAAGTACTTCAACAAACTGCTTCGGACGCCCTGCACCCACACGAGAACCAACTCCACCCGCAAGAATTATTACTGTGACCATTATTCCTTTTCTCCATAACTTTTCAATGCGAAGTCAATAAATCTCACCAAATTTCTGTAAGATGACAAGAAGAAAAAACCGTCATCCTCGCCAACGCTACCTTTATAAAGCCCCCAACAGAAAAAATAAAACGCTGAAATAGGGATAAATGCAATATAATACCGATGTTCATCTTCCGTTAACGTTCTACCAACAAAAGCCTTTAGGTATCTCTCTATCTGCTCATCCGACCAATCATAACGACATAAAATACTTCCAATATCATTCGCCGCATAGTTTAAACCAGTGTATTCCCAATCAATCAGGTATATTTCTCCTTTTTCATCATAAAGATAGTTTAGTTCATATGTATCATTGTGGCAGAGAACTAAACCATACCCTAATCTTTTAGCATCGGCCTTTACCAATGAATATAGCCTTTCTACTTTTTCAACAAGATCAGCAAACTCTTTTCGCAGATTTCCTTTTGTTGCAGATGCAATATCCATCAATTTTTTACCTTCTGCAACATTATCAAAGATTTTTACGCTTTCATCTGGTTCGACCTCATGCAAACGATGCAAATACTTCATTGCAACTGTCAGCTGTTCATTTGATTTTTCAAAGTTACAGTTTTGGGCATTCTGAACATAATGTGAAATCTTCCATCCTGCTATTTCCATATGTATCACGGATTTATCAATACCTATCTTTTTTGCTGCCAACTGTGCAAAAAGTTCTGATTGACGATCAATCAAATTTCCTGCTGTTCCACCCGGATGACGATAGACATACTTTTCTCCATTGCACTCAAATGCAAACGAAACATTGGTAAGTCCTGCATTAATCACAGATATATCACTAATTGAATTAGGATTGCATTTTAAAGTCTCGCAGATATTTGTAACTATTTCCGAATCAACATTCAAAAGAAACTCCGAATCAAACATTCGTAGATCGTCGATGCTATCAAATTCCAAAATTGCATTTGGCGAAAACTCTTTTTTATAAAATGTGAGCTGACGCATATGTTTTGCATAAAATTCTTCCCAAAACATTGAAGCGACACCAAAGTCATTTATTTCAGATTCCATAAGTTTCCGAAATATTTGGCTAAACCCCTCATTCATATATGCGTGTCCAACCATGGCTAGTGAGTCTTTTCCACCTATAGTTAAATCGGTGATCGCATCTGCATCTGAACACATAACTCCAAATTCCCGGAATTTCCCAGTCTGATATGATACTGCACGGTATGAACGGTTGTCCGAATTTTCCTCTATAAACGGGTTGGTGACAAAGTAATGATCAGCACAACAAATAAATGAATTTGAAAGGTATTGTCTAACCACATAAAGCGAATAGAGATTTCCTTTCTTGCCAAACTCATTATTTACAACTAAATGAACACCATACTTCTGCTCCAAATAGAAAAATTTTTCCTTCATATAGCCAATAACTATATAAATGTTTTCTATTCCTGATTCTTTTAGTTGCTCTATCTGCCGTTCTATGAGAATTTCGCCCTTTACCCGAAACAAGCCTTTAGGTTTTTCATATGTAAACGGAGCAAAACGATCAGATTTTCCTGCTGCTAGTATAATCGCATTTTTCATTTTACCTTCTCCCTGTCAACGCTTTTACTTTGAACATTGAAGTTAAAACTAGATACAGGAGCATGGGGGAATCTCTTTTCCTTCGGTGGTAATGTCATATAATCATTATAGACATATTTCAAAAAAGCATCATAGTTCTTTGTTCCGTATAATTTGTGTCCCTCAAAATCATACTCCGCTCTATCCAAAAACCAACTCTTTGGCATCCCATATCGTATTTTTGCTGGATGTGCATTTTTCATATAGAGTTTCCCAAATGTAGGAAACAACAAGGTTCTCACTCTGTTTGGTGTACTATTATTGCTTCTGCTCGCCATCTTTTCAACTCTTCCATATACCCACTTGACCGGAATCACCGAGAGAAGGCTATAAATTGCTTTTTTCATGCCTGTCTCATTAACTTTTCCTACACGAGAATACAATATTTTCCTTAAAAAGAAGCACCATAAATCTTGTAGTTCCATTCCGAGCACACTTTTGGGGCAATCATCAAGAACAAAAATGTCTACAAAGACGCCGGTTTTTCCTTTCATGTGTTCCTGTCCTGCTCGGACAAATGAAGTTCCAGTCCTACGCAATTTTCCATATTGCCAAAGATATTCTGGATCATTATAGTGATCTTGAAAGTAGCAAACAGAAGCATCCATTTCATCCGCAACTGCCCTGAATTTCTCATACTCTTCCCGAAGCATTGCAATATCTGAATCGTCATCCCATGGAATATAACCTTTGTGCCTAACAGCACCTAGTAATGTTCCGCAAGTAATGCAATATTTAATACCATGCTTTCTACAAACACGATCGAACTCAATTAGTAAATCTAATTCTAACAACTGCATTGTTCTAAATTCTTGTGGTGTAAGTTTCTTAGCAGCATCCATCATGTTCTCTCCTCTGCCATGTTATCCCCGCTCAAAAAAATAAAATATCCGCTTCACAAATTAATCTCTTTTCAAAGAGGTGGTTATTAATTGATATTCATTTAATGTTTTCAGATACTCCATGAACTTTTCCTTATTTTCAATAGCTGTTGTTGTTGGTCTACCCAGATTTTGTCTTGATCCAATAGCACACTTCACCTCTATTAAACTCAACTTTTTTCGTTTTCTTGCTTTCTTAAGTTCTCTTTCCAAATCATCAAATGTATCAACACAAACTGCATGTGGATAACCACAGGCTTTCGCAACTTTTGTAAAATTAACAGAAGCCGCTGTTGGCATGCCTCCAACTGTTTCATGCGCTTCATTGTTAATGATTACATGGATCATATTTGCGGGGGCAGTAGAACCTATTATCGCCATAGCTCCCATATGCATAAGAGCTGAACCATCACCATCAATACACCATATCTTTGTATCTGGCTCATTTAGTGCTATACCCAGGGCAATAGAAGACGTATGCCCCATTGATCCTACTGTCAGAAAATCATACTGGTGCCCCTGTTCATTTGCTGTCCTTATTTCAAAAAGTTCTCTGGATGCCTTCCCGGTAGTTGAAATAATTGGATCTTTTTTAGAATTTTTTACAATAAGCCGAATAACATCTTCTCGCAGCATTTTGTTATGATTTTTGTATGAAATCTTTGTATCCGTAGAAATAGCTCCTTTACTGACTACAAAAGCTACATCTTTTCCAACTGCCAATTTTTTCCTAAAGCATTCCATCTGCTGCTCTACTTCTTTATCCGTTGTTTCTTTGCGGATTACAAAAGCTTCTATCCCCATATCTTCGAGAAGTTTTAAAGTAATCTCTCCCTGATAAATATGTTGAGGTTCATCATGTATTCCCGGTTCACCTCTCCAGCCTATAATAAATATCATGGGTATCGCATAGACCTTATCATTTAACAACGATGCAACAGGATTAATAATATTTCCTTCTCCTGAATTCTGCATGTATACTACAGGTATCTTACCTGTGGCCAGATAGTAACCAGCTGCTAAAGCTGTACAATTTCCTTCATTTGCCGCTATTATATGATGGTTCTCATTGATTCCATATGTTGCCATCAGGTAATCACAAAGTGCTTTTAATTGTGAATCCGGCACGCCTGTATAAAAATCTGATCCTATAATCTGTACTAGCTTTTCTGCTTTCATAAGCTCTTTGCACTCCTTACTCTCTTTCCACACTTGTTATAGTGTATCGATTAATGTAATAATATCCTTAATCGGAAGTAGTCGGTCATCCACTTCTTTCGCTCTATGATATTTCAATATTTCTCTTGCTGTATCCTGCATGGCAGGAAATGCACTGCGAGTCAACTGATTCGCATAAATCACAAGGTTCACCCCATGAACTGCCAGTTCCTCTTCCGTAATCGTATTGAAAGAAGAGGGAACCACTACTAAAGGTGTTTCCGTATTTACCATCCTGAACTTATCACAAAATTCCAGTATCTCCGCTGGATCTTTTTTTCTGCTATGAATCATAATTCCATCTGCACCTGCTTTAACAAAAGCAGTTGCACGCTTTAAAGCATCTTCCATTCCGCGTTCCAGAATAAGACTTTCAATTCTTGCAATGATCATGAAATCATCTGTAAGCTGGGCATTTTTTCCTGCGCGTATCTTCTGGCTGAAATGTTCTATACTATCCTGGGTCTGTGCCACATCTGTCCCAAACAGCGAATTTTTCTTAAGCCCCGTTTTATCTTCAATGATCACAGCTGAAACTCCCATTTTCTCAAGAGACCTCACTGTATATACAAAATGTTCAGTCAGCCCACCTGTATCTCCATCAAAAATGATAGGTTTTGTTGTTACCTCTGTAACATCATCAATTGTTCTAAACCGGCTTGTCATATCAACAAGTTCAATATCAGGTTTCCCTTTAGCTGTGGAATCGCAAAGAGAAGATATCCACATGGCATCAAATTGATCCAATCTGCCATCATGCTCAACCACCGTTTTCTCTGCAATAAGGCCTGTAATTCCATTATGAACTTCCAGTGCCTTTACAATCGGTCTAATGCCAAGTAACTGCTTTAATCGCTTCCGTCTGTACTCTGGCATAGCAAGTCTCGCCCTCATTTTCCTATTGAGTTCTTTAATCTGTGGATCATATGTATATGGAATATCAATGATCTTACCACCGTAAGCTTCCACTGCTTTTTTTGCATTTTCGCGGATTGCTTTCATAGGTCCTTTACACCAATTATCTCCATGTATAACATAATCCGGCTTTATTTTCCTAATGACCGTATCATACATAATTGAATCCTGTTCTATTACTTCTGACACACCAGTAATTTCTTGCACCATTTTTTTTCTTTCATAAAAAGAAATTGTGGGAAAACGGTCAAACTGTACTAATGCCTTATCTGTCATAACACCAACCACTACGTCTCCATATTTTTGTGCCTCATGGATGATATTTAAATGCCCTGCATGGATCACATCTGTTGTAAAGCATGTATATACAATGCTCATATTTGAATCTCCTCTAATTTGTTCGTTTTATTTGTTTTTTTCTATGATTTCCCTGATAATAAACTCTGCCGTATTATCTATTTCATCAAAAGAAACCTGTTTTGTAAGATTCACGTCAAAAACTTTTTTTACTTTTTGTAATAATTCATTTGTATAAACAAGAACACCATCCTGGACATTCTCTATTCCGTCTAAATAAATAGATTCTTTGTTTTTTTTCCTCATTTCTTCCAAAGAAAAAACAGTTTCATCTATATACGCTCGTGGAGATTCACCACTTCCATCAATAATAACTGGGTATCCACCTATCTCACCAAATACCCCAGGACAATGAAGTTTTGTCTTTTTTCCAGTTCTTACCGCCCCAAGGATTGCCTGAATAATTTCAAAATTACTGGAAGCATTCATCATATTTCTTTTAGCATCAACTGGCATAGGGATATTGCAATTGGATATGATTTTATCAATCCCCAAAGGTAGTGGACTGTCATGGTATCTCATGTCGATCAGCATTGGAACTCCCTCTGTATGACCTTCTTTACTAATACATACATCATGAAAATGGGCAACCGCAAATGTAATATCTATATTCCAAAAGTCTCTAATCGAGAGAATATTGCCTGCCGCAAGCTTAAATCGGTATACCAGATGATTGATGTTACCACTTCCAAAGTCCGGATATGCCTTACCTGCCGATTTCAACCATGGTATCACCACATCTGAATAAGATGTATTAATAACAATCGCATCTGAACCAGTTCTTTCATAAGCCTCCATGATATTTTTTGTATATCGTATAGATAAAGGAGACCAGATTCCATAAGCCCGCACTGTTTTCCACGAAATGCTTCCATATTTCAACCCTGAGTAAGCACGGCTGCTATTGACAATGATATCCGGTACAAAACACTCTATAGCATGCTCAATCGTTTTTATATCGTTTAAATCAACAGTAGCATTTATTTTTACCTGACATTTGTTTTGTCCTCTGATCAACGACGCAACCTTAACGATATTTACATCCGAGTTCATTTTTTCTTCATTTCTTCCAACCACGCAGATTTCCATATTCTCATCCGCCATAGAAACCAGATAATCCAGCAAATAATTTCCTACACTTCCCAGGCCAATGATCATAATTCTGACTTTCCTGTTTTTCAATTCATTTTTCAATTTTTCCAGCTTTTCATTGATTGTTTTCATCTTTTAATACTCCTGAATTTGGTTGAAGTCATCTAATGTATTGCAGTTAACCCAATTTCCCAAGGTAATCAGTTCATACTTGTCTCTCCCAATAGTACGAAAATATTTTTCAACAAAAATCAGATTAGTTCCTTTCCATTCTTCTTTATCTATTTTGCTAAATACTTTTTTTGCTATTTCTTTATCTGAAAATTTCCAGACCTGTCCAGAATTATAAATCGCAAAAAAGGGCTCTTTTATGAGTAATTCATTGTGTCCTGTATCATATATGTATCGGATTTCACCAGCAATATCAAAATACAGCGCAACTGATTTGTCTGCCAGGATTGGATTTCTATTAACAGTAACCACACTTTTATCGGCACTACACACCCTTTGGTAATCGTCTTCATTAAAATATAAATCTCCTTCTGCAAAAACGATCTCATCTGCCCCTGTTTCAAAGGCTTTTTGCAGTCCTAAATAAAGACTATATCCTGAACCATAGGTTGAATAATATGGATTTTCAATCAAAAGAATCCTATCTGAAAACTTTTTAAATGATGCCCTGATTGTTTCGCATAACTCTTTATATCTGTATCCACCCACTATAATAAAATAGTCAAATTCTCTGCTGCGTTCTAACAAAATATACAACAAGCTGTCTTTTAATGACTTATTATGATATAAACACTTAATGACCGGCTTACCTACTGACCGGCTGAATCGTGTAGACATGCCCGCCACCGTTATGATTAAAACTTTCATTTGTTTAATTCCTTTACACACTCCTCAATACCTTGTTCAAGTGTTACTTTCGGCATCCATCCGGTTCTTTCTCGGATTTTATCTGTATTTAACAGTCTCCTTTCCGGATCTGACTTTCTAAATCCTTTAAATACAATCTGTGGATCTTTCTTCCCCATTTTATCCCCACACATTTTTACCAGATTTACAATGGATATTTCCTCATCCGTTGCCACATTATAAATAGAACCATCCAAAGCCTCCGGTGAATCAATCAATGCAATCACAGCTCTGCAAGAATCTTCATTGTAAAGAAATGTTCTCATATTTTTCTTACTATTTTCTAAAAGTTGCACCTTTCCTGTATCCTTTAACTGGTGAAGAATATAAGGGATAATATGTTTTGGATACAATTCGTTTTTGCTGTAAACATTAGCAAAGCGAATCGAACAGCCTTTAATCTTACCTTCATCCACAGCATCTTTTATAAAAAATTCTGTCATGAGTTTTCCAGTAGCATAGCTCGTTCTCTGGCTGTGTTCTGCATCAGACATAGTAATAAAATCCGACTCTTTCACTCCATCCGGTGTCCATGACTGCATAGAATATACTTCAGACGTTGAACAATTTATATAAATATCTGCACCATTCTCTATCGCCTGGTCAAGAAACATCTTCATTCCCAGTACATTGGTTGTAAACGTGCGATTTACATGATAAAAATGTTCCGTATGTACCACTGCAGCACAGTTTATGTATACAAGTAAACCATATTGACCCTTTTCTTTTTGTATTTCTTGTTTCAGGCTGTCCATCTGGGCATTATCATTAATATCGTATTGATAAAACGTAAAAAGTGAATTATTGACTATGTCTTCTACTGTATGAAGAGAAGACGCAAAAAAATTATCAAAACCTATCACCTTATGTCCCATTCTGACAAGCTGTCTTGCCAATTCATTTCCTGTCATTCCAGTTACTCCACTGATCACATACAAGTTTTTCATTATCATCATACTCCTGTTAATAACCTCTTTTTATAAAAAGAATCTATTTTATCAGAAAATGCTTTCTGCTCTCTTTCTATATCATAATCAACTGCACACATCTTAAATTCATCTGTTTCTGTATCCCATAGTACAAATTGTGCTCTGGGATTATGATTCCTTGGCTGTCCGACAGACCCTGGATTAATAAACGTTGTACGTTTCTTATTTCTGTATTCTATATTATCTACATAATAATATTCACTAAATATATGCGGTAAATGGGAATGTCCAGAAAAAACATAGTCGTATTTTTTATATTCGCTTAAATCCTGCCCAGGTCTGATAGCTGTCCACATATGATCTTTAAGGCTTCCATGAACTGCTAAGCATTTTTTTCCTTCTATAACTACCTCTGTTAATGCTGTTGAATCCATTATGGTATTCAAATAATGCCAACTTTCTGCATTCAGCAATTTTCGCGTATTCTCTGCACATCTTTTCCCTCTTTCAGAAGAAAACATGTCATATTTTTGTTCTATGACTGCTTCCTCATGATTTCCACGTATATTACAGATTATTTCCCATGGAAGATCCATTAAGCAGGTAATCACCTCATTTGAGTGAGGACCATAATCAATAATATCTCCAAGAATGAGCACTTTTTTTATCTGTTCTTTTTCCAGATATTTTACAACTTCACGAAAAGCTTCCATATTACCATGTATATCTGATAAAACTGCTATTTTCATTAATTTAAACATGCCGTCGCGACATGTCCTCCTTGTATCGCTCCTGCCTTCGGCACAAACAATGCATGAATCTTTGTTGACAGGTTACTTTTTATTTCAGTTCGTTTTAAAATCCAATTGGCGATATCAGAATAGTATGACTATTTCCCGTTTCCGTATTGGCTGTGTTCTCACAGATTCATTTATTATTTTGCATTTTTTCTTTTACATTTTTGCTTTTTACATTAAAGTCAAAACTTGATACAGGAGCATGTGGCTGCCGTTTTTCTACTGGAATAGGTAATACAGTATTTAATATCATATTTTCTACATACCCGGTCCAATTCCTCCAGCATATCCAGCTCTAACAGCTGCATCGTCCTGAATTCTTTCGGTGATAATTTTCTTGGCTCTGCCATTTTTCAGTTTCCTTTCCAACTTTAATCAAGCCCACAACAGAAAATAAAATCTGCTGTGGGCTCATACACACTATCTATTCTTTTTTAACCACAGCCTTAGTATTTGTCATTATCCTCATAAGAGATAGGGGATGACGGTTCTTTTTCTCCTGTTTCTCCTGTTGTCTTGCCTGACTGTGCTGTATGTGATACAGGATCCGCAGAACCATCCTTCAATGTGAATTTACCTACCAAATCCTTTAAGATCTGTGCCTGGCTGGAAAGTTCCTCACTGGCTGCAGCGCTTTCTTCTGCAGTTGCAGAATTGCTCTGTACAACGCTGGAGATCTGGCTGATGCCTTCATTTACCTGTTTTACTGAAACTGCCTGTGACTCGCTGGCAGAAGAGATCTCCTCAATGGTCTGTGCTACTCCCTGAACGCCTTCGGTCAGCTGCTGCAATGCCTTGGCTGTTTCATTTGCGATCTTAGTACCACGGTCAACTGCGTGAAGAGAACCTTCAATGAGAGCAGAAGTATTCTTTGAAGCTTCTGCTGATTTTCCTGCAAGATTACGAACCTCGTCTGCTACTACTGCAAATCCTTTTCCTGCTGCTCCTGCACGGGCTGCTTCTACGGCTGCGTTCAAAGCAAGAATATTAGTCTGGAATGCAATATCCTCAATCGTCTTGATGATCTTTCCAATCTCACTGGAGCTGTTGCTGATGTCCGTCATGGCAGAAAGCATCTCCTGCATACGCTGTCTGCTTTCTCCTGCCTGTTCTCTTACATTATCAGCCATGTCGCTGGCTGCCTTTGCATTTTCAGCATTTTTTTCAACATTATTGGAAATCTCATTAATGGTCGCTGCCAGTTCTTCCACGGAAGAAGCCTGCTCGGTAGCACCCTGGGATAATGCCTGTGCTCCGGAGGATACCTGATCGGAGCCTGCTGCCACCTGATCAGCTGACTGGGTAACACTCGAAAGCGTACTGCTTAAATTATCTCTCAGAAGAACCATAGAGTTATAGATCGCAACAAAGCTTCCTACATAATCCTTTGACATAGAAGAATAAACATTAAAGTTTCCGCGGCTCATCTCTGTAAGGATATTTGTCTCATCTGCCACTACCGCGTTCAGGAACGCTGCTACAGACCGCAAATCATCGGAAAGCTTTCCAAGCTCATCTTCTGCCTTGTACTCGATATCAATATCCATATTACCGCGTCTCATTTTTTCCATAGCTTCCTGCAACTGTTTTACCGGCTCTACTACGGAACGTATCAGGATCGTTGCCATAATAACGGTAAGGATCAGTGCAACGATAACAATTATGATCCCTACAATAAACAGGATGGTTCTGGTCTTCATGGAAGAATTGTAATCATTACCAACAAGGTCTGTCACCTGATCGCTAAACTGATCCAGAATTCCTTCCAGCTTGGACACTTCCGGATCAAACTCATTGATAAACGTGAGCCTTGCCTGCTCTTTCGCACGGTCAGAACCAGTGGACAGATACTCTAAGATCTTGTTTGTGACCTCAGAAGTTACCTGAAGCTGTGTATGAAACTGGTTTACCAGTGTCATATCTCCATTATAACGCTCCATGAACCAGCCTGCGTTCTCCGCAAGGCCGTCTCTATACGAATCAACGTTTGAAAGATATGTTTTTGTGGCGGTGGGGTCATCATCAATCATAGCCTGCGTCAGATTCTGGATTGTTGCCAGCATATAGATTTTTACCTTGTCTACACGTACGATCGCTTCGTGGTTATTTTTATAGAACTGGTTATACTGTGTGCTGATGTTGATCATTCCATAAAACAGCGCGCCAACTGTTACAAAAAAACAGATGACTACTGCTCCAAAAGCAATCGTGATTTTTTGCTTCATATTACGGTTCTTCATGTTCCTTCCCTCTCTTTGTTATTTCTTTCGTGGAATATTGTGGAATTTAATCCCTACTTTTATTATTCGGCAAGTAGCGAAAAATCATAAGGGATATTTGGTTTTTCATTTTTCTTTTCTATGGTTCTTTTTTCCTGCTTCTTCCAGTGTTTCTTTCCATCCTGCAGACTCTTTTTTATTATGAGCATCTATAAATGCACAAAAATCTTCAAACGATACTGGCTTCGAGATCAGATAACCCTGAAGGAAATCACAGCCCATATCCGAAAGTTCTTTCGCCTGGAGCTGGTTTTCTATCCCCTCAGCCGTGATCTGGATCCCATATTTGTGCAAAAAATATATGATCTCCGAAATAAGGTCTTTTGAAAAACTTGTTGTATCTATAGTCCATGTAACTGCCTTGTCTATTTTCAACACAGAAAACGGTATCTGCATAAGCCGCAGGAGATTTGACTCTTCTTTTCCAAAATCATCAATAGCTATGAGGCATCCTCTTTTTATCAAATTTTCTGCCAGCTTAATGACTTGCTGCATATTCTGTAATTGATTACTTTCTGTGATTTCAAAACATATAGCAGATATATCTGATGTACATTGATCTAGCATGGCAAAGATTTTCTTTTCTGATTCCACGCTGGAGCATGTGACCGGGGACAGATTTACATTTATTCTTTCAATGTTTCTTTTTTTCAGCTCTGGCAGCTGTTCTAACACTTTATTTAAAACCCACAGATCAAAACAGCTGACATAGCCCATTTCCTCTGCTTTGCGGATCACCTGTTCAATATTCTGATGGTGGCCATCATCATATCGTAAAAGTGCTTCTGCAACATTCAGTTTCTTTTCATTTAAATTGTAGATCGGCTGATAAAAAACCTCAAGATAGGGCAATGCACTTTCAAAATAACTTTGCATGATTTTTCTCTTTTCATCCATTTGCAAGCTTGCTTTTTACATAGTCCTTGATCATTTCTCCGCTGTGTCTATCATCTGGTACTGGCATCTGGATCCGGTCACAGAGAGAAAGCCATTTGTCCAGCGTGAGGACTTCATTTTCCTCCTCTACATAATACAGATCTGTGGGAAGGATATCCTTATAAATTGCTGCTGACGGAGAATTCCATTCCTGATATTCCTGCTCTGTAAAACGGATATCACAGTTTTTTTCTCCTTCTGTAACTTTCCTAAATCTGCTGCCTAATACGGTCTTTTCTTCTTTCCGTTCCTTTCTCCAAACCACTGTTCCATCCAGACAAAACTTTAAATAGGTTCCTGATCCCAGATCATCTGCGATCACTTCATTTTCGGATACTGCATATAGCTGTATTTCGTTGCTGTCAATATATAAAATCTCTTCTATTTTTCCCTCTTCTCTGGTTTCTTTCAGGATGCATCCTGTTCTGGCATCGAAAAATACCAGAGTATCACCACAAACTGTAACCGAAGTGATTTCCCTTTCCGGATCTGCAAAACTGCACCAGGATACTTTTCCTGTATCCGTGTTCAGGATCAGCCATCGTTTTTTATAAGTCTGCGGACATAAAATGTTTCTGCCTATAGAAACAGCCCCGCCAAATACCCCCGGAATACCACGTACTTTATTCTTATCCACCATTGTATAGGTTACATGTCCGGAAGTAAGATCTATGCAAAGGATGCTGTTGTACCATGCAGGCATACAATATAGTACATTACCTCTCTGAAAGCCTTTCAGGAATAACGGCTGTTCTATAAAATGCTCTGCATCACGGATCTGTACGGACTCAAACTGATCCTTATCTATATGGTAAATGGCCAGGTTTCTGGCAAAATATGGGACAAGATACAGTCTGTCTTCTACCCGTACAACAGAACGGAACAGATCTCCCTTAAATGCCAATTCTCCCGGAATCTTTCCTATGCAGGAAAGTCTGTCCATTTGTTTATCATAATGAAACAGCAGGTTTACTTTTCCGTGAACAAACCACACTTCTTTTTCATCTTCCCAAAAAGCTCCCGGCCAGCATGGTATCTTACATTCCTTTTCTCTTACCAGGGAATCCTGATATAAAACCGGTTTTCCTGTTTCCCAGAACAACTGGGCTACAGAGCTGTAATCTCCGTAATAGCAGTCACAGGAAGCAATGGCAAGATCAAGATCGTATCCGCTGTCCAGGATTCCCCAGCCTTCTTCTTCATAAGAAGCCAGAAGTTCTCTATATTTCCGTAAAAACTGGGGCCGCATCACCTCCAGTGTCTGTTCATACAGTGGATGAGGACGAAGCCATAAAGCGAGATCTTTTCTGTTTCTAAAATATTGAAGTACCTCTTCTATCTTCTGCATCATATCTGGCTGGGTCAGAAGTGCCTCTACAGACAGACTATAAAATACAGTCTTTTTCCTGGCTCCGTCAGGTCTGTAAAGACATTCCCTCCATTTTTCTGGAAGAGAACTGTCCTGTCTTTTCGTACTTCGGGCACGTTCAATCTTTGGTGATCCAAAGTTCTGTACCTTCTCTTCCCATTGCTCTGTTGGAACTCCTTTGAGTCCGGAACACAAAATATTGATAAACAGTTCTCTTTCCTGCTCTGTTGCTGTAACAAAGCAGTCTGCATTAATAGTTCCCGGCTCAATGACAAACCCGGTGCTTCTCGCCTGGCGTTTCGCAGATTCTACGTTTCCAGTACTTGGTGTGGTATAATAAGGCAGATATACAAGCTGATCTGCATATTTCTTCAATCTGCTGCTATAAAAATCAGGATGGACGCTGGTCAATCTATTGTTCTGGTCATAGGGATTGTGGATAAACACCGCATCCGGTTTCTTATCTTCCAGGCGGAATGTGCGGTAATCTGTGACAGGAACATCTTGTGGATACTGATCTCCCTCGTAGTGTTCTACTGTCAGATTCCCATCCTGGTCTTTATCAAAATAGGGGATCGGTACAACATAGGCATCGCAATCCGGATCTTTATCTGCCGCTTTCCAGACGGTTTCCATAGAATCCCACATAGACACTTTATATGGAAGAAAGACAAAACAGAGACGGTCTGTTTCCATATCATTCTCCATACGTTCATATAAAAGTTTCAATTCTTTCTTTATTTTTTTATACCGCCTTGCAATCTGTTTTTTACTGTGAAGATTCTGACTCATCTCATAAAGATCTTCACAATATACTTCCAGAAGGGGGACCAGATCTGCTTTTCCCACATTTTCCAGCTCTGTTCCCAACAAAAGGGCTGTTTCCTGAGATTGTGAAAGAGCATCGATCATCATTTCTTCTGTATTCTGGCCGAATCCCATGAACACTCTTTCATTTGCCCGCATTAAGAGGGCCGCTGTCTGCAAAAGCCTTCTTTTTTCTTTTCTTTTGATCGCCATTTTTACGGTTTCCTCCAAAAATGATCAGATATCCTATCTCTGATAATTTTATCGGCGTTTTCTTTTTTTTTATAACTGTTGTATCAACTTACTGTTTCTTTTTTGAAATCCCCTTATCCATTTTCAACCACCGCCGATAAAGTTAAAAGAAATACTATTCTGATTATTATGAAAAAAGGCGGTGTACAATATGAGCAGTGGTATGGACAGCAGTATTCTGGATACATACCTTTATGAAGAAAACAATCTTTTAGACCAGTTAGACGAAATGCTGGTTGCTGATGAGAAAAACGGTGATTTTTCCACCGATGACGTAAATGAGATCTTCCGTATCATGCATACGATCAAAGGCTCTTCTGCAATGATGGAATTTAATTCGATCTCCACGATCGCCCATCATATTGAAGATGTATTTTTTTATATCCGTGATAAAGGAATCGAAACTCTGGATCCTGAACATAAGAAAGAGCTTTTCAACCTGATGTTCCGTTCAGAGGATTATTTAAGAAGCGAAATCGAGAAAGTAGAACAGGGAGTACCTCTTTCTACTGATATTGATGCGTTCTCCAATGAGATCAATTCTTTTTTGAAGAAGATCAGCGGCGCTGCACCTGCACAGCCGGAAGCTTCACAGGCTGCACCTGCAGCTTCTGGTGCAGCAGCTTCTGGTGCTGCAGCTTCTGGTGCAGCAGCTTCTGGAGCTGCAGCTTCTGGTGCTGCAGCTCCTGGTGCTGCAGCTCCTGCTTCTCTCCCTGATGATAAGGATGCAGCCTGCTTTTTCCATGTTTTTCTGGAAGAAGGCGTGGGAATGGAGAATCTGCGGGCTTATATGATCGTAAATGCAGTAAGGGAATGTGAAGTGACTTTTCGTTTCTATCCCAGTGATATGGAAACAGATTCGGATACTTCACAGAAGATCGCAGAAAATGGCTTTTTCCTTGCTTTTGACTCCAGTGAAGACGCTTCTAAGGCTGAAGGGATTTTAAAAACCCAGAACCACATCCGATCTTATGAGCTTGTAAATGTCTCAAAAGCCGCTCCTCCTGCAAAAGCTGAGGAAAAAAAGGCATCTGTTTCCAAACCCACGGCACCAGCACCTGCATCCACAGATACAGCTGCCGGGAAAGCAGCTCCTATGCTTTCCCATGCCCCGGTCAAGCAGAATCTGATCAGCGTCAACCTGATGAAGCTGGACAGCCTGATGGATATTGTTGGTGAGATCGTGATCACTGAATCCATGGTCACATCTTCCCCTGAATTAAACCTGCTGCCAAGGGACAACAGGGATAATTTTATGAAATCTGCACGTCAGCTGCGTAAACTCACCAATGATCTGCAGGATATTGCCATGTCTTTACGCATGGTCCCGATTTCCGGCGTGTTCCAGAAAATGAACCGTATTGTGCGTGATATGAAGCAGAGCCTGGGAAAAGACGTCCGTCTGACCATTGTAGGTGAAGATACAGAGGTAGATAAGACGATCGTAGACAATATACAGGATCCTATCATGCATATCGTGCGTAACAGCATGGATCATGGGATTGAAGAAACAGCCCAGGAACGTATTGCTGCCGGTAAGGATCCCCAGGGCGAGATCGTACTTTCCGCTTCCCATACCAGCAGTGAGGTTGTTATCTCCGTTAAAGATGACGGATATGGCATGGATCCCCAGAAGATTCTTGAAAAAGCCCGGTCAAAGAACATGCTGACCAAGCCTGATTCTGAATACAGCCAGAAGGAGATCCTGGGGCTGATCATGCTTCCCGGATTTTCCACCAATACAGAGGTAACTGAATATTCCGGTCGTGGTGTTGGAATGGATGTTGTAAAGAAAAATGTAGAATCCTTAGGCGGTATCGTTTCTGTATCCAGTACCTACGGTGAAGGAACTACGATTTCCATGAAGATCCCGCTGACTCTGGCTATTGTAGATGGAATGAAAGTAACGGTAGGTGATTCTATTTTTACTATACCGATCGCCAATATCCGTCAGTCCTTTAAGGTAAAAGCAGATCAGGTGATCAAAGATGAATATGGCAATGAAATGGTAGAACGTGTTGACCATTTTTATCCTATCGTCCGCCTCCATTCCTTCTATCACCTTCCAACTGAGGTTACCCAGATGGAAGACGGTATCCTTTTATGGGTGGAAGCAAATGACCGTTCTTACTGCCTGTTTGTAGATGATCTGATCGGCGAGCAGCAGGTGGTAGTAAAGCCGCTTCCTGCTTTTCTCAGTGAATTTAACCTGAAAGACCACGGCATCACCGGCTGTACCATTATGGGTGATGGCAATATCAGCATCATTCTGGATATCCTCAGCTTATATTCCATAGCTGTAGAGAATGCGTAAACAGGAGGTTTTAAAATGGCTGAAGTAACAGAAACAAATATCCGGACAGACGTACCGGCTGAAAACCAGTCCGTTGAACGCTGTCTTACCTTTGAGTCGGGAGACATGACTCTGTTTTTAAGTATCAATAACGTAACGGAGATCATCAATGACTGTGCGATCACTCATCTTCCACTGGTACCTGATTATATTAAAGGAATCATCAATCTGCGTGGTCAGATCCTTCCGGTAGTAGATATACGGCTCTATATGGGCAAGCCTGCTTTGGAATATAACAGTAAGACCTGCTTTATCGTTTTAAATGTAGACGATCTTCCTGTATGCATCGTTGTGGATTCTGTGCAGCAGGTGATCGATATTGATCTTCAGGATGTACGTCCGATCCCTATCAAACGCAGACAGAAGCTGTTAGATGGTATGATCACACTTGAAAATGGGACTGTGCTTATGTCTTTTGACTGCAAGTCCCTGGTCAGCTCTTAATGTACTCCCGGAATCTTTTTGTACTTGATTTTGCGAGAAGATTTTTTGTCAGCCGCAAAGGCAGGTGCAGGAAAGACTCCGAGAGTACATCCGATTCCTAAGGAGGTCATACAATGCTTACATTAAGTGACGGGGATTTTAACCGTCTTTACACTTATATCCAACAGCACTATGGCATCAATCTGAGCCACAAAAAACAGCTGATCACCAGCCGTCTTACTAATATGCTGCAGCAGAAAGGGTTTCATAGTTTTACAGAATACATAGATGAGATCATCTCAGGTAAAGATCCTGAGATGGTTTCTGTTATGTTAAACAAGCTGACTACCAACTATACCTATTTTATGCGGGAAAAAGAACATTTTGACTTTCTCCAGAAGCAGATTCTTCCTGAGCTTGCAAACAAGCATTCCCGGGACCGTTCTATTGCGATCTGGAGTGCCGGCTGCTCCTCCGGTGAAGAACCTTATAACATTTCTATGTATCTGAAAGAATATTTTTCTGCCCTTCCCGGAAGCTGGGATACCCGTATCCTTGCTACGGACATTTCCCAGCGTGTTCTGGATTCTGCCATGGATCCCAGATATTCCCTTGAAAGCTTAAAAGAGCTTCCGCCTTCCTGGCAGGAACGCTATTTTGTTCCCATGGGAGATAAAACCTATACTGTTTCAGATGCTTTAAGGAAAAATGTGATCTTTCGTTCCTTTAACCTGATGGATCCCATCCATTTCCGCAAAAAGTTTGACCTGATCTTCTGCAGAAACGTGATGATCTATTTTGATCGTCCTACGAAGGCGGCACTGGTAAGGCGCTTTTATGATGCTACCGCTCCGGGAGGCTACTTATTTATCGGACATTCTGAAAGCCTGGATAAGGAAAGCTGCCCGTTTTCCTATATTGAACCGGCTATTTACCGAAAGATCTGATCCCGTAGGTTATCTCATACGTTGTTACACTTATCTTATTAAGGAGGCGTTATGATCATGGATCATAAATTAAAATTAATGGTGGTGGATGATTCACCCTTGTTCCGCACCTGGCTGATCCGTTCTCTCTCTGAGGATGACCGCTTCCAGGTTGTAGGATATGCAGTAAATGCCCTTGACGCCCAGGAAAAGATCCCGCTGCTGCAGCCGGATATGCTTACCCTGGATATTGAAATGCCGGGAATGTCCGGCATTGATTTTTTAAAGCAGCTGCTTCCCGTCCACCCTATCCCGGTGATCCTGGTATCTTCCCTGAACCTGAGGGTTTTTGATGCCCTGGAAGCCGGAGCTGTGGATTTTGTACGGAAACCGGATGAAGCCAATGGACTGTCTAAAGAGATCTTTCTTTCTATGCTCCGTTCCAAACTCATGGTAGCGGCTGCTTCCCACGTACACCTTCCTTCTGTTCCTGCAGACCCTCAGGCAGGTGGTATCCGCAAGGTTTCTTCTTTACCTCCTGCCAGAAATACTTTCCTGCAGAAACCAAAGATTCCTCTGGGTGCTTCCCCTGAAACCGTGATCGCTATCGGGGCATCTACCGGAGGTACAGAAGCCATTCTCGAGGTAGTAAAGAATTTTCCTGCAGATACTCCCGGAGTTGTGATCACCCAGCATATGCCTGCAGGTTTTACAGCCATGTATGCAGAGCGCTTAAACAGGATCTGCAAAATGGAAGTACGGGAGGCGAAAAACGGGGACCGGATCCGCAAAGGTCTTATGCTTTTAGCTCCCGGAGGTCTGCAGATGCGTGTGGTACCTCTTGGAAACTCCTATGCAGTCAGTGTACAGGAAGGAGAAAAGGTAAACGGACACAGACCTTCCGTGGATGTGCTTTTTGACTCAGTTGCATTACATGTGCGGGAACACGCCATCGGCGTTCTTCTCACAGGAATGGGAGCAGATGGAGCTGCCGGTCTTTTGCGCATGCGCAAAAACGGCGCCTATACCATCGGACAGGACAAGAACAGCTGTGTTGTATACGGCATGCCTATGGAGGCACATAAGATCGGCGCCGTATGCCAGCAGTGTCCTTTAAATACCATTGGTCAGACTGTCCTGGCCCGTGTATCCCTTCGTTAACGGATAAGAAATAAATGGATAAAAATGAAAGATAGAACTTTAAAGAATCAAAAAAAACAGATAAATAAAACCTTGAAACAGTTCCAACTTGCGAAAACGATGATCCAACTTTCCATTACCGGTACAGTTTCGGTGATCACTGCCAGCCTGAGCTTTTATTTTTGCCCAGGCTTTTCTTCCCAGGTCATAAAAGACGCACGATCCGGTATTTCCTTTGTACAGACTGCCAGTAGCCAGAAATTTCATGAACTGGAAGACTTTCTTAAAAAGCAGACCCAGCCAGAACCAAAAATCCAAAAACAAACAGAGCTTTCAGAGGATACTTCCAGGACACAGGGGATCCCAGATACATCTTCTGTGACTGCAAATACATCTCCTGTGATCCTTGGAAAAGCAGAAAACCTGCATATGGAGGCAAAGCCGGGATCAGATGGCAATTCTTATGATGCTGCCATCCTGGATACCAGTATGGGACCGATGTTCTACTATAATCAGGGAGATACCCGCTGGAGCAGTTATCTCTACGGCGGTTCAGATCCCATGCAGCAGTATGGATGTGGTCCTACTGCTGCAGCCATGCTCATCTCCAGCTTCACAAATGACGGAGAAGCCATTACCCCGGTAACGATCGCAGACTGGTCTGCTGCCAATGGCTATTATGCCCCCCAGAGCGGCTCCTATCACAGTCTGATCCCATCTGTCCTTACTGCCTATGGCTTTCAGGTAGAATCTGTAACAGACCATTCGCCCCAGAACGCGGCTTCCCTTCTTTCTTCCGGTCATATCCTGGTCGCCCTTATGGGTAAGGGAAGCCTGACGCAAAACGGTCACTTTGTCCTGATCACAAAACTCCTTCCTGACGGAAATGTTTCTATCGCAGATCCTAACAGCTTTGATAACAGCACCTGCGAATGGGAGCTTCCTCTTCTCATGGAAGAGTTGAAAAAAGTCTATGACAGCGGTGCCCCGCTCTGGGCCGTTTCCATGGCTGCATCAAACTCTTCCCTCTCCTGAGGAAGGAGGATTCCCCTGAACATCCGCTCCAGATCCTTTCTGCCCATCGCCATAGCCACCCGCAGAAGGATCACCTTGTCTTTTATATCAGAATAATCATAAATCTTCCCTAAAAACTGAACTACCTCTTCTGCGCTGACATTGCTCTCTGTAAAACAGTTGATCAGAGTCAGCAGCGCATTCATATCTTTGTGGTCAGTATTCAGTACGATCACACAATAGCGGACCGCTTTCTGGTAATCTCCCAGCCTTCTGCAGCCTTCTCCCAGACACTCATACATCTGGATCAGCATGGAAGTGGTAATGATCCCCCTGTTCACTGTTCCATAGGTTTCCAGCTTTGCTATAGCCAGTTCATACATCTGTACCGCTTTTTCATATTGCCCCTTTCTCCAGTACCAGTCCCCCATAACACAGTCAAAATCAGGCTCTTTCGGAAGCTTTTCCACCGCTTCTTTGTAAATAGCTTCCACCTCGGCTTCCGGTGCGTTCAGGCACTGGGAGACCCTTAACAGGTTTGTATAGGTATAAGAACTTCGCTGATCATATACCCCCAGTTTTTCCGGCATGGCTGCCACCGCCTTTTTGTATGCATCCCTTGCTTCTTCATTTTTTCCGTCTGAAGAATAGGTATCTCCCAGATATCCAAGATAATCACAGTTTTCAGGCTCCTGCTTCAGGATCTCCAGGATGATGTTCAGATTTCTTTCAAATTTGGACTTATCCTTCTTCTCCTGTTCCTGGTAACCGGTATGGAGGAAAGCCAGCTGCTTTGTAGCATCGGTCAGATGCAGTCCGGATTCTCCTTTTCTGACCAGGTGTTCATGTATTTTTCCTACATAGCGCAGCTCCGGCCGGTTTACAAAGAATCGGATCATGGTGCCGCCGCTTGTGATATGGTTATTTTCATCCAGATCTACGATCCCTGTAAGAAGGCCGTCTACATCGTCTCCCACATATTCCAATATCTCCGGAATCTTCGCTGCATCCTCCGGAGTAAAGCTTTCATCCGCGTCAAGAAAGGCGATCCAGTCTCCTTTTGCCTGGTCAATGGCAAAATTTTTGGCAGCAGCAAAATCATTGATCCATGGGAAGAAAAATATCTTTGCCCCCATTTCCCTGGCAATCTCCACAGTACGGTCACTGCTTCCTGTATCTACCACGATCTGTTCACACATGATATCCTTCCCCCAGGAAAGGGCACGGCGGATATTTTTTTCTTCATTTTTCACGATCATACACTGTGATATGGTTTTTTTCATCATCGGTTACCTTCTTTTTAAGTTCTAAAGGACATATGGTAACTGTTCAGTAGGTCTGCGCACTTGCTGCGCTGACCGTAAGAAAACATAGGCTGGAAGGCAAAAATCCCATCAGCGAAGCTGATCTGGAATGGATTTTTGCACGTAACTATGAAGGTACTGAATAGTTACGACATATTTAAAAAAAGAGGATCTGCGCAAAGCAGATCCCCTAAAAGATGCAGAATCAATTTCAAGATTACTGCAGCATACTTAATACACCCTGAGGCATAGCGTTGGACTGGGAAAGCATAGACTGAGCAGCCTGTAAAAGAATGTTGTTCTTTGTATAAGCTGTGATCTCATCTGCCATATCTGTATCACGGATACGGCTTTCCGCTGATGTAATATTTTCAGAAGTAACCTTCAGGTTGTTTACCGTATGCTCCAGACGGTTCTGGGCAGCACCAAGGGTTGCACGGTAAGTAGATACTGTCTCAATTGCAGCATCTACAGATGCCATTGCTTTGAATGCATTAGTTGTGGTATCTACCAGAATACCGTCAACCTTTAATTCTTTAGCTGTCATAGTCTGCTGTGCAACAGTCATTGCGTTGGCTGTAGCTGCAGAAGCACCGATGAAGAAAGTCAGGTTCGTATTCTTAGCCTTAGGATTTAAAGGTTTCTCACCGTTGAACTCTGTAGTAGTAGCGATACGGGTAATTTCTTTATTCAGTGCATCAATCTCAGCCTTGATGTTGGTTCTTGCAGTTTTGGTATAAGTACCATTTGCTGCCTGGGTAGTCAGAGTCTTCATACGCTGAAGCATGGAGTGAGTCTCTGTCATAGCACCTTCTGCTGTCTGGATCAGACCGATCGCATCGTTTGCGTTGTTTACAGCCTGGTTTAAACCATTGATCTGGGAACGCATTGTCTCGGAAATAGCCAGACCTGCTGCATCATCGCCTGCACGGTTGATCTTGTAACCGGAAGACAGCTTCTCTAAGTTTTTGCTCAGTGCACTCTGGTTGGTACTTAAGTTTCTGTAAGAATTGATCGCTGCAATATTATGCTGAATTACCATAATGAATTCCTCCTTTTATAAAAGAAAATATGGCAGTGGACTCCTTTCCTCTGTCTTCTATTGTCCCAAGGGCCCTTTCTGGAACAGCAGAATTTTCTTTTCATATATATATATCGTCTTATGTTAAAAAAACATAAGCCTGTTTTTCATTATTTCTTTCATTTTTATTTTAAAAGTTCAAGTATGGTCTGAGGGAGATTATTTGCATTTGTAAGCATCATATTAGAGGACTGTAGGACGATGTTACTGCTGGTATATTTCGTGATCTCCTCTGCCATATTGGTATCACGGATCTGACTTTCTGCCGCCTGCATGTTTTCACTTGTAACGCTTAAATTATTGTGGGTGTGATCCAGATGCATATAAGCAGCTCCAAAGGATGCCCTGACTTTAGAAACAGCCTCTATCGCGTTTTCAATGTATTCCACAGATTTTTGTCCCTTTTCTACAGTGGAAAAATTTGTCTGATCCAGCTGTAGTTCCTTGCTTCCTATATAATAGCGTTCTACATCCAGAACTTCTCCATCCTGAGTAGAACCGCCGATCTGGAGCGGGATCGTATCGTCCAGCTCTGGCGGCTGCCAGCCCGGTGTAATTGCATTGGCATCTGCCCTGGAAAACAGGGAGATTTCTCCAAATTTAGTGGTAGAACCAATCCTGTCAATCTCCTCAAGGATCTGGTCTCTTTCCATGTTCAAGGTTTCCCTGTTGGATTGATCGTAAGTTCCATTTGCAGATTTTAAAGCCAGAGTCTTCAGTCTCTGGAGCATGGAATGGACCTCTGTCAAAGCGCCATCTCCTACATTGGTAAGTCCGATGCCGTCATCAATGTTTCTCATCGCCTGGTTCAGGCTGTTGATCCTGCTGCGCATACCTTCCGAAATCGCCAGTCCAGCTGCATCATCTCCCGCCCGGACGATCCGAAAGCCGGAAGACAGCTTTTCAAGGGACTTTTTCAGCTTTCCTGTTTCGATCCCCTGATTTCTGGCAGCATTTATGGATGCTATGTTATTCTGCACCTGCATGATGTTTCACCTTCCTTTGTATCTTCTATGAGAATATCATCAAATAACCATTTGTTTTTATTATCGGCAAAATGCCTTATTTTATTGATACCAGGGTCAAAAGGCCGGAATTGCGGGAGTGCAAAGCACGCAGCAATCCGGTATCTGTCTGTCAGATCAGCGTACCCGTATCCTTACCCATATTCATCATCATCTGAAGACGGAGGATCTGCACCATATTAGACCAGTCTTCCCCGGAAAGGTTCTCTCCCTTTCCTGCTGCCAGAAGTGTACCAAGGCTGCCGGCGCCGGACAGATCTGTATTTCCTGCAAAGCTGCCTAAAAGACTGCCTGCTGTCAGACTGCTTCCTGTAAGGCCGCTTCCGATAAGGCTGCTCACTGCTGTACTGCCGGATGTTTTCCCATATGTTCCGGTACTCACCGTACGTCCTGCCAGGATCGTATTGTTTCCCGTATAATCCGCCATGATCTTTTTTACATAATTCTGGGTTTCTTTATATGGTGGGATGCCTCCGTATTTGGTCACACTGTTCGGACCTGCGTTATAAGCTGCCAGTGCAAGGCTTACGTCTCCTCCGAACCGGTCCAGATTTTGTTTTAAGTATTTTGCCCCTCCAAGGATATTTTGTCTGGCATTGTAAGGATCGCTTACTCCAAGAGAACGGGCTGTTCCCGGCATCAGCTGCATCACGCCCATAGCCCCTGCTTTGGATACAGCCTTTGGATTAAACCCTGACTCCGCCTTTGCCACCGCCCTGAGAAGTTTAGAAGGGATCTGATATAAAGCAGAAGCTTCTTCGAAAATAGAATCCATATCTTCTTTTATGGCATTCAGCCCATTTTTCAGTATCCCCTGAAATTCCTGGACCGGTGTTGTCTTCTGTGTCTGATCCGCTGCCTGTGCAGCTAACTTTCCCCCATCTCCTGTTATCGGTGCTAAACTCATATTCCTTACTCCTTTCGGCCTGCTCCGTCTGCTCCAAGGTACCAGCCATCCTGAGAACGGTTTACTGCCATAGATCCATCGTTATTTAAATAATACCAGATATTTTTATCATACAGCCAGCCGATCTTCATATCCCCATCCGGGTTTAAGTAATACCATTTTCCATTTCCTGTGTTCACCCATCCGGTCTTCATACTTCCATCAGGGTTTAAGTAATACCACTTTCCGTTTCCTGTGTTCAGCCAGCCGGTCTTCATATCCCCATCCGGGTTTAAGTAATACCATGTTCCGTTTCCTGTGTTCACCCATCCGGTCTTCATATATCCATTTCCGTCGAAATAATACCATTTTCCACCATACTGGAACCAGCCCCTGGTTCGGTTTCCTTCCGCATTAAAGTAGTACCATATACCTCCCACCAGCTTCCAGGTATTGACTGCCAGAGTCCCATCCGGCATAACAAAGTTGTCTCCCTTTAGAGAACCTGCTACGCCTGGACCAGTACCGCATGCTGCATGTTCTTTTTCTTTCTCCTCTTCCGCACTGTCATCTATATCCTGTTCCTGTGATGTAATAAATTCCCCTTCTTTTAAGTATTTTTTCTGTTCTGCCGTAACCGGGACCGCTTTTACCTGATAATAGTAGATCTTGTCCGGATCTGTCATGTACTCCTTTAAGCTGACAGAGTTACCTGTAACTGTCATCCGTTTCACCACTTTATCATTTCCATATAAAGTCAGGGTATAGCCCGGAGCATAGTCTACCTTCTTCCACACTGCCTTTTCTGAGTCATGTGAGCTCCAGCCTGCTAAAGCTGTGTCACCCAGAACAGTGACCGGCGTATAGTTCACTTTTACCTGCATGGTGGTATTATCCAGGGCTTTCGCCGATACAAAATCAGCCCCGGTCACACGGCATTTGGATCGTCCAAGGGACACAGGGAAATACTTTCCCTGTGCAGCATCCACAGTGATCTCCATCCGTACCTTTTTACCAGGTTTCCAGTTTTCATATTCTGTTTTGTAATAAATATCCCCAATGGATACCCCTGATCCGCTGATGGTGATCTGGGGCTGTGGTATTTCCTCCGGATCTCCAAAAGTGGTGTTAAATTTAATACTCATGGTCTCGATGATGCTGCTCTCTGCCCCATAAGCTGTATCCATATGAAAGATTCCCCCTGGCACAGACTGTAAGCTTCCTGTGCTAAGCAGCAGTCCTGTTCCGGCACAAAGGAGTATTTTTCTGATCATTTTCATTTCCATTCCTCACATATCTTTACCTGTACCAGATCCCGTCCTCATTAACATAAAATCCATTGATATACTGGTTTTTTGCCATTTCACCTGAATCCGGCCAAAAATAATACCAATTCCCGTCAACCTGATACCAGCCGGTAGCCATAACTCCGTCAGCATCCAGGAAATAAGTTTTCCCTTCCCGGATCAGCCAGCCGGTAAACATGGTTCCCTGAAGGCTGTTGTCAAGTGTGTTTAGGTAATACCAGGAACCATTCTGTTCCAGCCAGCCGGTATATAAGGAGCCGTCTTCCCTGAAAAAGTAATAATCCGCCCCTATGATCTTCCAGCCTCCATAAGCCATGGTTCCCTGTGTATGCCCATTTTCCGTTAATGGCCAGAAATAATACCACTGTCCATTGATCTTTGCCCATCCGGCTGCCATTTCCCCGGTATCATACAGGTAATACCGGTCATTTGCCATCTTCTGCCAGCCGGTGAGCATCGTGCCATTGACATCAAAATAATACCAGTATCCGTTGACCGACTGCCATGTACCCCGGCATATAGAGCCATCCGGAAATCTGTAATTCCATATATTGCCTTTTTTTACCCAGCCTACTTTATCTGTGGTTCCGCGCTTTGCGGAAGGATTTTTTGATTGCTGTCCTTTACCATCTGATACATACCGGTCTGTAATGGAAAGCTCCCCGGATTCTATCCATTCGCTTTTTCCACCATATTTTTTTTTGGAATCCGTTCCCGGTACTGTGCGTACCTTAAAGGTATACTCTCCTGTTTTTGTCATATATGGATAAAAATTATACTGAGTTGCACTGGTCTGGGAGACGCTGTAAACTTTCGTTTTTCCTCTGTAAAGCTGCACTTCGTAATAACCGGATGTGTTATCCGGCTTTTCCCATTTCGCCTGTCCCAGGCTTTTTTCATTCCACCAGGCATCTTCCGGGGCAGCATAGTCTCCTTTGATCCCTTTTACCCGCAGGGTAACTACCAGTTCATCTCCATCTCGTCTGGCAGACACAAATGTGCCCCCACTGATCTTTACATCCGCTTTTTTATAGCTGGAAACAAAATAATCTTCACTGACATCTTCCGGTTCCAGGGTGACTTTCATCTGAGGCTCTTCAGCAGCTTTCAGTTCATTGGAGCTTTTATCCGTCCATTCGGCCTCGGAAACGCTGTATTTACCTCCACTTGTATCTACTGCCACTTCTCCATCTGAAACCGTGGTCGTTTCCAGTTTTATATCCGGAAGCTTGCTGCCTACTTCCAGCTTGGATGTAACACGGATATTTACTGTTTTAATCTCTTTTGCCGCCGCAAAAGCATCTATCTTTCCCCATTGGAACAGCAAGACTCCCGAAAGAAGGAGCAGAAGCATTTCCCGTCCGTGTCTGGATCTTCTGTCAGGTATTTTCGACTTTTTCTTCATTTTCTTTTTCCTCCGGTGATGGCACATATCCTAAAAAGTAAATATAGATCTCTATGATCGCCTGATATAATTCTTCCGGCACAGCCGCTCCCAGCTGTAATCTGCTTAAAAGAGTCGCAAGAGAATCATCCTCATAAACCGGAACCCCTGACTTTCTGGCTGCTTCCGTGATCTTTTCTGCCATATATCCCATTCCGGAAGCAACGATTACCGGGGCAGTGTCCTTTTCCGGCGAATATTGAAGCGCAACTGCCTTTTGCTCTAATAACCGCTCAAACGCTGACATTAATACCATTCTCCTTTTTTCTTATCTTTGGAAAAACATCCAGCAGACGGTAATGAGCTTTCCGTTCCTGCACCTGCATCATTTTCACGCGCATCCCGTTTCTGGTACATATTTCCTGAAGCTTTGCCTGTATCTCTCCGGCTCCGGCAGAAAGATTTTTAGGAACTCCCAGCTCCATGGATATTTTATGATCCTGGAGATCTGCCAGAAGCTGGAAATCTCCCAATCCCCTGATCTCAAAGTCCACCAGAAGGCGTATTTTCCTGCCTCCATCTTTTTCTTCTTCTTTTTTCTCTGCGTCCGGATCGATCCAAAATTCAGATACTGCCTCTTTTCCCTGATATTGAAAAGGAAGGACAAAATGATTCACAGACATATATACGCTTTCGTTTACCAGCATCCCTCGCATCAGCTGATAAAAATCCTGTACATGTTCCAGCCCGGCTTCTCCTTTGGTCCCTCTTTCCACAAGTGAGCCAAAAATATCTCCATAGATATTTCCTTTTTTTCCTTTTGAACCGGTAAGTACAGCATACAGTTCTTCAGGCTCTGTTTCAAAAAAACGTTTAAAATCCCTATTAGCTGCCATTTGTTCAAAAAGGCTTCTGAGAAGGGTGCTGCTTCCGTTTTCATAACGTGCCCCATAAAGGATCAGCTGGATCACGCTGCTTCTTACATTGCCATAATCATGAGTACGGGAAATATATCTTGAAAGAAAGGGGACCAGCTTCTGAAACAGAACCTGGGAATTTTCCTTTGTTTCCCCATTTTCTGCCTTCCAGTCCAGCTGATCCAGAATTGACGCGTATTCCTGTCTTGCAGAGGTGTAAAGCATTCCTTTTATTTCATCTGTCAGTTCCTGCATCTGTTCTAAAAGATGCTCACCGCTGGAATAATTGTTGAATACCTGAAGGAATTTGAGGGCTGTTTCCTGCAGGCCTCTGTTTCCTTCCTGCTGCAAAAGAGTTCTCAGGTTTTCAAAGAAAGTACCGGAAAATTTAGTCTGTCCCTGCATTTTTAAAAAATCCAGCAGCTGGCCAGAATCTTCAAAACTGGCAGAATCCAGCAGCTGCTGCACCATTTTACCCAGACCTTCATCACCTTTAGCGATAAAGGCTCCATCCCGGAACAGGATCCGGCCCAGGGAATCCTTTATTTCATTTTCCTGCCCCAGCTTCTGAAGAAAGTCAGTATAATTTCCATTATAATTGCGAACGCTGAAGCCACTTTCATTTTCCTGGTCACCAGCGGTACCGCTTTTCTGTCCATCTGCCCGCACTACACGAGATGGGTCAGAAGGATTCTGGATCTGGGAACTGTTCAGGGCGCTTTGCTGCTCCTGGCCTGTATGGACATTTCTATTATCTATATATGTAGAAGGATCTGTTACCTGTAATATATTAGACATGTTTTATCCCTTTTCTTTTTGATTCTATATATTATGATGTTGGGGTCAAAAGATTTTGACCCCTCTGATACCGAATTACCCTGCATGCTTCCATATGTATATTTAATCGGCGTTTTCCCGTTTTTTATAATTATTATTTTTCTTATATTTTCAAGAAAAAAGGCGATAATTTACATAGATATAGATTCAGTAAGCATGTGAAAATCACAGGATACTTTTGTGGTCCTGCCGTTTTATTTTAAGGTGAGGAGTAATTGTATGAAAATTCAAAATTTTATCCAGGAGCAAATACACATGGAACATGTATCGATGAGACAAAGCAATATTGCTTTGTCTGATAATATTTCTGCAAAACCGGCTGATCTTGACCGAGCCAGTTTTGAATACACCGAAGGTATTTCGGCTGATGAAACACTTTTCGCACGCTCTCTGGCTCACAGCATTACAGAAGATGTCTGCCGCGAGAAAGGCGTTTCCGTTGAAAAGGTTGCCCAACTGAAAAAACAGGTTGAGGAAGGAACCTACGAACCGGATCCCATGGCCATTGCAAGGGCCATGTATAATCTATGAGGGCGCCTGAAAGCCTGATCCCGGTATTAGAACAGCTGTGTACTGTATTAGAACAGCTATGCCGGGTTGAGGCTGATAAACTAACCGTTGTTTCAGCTGATCATCCTGACCAGCTGGAATCTCTTTTAAATGATGAAAACATGCTTTTACTGCAGCTGCGCGGACTAGATAAAAAACGAAGTGATCTTCTTCGCAGGTCGGGTCTTGATGGTCTTACTTTCCGCCAGATTTTGATGCAGGAGGACAGCGAGGAGGCTGTGGCACTTCTCTCTCCGATCTTGGAACGGTTATCCAGCCAGGCAGAAAAGCTGAAAAAAGTAAAAGGTGGCACAGACCGTCTGATCCGGATCCGCATGAAGCAGTTAGAACAGCGCCTTGCCGGTGCGAAGCAGAGCGATCCTCATGTTTATGACAAATATGTCTGATAAAACTGTGGGGACTGCAGGATATTTATATTTTGGAGGTAATAATACTTTATGGTAAGAGCAACTTTTTCCGGTTTTAATACCGCTCTGTCCGCTCTCCAGGCCAACCAGAAACGTCTGGATATTACAGGACAGAATTTGTCAAATATGAATACTGCCGGATATACCAGGCAGCAGTTAGAGGCATCCAGCCTTAATTATACGAATCCTGTTTCCCATTATTCTAATGGGAATGAAACTGCAGTAGGCTTTGGGGTAAGCATGGACCGGGTCTCACAGATCAGAGATCCTTATCTGGATATCCAATACCGCAGCCAGTCTGCTGACTGCAGCTATACCAATCGTTTACAGACTGCCCTTAATTCCCTGTCAAAGGTACTGGACGAAACAACCATTTCCGGCATCCGTCAGGCATTTGATGATATCCAGTCTACCCTTACAAGCATGCAGGATCCTGCAAAGGTATCCGATCCCATCTATGAAAGTGAGCTGCGAACTAAAATGCAGTCTGTATGTAATCTTTTTAACCAGGCATCCAGACAGATCTCACAGGCTGAACAGAATGAATTTCAAAGGCTCACAGGGGAAGGCAGCAGTGAACAGGGCGATGTGCAGAAGATCAATGACATTCTCCGCCAGATCGGCGACCTGAACGTGCAGATCAAACGTAACCAGGTTGCCGGCCATCCTTCTCTGGAACTCCAGGATGAACGAAATCTTCTTCTGGATGAGCTTTCCGGTTATATTCCTGTTGAAACCAGATATTACAAGGATGACGCCCATTCCGGGAATAACGCCTATGACTATGATGCAAATGGTGCTGTGATCGGCAAAAAGGACTGGCCTGATGACCTGGAAGTGAGCATGAATTATATTGATGCCCAGGGAAAGAGCCAGAAGCTGATCCTGGTAAATGGATCTGACCTTGGTGCTGACGGTCTCACAAAAAACTACGGTCAGTTAAGTGTGTTAAAAGGCGATCACCAGACAGCTGCTTCTGTTTCTGATCCTGCAAACATTTCCATCAAGTTTGAAAAAGCCCCCAGCTATAAAGGGAATGGACAGGTAGCTGCAGATGTATACGCAGAGTTAAAAGGGATCCATTTTGAAGGCGGCTCTCTTCAGGCAAGCCTGGATATGCTCCAGAAAACAGGTACCGGCAATGTGATAAATGGATCTACTGCTGTGGATGATGTCCGTGGATACCAGTATTACTCAGGAAAACTGGATCAGTTAGCTTCCACTTTCGCAAAATCCATGAATGACATCAACAATGGCAAAAACCACACGGATCAGAATCTTTTATCTAATTCCACCGATGACTCAACAACTGGTATAACAGCCGGAAATATCGGTATCAGCAAAGGCTGGACCAGTGGAACGATCCATATTTCTACAGACGGCACCAACCGCACAGATACAATCCTTGATATGATCGCAGCTATGAAGGATACCAAGAAATTGAACGGGAAAACATTTGCTGATTATATGAATAACCTTTCCACCCAGCTGGCATCTGATTCCAGCTCCAACCAGACTGCATTAAAGACGGGCACAACTGTTTTAAACAGTATCCAGGACTCCAGAGACTCTCTTTCCGGTGTCAGCCTGGATGAAGAAGCAACCAATATGATGGCCTACGTTTCAGCCTATAATGCTGCTTCCCGTCTGATGACTGCCCTTGATGAAGTGTTGAATACCCTGATCAGTAATACTGGTGCATAAATATAAGGAGGATTAATAAATTATGAGAGTTGTACGTTCATCTGTTTACCGCAGGTATACTTCTTCTTTAAATGATCTTCAAAGCAATCTGAACAAAAGCATGAACAAGGTTTCTACCGGCGCTGCTTATGAAACAGCTGCTGATAATCCTCTTGCTTATTATCAGGGAAAGAAAATGGATCATTTATATCAGGATGCAAAGAGTAAAAGTTCTATTTTAGGTGATATTAAAAACCGTCTGTACCAGCAGGAGCAGGGCGCAAGGGATATCCAGAAAACTTTAAGCAACAGCAAGACTTCCATGCAGTATGTGCTGGATTCCTCCCACAACAGTTCAAAGACCTCTGTCCAGACAAAAAGAGATGCTCTTCTTCAGGATGTGCAGAGCATGGTCAGCAATCTGAACAGCCAGTATCAGGATTTTTATATTTACGGCGGAAATGATATTACAACAGCTCCGTTTTCTTTAAGCGGAGATGGAAAAACCCTTACTTATACCCATAAGTATTCAGACGGTACCACAAAGACAGTCAATATGACCATGGCTTATGACAAAAATAACAATACTTACAGTTATCATTTAAGCGATGATGACCTGAACAACCTTGTGACAGCTATGAGAGAACAAGGCCGGGTAGATATCGGTTATGGCGATATTTCCAACCGCCAGTCTCTTTTAGATACCTATACCGGAGGACTGAATATGCTTACGGGGCTTACTTCAGATTCCTTAAATGCCATGTCTGATGCGGATGCAAAGGATGCGGTCAAAGCTGCCCTGGAAACAACTCCTGTGGCACTTCTGAGCCGTTCGGTTATGGCCTGTGATAATTATATCAATGATACTACGACCGTTGATCAATTTACAGATACTATGGGCAGTGTACTTAAAGATGCAGCTAATACAGAGCATACCATCAGCACCGTTTACAGCGACCTTGGCAATAAATATTCCCTGGTAGAAACTACAAAAACCCGTCTTGATACTTTAAGCGACAACCTGACAGAGGAATACAAAGACATTCTCGGAGCTGATCCTTATGAGGCCATCACAGAAATGTTCTCTTACCAGTACTCCTATTCTGCTGCTTTAAAAATGGGGTCAAACCTGATGCAGTCATCTCTTTTTGATTTTATAAAATGATACCGGTACATTGTTTATAAAAAACAAGCAAAAAATAACTTTCTATTTTCAGGTCAGAAGAAGGTGAAAATGTATGAAACCTGTGATTGAAGCAAATTTTAAACCTTTTGAATCTGTCCGTTTCCGTCAAAATGCCAGTCTGGTTTCAAAGGACCAGCTGGCAGCAAGACAGCATCAGGCGATTTCCCAATACCGCCTGAAAGTACGTCAGGCTCAAAATTACGGGATCAGTTCTCCGGAAAGCATGACCTGTATCCAGAATATCAGACAAGCTTTTAATCTCCGGGATACTGTCCAAAGAGTACATGGCACAGCAAACGTCTCTGGATCAGGAAACAGCTTTTGTGATCCATTTTCTGGCAGCCCTGACAATAATGGGCTGTATACCCTTCAGAGAGGTGAATTTGAATTTCGTGTGGCATCTGGCAATCTGGAATACGTACCAGCCCTGGAAATGACCATCATAACCTCTTATCCAAAAGTAGAGTTTGTATATACCGGCACCCCCAATTATGTTCCACCAAAAAAAGAGCCGGATTCCCCTGCTCTTAATGTTACCATATAAAAACTGACCCCCGGAGGCTTATGCAATCATGAAGATTGATACAAAATATTACGGCGAAATTGATTATACAAAAGATGAACTGGTTGTATTTCCAGATGGTTTATTTGGTTTTTCCCAGTACCATGACTATCTTCCCCTCTCTATGGAGGAAGATGACAGTTCCCTGCTGATATTGCAGTCTGTAGACGAACCTTATGTAGCCTTTTTTCTCATCGATGCAGCAGCACTCTTTCCTTCTTATTCACCGGTTCTTCTACCAGAAGAATTATCCTTTCTGGAAGTAAATTCCAGTGATGAATTATCCTATTATGTCATATGTGCTGTAAAGAAGGATTATCTGGATGGAACCGTCAACTTGAAATGTCCTCTTGCCATTAATCCGGATACCCGCAAAGGAATCCAGGTGATCTTATCCAACGCCGACTATGATTACCGCCATACCTTACGTTCTCTTCTTGGTAAAGAGATAAAGGAACAGGACACTAAAAAAGGAGATAAATAGCCATGCTGATACTGAAACGTAAAAAAAATGACAGTATCCTGATCGGGAATGACATACGCATCACTGTACTTGACTGCGACAATGGATCTGTCAGCCTGGCTATAAATGCCCCGAAGCATATTTCTATTTTGCGGGAAGAATTGACAGAAGCAGAACGCAGCAACCTGGATGCCTTATTATCTGATACAGATTCACTGCGCTCTATTGAAAAAGGACTGAATTCTTATATGAAGAAATAGACCATAAGCTTAATGACCCGCAAACGGGTGAATACTGATAAAATGACTCTTATCTGCTATACAAAATATCATATAGCTCTTTCAGCTGCCGGCGTACGAGAGAAAAAAACTCTCTCAGACGCCGGTAAAATAATGCTCTTTTTTCCATGCGGTTTTCCCGCTCTTCTTCTTTTAATATGTCTGATCTAAGATCCAGCGCCTGTTCATCTGTTTCCGGCCCAAATTTCCCTGTCATGCCGTAGAATACATTTTTCTCCAGTATATCAAATACCTGGAGTTCTTCTTCCTCTGTCTCCATGCTGGCACATTCTTCCCGTGTTCCAAACCACATATAGCTTAAATGCAGAAGCTTCTGCGCCAGTATATTTACTTTAAATTCCTTTAGCCGGTTCTCAAGCTCCTGAAACTGGTCTTCTTCTGCTGCTTTTCTGTAAAATACATATAAGTCTGTCAGATGGCGTATCTGCAGATGTCCTGTTACATATAGGTAAGCGGACTGGATCATCAGATAGACTAGCTGGTCTATGGCATTCCATTCATAAATGTAGTTACCATTTTCTTTCAGGAAAGCACGCTGGAGCAGCTTTTCCATCCCCCTCTGGTATACCTGGGTTTTAAAAGGAAAGGTATGATAGATCTCCACAGAAAAGCGACCTGGTATACGCATCTTTTCACCCGCTCCCGGATAGAGAGTATCCGTTTCGTAGCCTATATTGACCAGATAGCCTTTTGCAAAAAGATAATCTTCCGGGTCAAGAAAAAAAAGCTTCAGAGAGCTTTCCCCTGCCATTTCCTCCCTTGGATACAGCTGTCTGCGGCTGCTGGAGGAAAGGACGAGTACCGGGATTTTTTTTAATTCCAGAAGGACCAGTATCTCCCGTTCTCCTTCTGTGCAGCTTTCGTTGAATTTCAGAATATCGCTGTAGCGCTCATAAAAGCGTGTTTTCCACCGTTCCGGCATTTTTTCATTATTTCCAAGGATTGCAAGATAGATCAGGTTTGAAATTTTGTTATAATCTGCAACCCGGAACAGCCTTTCCCAGTCCAGATTTCCATGAAGCGGCTTTAAATCATCCTGGCGCATAACAGATGCAGCCATATTTACCAGTATGCGGCCTTCATAAAAGTTTTGATTTTCCATTTAACTTCACCTGTTTTTTGATATTCTTCTGTTAAGTCCCCCATCGATCCTGCGTATCTTATCTAAAAGCTTTTCTGTGCGGCAACGCAGATCCTCAATACGCTTCTCCAGCATTTTTTCGCGCTCTGTCTTTCCTTTAAAACAGCTTTTTACATTCATTAATGGACCTTTAGCCAGATCTCGTAGATACCGGTCCCGAAGGCTGTTTCCCGCAGTCTGCAGGATGATCTGTTCTTCACAGTCTGCATGGCGCTGCAGCTGTTCTCCCCTCATATCTAAAAGAAGAGAAGCGGAGACTGTGTCGCCGCGCTCCACTGCCTCCGCCAGTTCTTCCGTCAGACTACAAACTTCTCTTAATATATTATATCTCCTTTGAAGATATATCAAAATTGTTTCCAAGTCTGCGCTCATATATTCTCCTTTAACCGAAAACACTTCGTTCTCTCACAATATGCTGATCGCCGGAAATCTTTCCTGCCTGGTTAAATGCATCTCTTAATTCAGAAAGTATGTGGCTGATCCTTGGAATCTCTTCTGCCCTGCGTTCCCTTCCTGCTTTAACACGGCTGATATCATAGATCAGGTACTCATAGATACGTTTCAGATCCTTGCTGATGGGATACTGCATATCCAGTATCTGTATTAAATACCGGACGATCCGTCCTGCTTTTTCGAGACATTCTTCAAAAGTCTCATATTTTTTATCCTCAAGTGCGATCTGTGCCATTTTCAGACGTTTCACTGCTTCATCATACAATAAAAGCAACAACTCCAGATTGCTCATAGAATAGATCGTACTTTCCTTGTACTGCTTAAACTTTTCATACATGCTTTCTTACCCCCATCAGCCACCTAACTGTGACAGGTAGCTGGACTGTGAATTCATCTGATTGATCAGCCTTTCCATCTGCGTAAACTGACTGATATAACGGTCCTGCTCAGTTGACAGCTGGGACTGCAGGTTTGTGATGGTTTCCTGCATATCCTTTAATTCTTTATAAATACTGTTGTTAGTCAGGGTCAGGCTTAGTTTTTCAGATCCTGCCTCTTCAATAAGCACACCATAGGAATTTCCATTCTTACTTGCATATCTAGTGGCATAAGTAGAAAGAGTACTGTCTATGGTGTTTACAATACCATGCGTGCCTGTGAACAGGTCTGATACCTTTTCCGGATCACTGTCCATGGCAGTTTTAAACTTTTCTTCATCAAATACGATCTTTCCACCTGCTGTGTAATCATCTGAGAAGGAAATTCCGATCTTTTCAAGATCGTCATAAGAAACACCGTTTATCATCATTGAAGAGAAAATGCCCTGGGTAGCATTGTCCAGATCTTTTAAAGCGCTGCTGTTGTACAGAATACCCTCTTTTGCCTTATCCTCCCAGTTTTTAATGGAGGTTTCATTCATTTCATTTTTCTGGTCATCTGTCAGAGGCTTATAATTACTGTCCGGCTTGGTTGTTGCCTGGGTGCGGACCTCATCGATCATGGCATTATAAGCTTCAATGAATTTCTTTACAGTCTCTGTCACCTTTTCTGTATCTGCTGAAGCAGTAAAGCTGACACCGCCTTCTGCTGTTGCAGAGCCTGTATTAAATGTATTCGTGGCTCTAATATCCAGACCGTCAATGGAGAAGGTATTGCTGCTGCTGGTAATGGTGGTCTGTACCCCATTATAGAGAATACTCATCTCACCATCTGTGCCATCTGTGCTAACCCCGCCGAAAATGAGATTTGCTGCATCAGCAGTATCATTTGGATCTGCACCAAGGGTGATCTTACGACCCTCACCTTTTTCATTGGAAGAAAGAACAAATTTATTTTCACTGCCCAGATAGATGGCAGTTACTCCCGCATCTTTATTATTATTGATCGCAGTAAGCAGTCCGTCTACTGTGGTATCTGCAGTAATATTATCTATTTTTGCACCATTGACTGTAAAGTTTTTTAATGCGTCGTTTAATTCCTCTTTTGTATTGTATTTTCCCAGTCCCAGCTTGTCCCTGTTCTCCCACAGGCTGCTTCCTGTACTGATCTTGTTTGACTGGGTAGATGTGATACCCAGGGCATTCTGGAGTTCCTTTGAGTCTGCGGATATCTGTAATGTCTGTTTGTTGTCTTTTGCAGTAAACGTCAGGATCTCCTTTGAATCCTTACCCTCTCCTACAGTAACCGTTCCTACAGTAACCTTTTCTGAACCGAAGGCTTTATCCAGCTTTTTCTGTAAGCTATCCTTAAAAGCTTCAAAATCCTTTATCTCTTCCTTATCGCCGATCAGTTCAATATTCTTTGTCTGTCCGCCATAAGAAACAGAAATTGATTTTCCCTTAAGATAGGCGGAAAGGGGCTGCTTTGTTATAGCTGCAGCCTCGAATGAAGATGTATTGTGGTTAAATTCATCAAGTGTAATGCCATCCTGATTCATGTCGCCGGAATTAAAGCCAAGACTCTTTAAAGCAGATGATGTTTCCCTGATCACACAGCTTTTTCCTTTATCGGTAATACTGTCTGTCTGACTGATCTGGATCTGATCACCATTCAGTGTAAATTTAATGCCGCTCTTTCCATCTTTTCCGAGAAATCCCTGGGAATCAAGGGCTTCATTCAGCTGTTCTACTATCTTGTCAGAACTAGCCGTATAATCAATGGTAACTGTCTCTGTTTTTCCATCGTCCAGCTTTTTTTCATAACTGGTGGGGAACGTAAAGGTTGCTTCCGTTGTAAACTGCTTATCTGTAATACTGTAGGTTCCAAATGTCAGCTTCGTTCCGGAAAGATTGGAGGTCTTTATTTCTTTATTGCTAAAATCAGACGCGCTGATGCCGCCTAAGGTAATAGCTGAATCTGTTTTCTTTTCGCCGGAGATCAATGTGGCAGATGTTGCTAATTTGTTTACTCCCAGAACTGACACTCTGGATGCAGTGTCTGCGTTTCCTGTCGCTGATATATATTTTGTATAGTCAGGATTTCCCTGTACACTGACCTGGTTTTTTGCAAAGAAATCACTGTTTTTTAAGCTCTTTGTTGCTGAATAGCTAAGGTAATTGTCCTGAAGATCTATGATCTTATTGCTGATAGAACGATATGCATCCCGCTTCCATTCCAGTTTGGTCATAGCCTGTTTCTTGGATGTGATCTTGGATGTTGTTCTTGCTGTCATCTGTTCGATCAGTGCATCCCTGTCAATACCGGAAGCTAAACCACCAAATCCTCTTAAAGCTGTATTTCCAAGACTGCTGCTTGTTCTTGATACACTTGACATATCTGCTGCTCCTTTCAGTCATGTGATGTCGCGGAGTACATAAAATGCGCCGCTTCTGTATACTTTATCCCTGTGATTCTATAGATTCTATATAAATATTTCGGCGCAGCATGAAAATTTATAAGATATGGCGTGGATGTTCTTTTACTTCCATACAGGCTCTCATGGACTGACTTAAAACAGCCACACGGAATTTATTGCGGTAAAAGGTTAACAGCATCGGGACTGTCGTATTATCTGCTACAATATATTTGGGCGGCAGCCTGGTAAGCATCAGCGCCTTCACATCTGCCTGACAGCGGCTGCAGGTACAGGTATCATTGCTTTTCAGTGCGTCAAGGATCAGTTCCGGAGTAAGAATCTCCTCCATGATATTTACGACCCGGTAACTTGGACCATCTTCCTGCTTCTGCTCTTCCTGTTGTTCCGGTTCTTTCTGTACAGGTGTCCCTGCGTTTGTTTTGGGCTGCTCTGTCTGTTCTTCTGTCTGTTCTTCTGACTGTTCTTCCGACTGTTCTTCCGACTGTTCTTCCTGCTCCCCGGGCTGTTCTGCCTGCTCTTCTGTCTGTTCTTTTTCCAGCTCCTGGATCAGATTCTTCTGGATCTCTTCTGCCAGCTTTCCTTCTTCTCTTGGATCAACTACAGTCACATTAGCGGAAGGCACTCTTACCGGTTCTTCAGCAGCTGATCCTTCCTGCTGTGTTTCACCGGAAGCTGAAGAAGACGGCTGTGTTTCGCCAGAAGACGCAACTGGCGGCTGTGAACCTGTGATAAGGTTCAGCACATGTGAGGTTTTATTTGTTTTTTTTGCCATATTATTTCTCCCTGAAACCTATGATCTTTTCTACCTCATCTAAAAACTTTCCATAATCCTTTACAGCTGATGCTCTCGGACTGTACTCAAAAATACTTTCTCCATGGGCCGGTGCTTCTGCAATCGCCACTCCGGACCTTATTTTTGTGTCAAATACCCGGGTTTCCAGCTGCGCGGCCAGCTGCCCGGCCATTTCCAATACATCCCTGCAAAGACATGTTCTTGGATTAAAGCGGTTTAGCAGGATACCCATGATCTTAAGGCCGGGATTGATCTGTATGCGGACAGATTCTACTGTTTCCTTTAACTGTGACAGTCCAACCAGACTGAGGATATCCGATGCCATTGGTATAATAAGATAATCAGAAACTGCATATGCGTTAACTGTGAGAAGATTTAAGGCAGGGGGTGTATCGATCACAATATAGTCATAAAAATCCATTACCGGCTTTAAAACATTTTTTAAAATAGATTCTTTTTCTTCTCCCGGATTATACTCCAGACCACTGCTGCTTAATGTAATATCAGAAGGAAGGATATCGATCCCTTCTGTGCGGCTGATAGCCTTTTGTATGGATATATCTCCTTTTAATACATCCAGTATAGTAGATCCTCCTTCGGTATCCAGACCAAGGCAGAATCCAAGATTTCCCTGGGGATCCAGGTCTATACACAGAACCTTTTTACCTGCCATCGAAAATCCTGCAGCCAGCGCTGCTGATGTTGTGGTCTTTCCCACACCGCCTTTTTGATTTGAAACCGTAATGACCATTTATGTATCTCCTTTTATCCTCTCTTCTGCATACAATATTTTCTGAAAGATCTCCCTGTATTATTCTCCAAGGCGTTCCATGGATTCCTCTACCTGTTTTACCAGTTCCTGGATCTCCTGATATACAGCTGCTGACTCATTTGCCATACGTCCGATCTCATCTGCTACAACACCAAAGCCTACACCTGCTTTTCCGGCACGGCCTGCTTCAATGGCTGCATTCAGGGAAAGCATTTTTTCCATCGTGGCTGTCTGCTCCAGTCCCTTTGCCTTATACTTGATCTGTCCTACTGCATCCCGTACTTTCTTTTCCTCTTTTGCAAATGCTTCTACGCTGTCTGCATTGCTCTTCCGGTAATAAAGGGCATTAGCCCACAGATTCAGCATCTCAGCTAAAAGCTGCCCACCGGCACTTACTACTTCCTGGCTTGGGGCTGAATCATCCGGGTAATCTCCAAGGACGATACCGCCGATCACTGTACCTGCACGGAATCCTCCTACTGTAAGATCCTGGGTAAACTCTCGCAGCTCATTATGTTTTCCATTGGTATACCTGCTGTAAAAGCTGGTAAAGGAGTTTCCTCTCGTAATGTATTTTCCTTTCATATCCACTACTGCTGCTGTCATGCCTGTGACCGTTAAAAACAGATCCTGGATCCGCTGAAGTTCTTTTATATCCAGGATCTGGCGGATATCCAGATTTTCTGTACTTTCATCTTTTGAAACGGTATCCATATAGGAAGTTTTCCCTGATACTGCTGATCCTGTTGCCGCTTTAGAAGCTGTATCTTCATTTTTGGTCCCATTCTGGATCCACTGGGCCAGCTTGCGGTCTGTTGCCCGGATATGCTTAACCAGCACGCTTACCATATAGTTGATCTCGCCCAGGGAATTGATCGTCGGACCTTCCTGCTCCATTTTTATAATGGCATCCCCCAGTTTCTGTTTATACCATTCATGAAATTTATGATGTTCTGTATATTCCGGATATTTTGACTGCTTCTGGAGATCCTCCTCATCTGAAAAGTGTTTCGTTACATATTCAACAAGAAATTCTCCCAGACTTGAGAGATTTTCTCTTCCCTTTCCCTTTGAGCATGCATCCAGAAGGGTATTGACTTTGTCAAAAATCTTCCTGTGCTCACTGTCGATCAGTTCATTTCCTGTTACAAGATCCTGTGTTAATACATATTTTTCCATCCTTAGAGTCCTCCTTACTGCTGACTGTACTGTTTTTTAAAACGGGCAAGCAGTTCATCCATTACTGTGATCAGATGCCCGATCTCCGGCTTGGAAAGCTGTTCGTCTGCACCTAATTCTTTCCCCTTCTGCCTCATCTGCTCATTGATCAGGGAAGAGAAGATGATAACCGGGATCTTCTTTAAATGTTCGTCATCCTTGATCAGCTTTGTAAGCCTGTGGCCATCCATTTCCGGCATTTCGATATCTGTAATGACCAGATTGACCTTATCATACAGATCAGAATCATTATGTATTTGTGAAAGGTAATCCCATGCCTCCTGGCCATTGGAAAAATTCTTTACATTGGTAAATCCGGCTCTTTCCAGGGAATCATCGATCATTTTACTTAAAAGAATGGAATCTTCCGCGATCACAATAGGACTGTTGCAGATAGGGCGGTCTCCCATCTTATCTACATCTGCCACCTGTATAGTTGTTTCCGGTGCGATCTCTGCCACGATCTTTTCAAAATCCAGGATGATCACCAGCTCTTTTCCGCACTGGGCAATACCGGTAGCAACACTGTCATCTCCATTTGCAATGGTCTTATCTGGCTTCTGTATATCTTTCCATGAAATCCTGCTGATACCTTCGATGCTGTCTACCCGGAAAGCGACCGTCATTTTATTAAAATTTGTTACGATAAACAGATCTCTTGGCCCATTTTCCCGGTCATCTCCTGTAAGATATTTTGCCAGGTTGATCACTGTGATCAGCTCATCCCTTGGTTTAAAGATGCCTTCTACTGCCGGGTTTGCATGAGGCATCGGTTTTACCTTTTCACTCATGATGATCTCCTGGACTTTTGCCACATTAATGCCATAAAATTCACCCATAACTGTGAATTTCATTACTTCAATCTCGTTTGTTCCTGATTCTAAAAGAATCCCTTCTTTTTCATTTTTGACCATGATCTTCTCTCCTTTTTTCTGTAAACAGGCATGCCACAGATGGTGACACCACCATAAATGAAAGCCCTGGCTATAGATGGCGTTCCGGTCGTCCCACTGTACGCACGATCACATCGCCTGTTGCAAGATCTAAAAGCATGGTACGGGCATAATTTCCTCCTGTATCCTCTGCTGCGATACAGATTCCTTCCTGGGCCATGACTTTTTTTACACTTTCTGCATTTCTCTGCCCGATATTTCCAAAGCTGCTGTTTCCGCTGATCTCAAACATCTTGGCTCCCCCTGCAATCTTAACTACCATCCGGCTTTTTATCATACCGAATATTTTCAGCTTTCTGAGGGTTTCCCTGATGCCGCTGTCTGCAAATTTAAATGGATTGGAATCCTTTCCTTCAAACTGTGCCGGAAGCATGATGTGCAGAAGTGCTCCCAGACGGGTAACCGGATCATAAAAGGTTATCCCGATACAGGAACCCAAAGCATAGGTTATGATCCTTCCTTCCCCTCGTGAAAACTTCATATCACCGATTCCTACTTTTAATTCTGTGCCTCCGATCATTATGAAACTCCCAACCTCTCTAAAATATCGTTTAGAGAACGAATGTCCGGCAGCATGAGCAGCCAGTCAGAAAGTGCTTTTCCGCCGATCACAAAATCTGCATTGCAATACATCAGTTTATCTGTTTCATATCCATACTCAGCAATAGGTACCATTAAGATCCCACCCAGCATGTTGATGGTAGCACTTGGAACAGACAGTTCCACCTCTACATTTACAAGTTGTGAAAAAGCATTTATATAAGAACAGATAATGATGTTTCCTACTTCTACCAGTGCTGATCTGGCCATTTCGTCCATATCCAGAAAGGACTTATAACGGCTTCCAAGCAGTTTTTCCAATACCTCATTTGCAAAATCCAGGTCGAAAAGGAACAGCATCAACCCCTCAATATCACCTGACATTTTTACAAGGGCTGCTGCAACAAGCTCCTCCGCATCACCGATCCGGTTCATGGCATCATTGTATCCAAGGATATTCACAGATGGGATCGAGATCCGGACTTCTTTCTGCAGAAGCTTGGAAAGAGCAGTTGCTGCATGACTAGTACCGATACTGCCGATCTCCCGCATTACATCCAGAGCCTGCAGGTCCATATCTTCATATCGCTTTATTTCCATTTTTTACCTTATCCTCTCAGTGAATTGATCGTTCCCTCTATATCATCTGATGTAGTGATCATTTTTACAGCATAAGAAAAGGCTCTCTGACATTCGATCACATGGACCATTTCTTTTGCCATATCGGTGCCTGAATTCTCCAGTGCCCCTTTTTGCAGGACCGCATCTGATTTTAAAGAAGCTTCCATTCCATCCTGTGCTTTATATTCATTATCTCCTACGCTTAAGAGACGGCTGGGGTTTGAAAATGTGTATACACTTACCTTAGGAAGGTCAGTATCATCCTCTGTGCTGTCTGTATCATCTGTATCGTAGTCATCGTCTTCTGACTCTGATTCCTCCTGCAGCTTTTCTACATCTGTTACTTCCAGCTTAAGAGGCTGCCGGTTCTGGTCCAGCACCAGCTTTCCATCTTCTGTTGTAAGATAAAATCCATCTTCACGTTCTCCCCTGTGAAAATGACCGTTTCTTGTATAGGTGATCTCACCTGACGCAGGATCCTGTATCATAAAAAATGCATTAGGCTCCATAATTGCATAATCATATTCTTTTCCGGTCTGAGTAGCACCGGCTGTACTAAAATCCGTCCAGGTACGCTCCACTCTGGCTCCTGAACCTGTCTGCAGCTCTGTCTGGGCATTTTCAGAATCATTAAGATTATAGTGGATCAGTTCAGAAAAAGCCGCTGTTTTAGGTTTAAAGCCTGTATTGTTGATATTGGCCAGGTTATTGGATACAACTGACAGTTTTTTTGTAAACTGTCCGGCTCCTGCTGCTCCTGTATAAAATGACATATTCATTTCTTTATCCTCCTTACAGCTTACCGACATCTGACACAGACTTACTCATGATCTGATCATACATTTTCAGTGACTGGGCTGCGCTTTGAAGCGCTCTCTGGGATGACATCATAGCTGTCATCTGCTCCACCATGTCTACATTGGATTTTTCCAGCATTTTCCATTGAACAGTTGTATCTGCAGGCGTTGTTTCTGCCTGTGCAGTAGAGAAAAGTCCATTATCCTCTGCATGAAGCTGCCCCTGATCTGGAAAATCCACTACTTTCAAAGTTCCATAATCCTCTATGGTAACTTCCTGGCTGCCGCTTTCTTCACCATCAGACTGTTTTGTAATAGCAGCAGTAATGTGTCCTTTGGAATCAACTGTAAAGTTCTCATTTTTGATCTGGACAGGCTGTCCTTCTTTGTTTAAGACTCTTCCTGCCTGGTTTAAAACCAGATATCCATCTTTATCTACTGAAAATGAACCATTCCTTGTATACCGGATGCCCTGGGATGTCTGGATGCAGAAAAAGCCATTTCCATTTAAGGCAAAGTCATAGATCCCATCTGTCTGTTCCAGACCGCCCTGGTCATAATTGGTATAAACCTGCTTTGCTGTCTTTATTTTTGAAACAGTTGCCAGCTGGGTTGGATTTTCTTTGCTATACTGTCCTGTACGATAAAGCATTTCTTCTTTGAAAGTACTGCTTACCATTGTTTCGTTTTTATATCCAGGAGTCTGGATATTCACCATATTATTGCTGATGGTATTTAAGTTCCTGCTCTGGGTCAGCATGCCTGACGCCAGATTATAAAATCCCTGATACATCTGACTTTATCCCCTTTCCATTTTTTGTTTCTATAAAATGGCGCAGCTTACGCAAGGCGATCGTGTGGATCTGGGATGCTCTGGGCTGGCTGACACCTATGACCCGGCCCACCTGTTCCATTTTCAACCCTTCCATATAATGCAGTGCCAGTGTTTTTTGCTCTTTTTCATTTAGCTGGGCTATGCCTTCTGCCAGCACCCGCATATCCTCTTCCCACAAGCATGCCTCCTCAGGCTGTACCTGGGTATCGTTGTTTGTGATCTGGAGTCCATTGGATGTATTCTGGTTTTCCAGTAAAAAATCAAGAGACTGGATATTTCTCCTGTTTTTCATGGAAATGATCCTCTGGCAGCGTTTTTTTTCTATTCCAAGATGCTTTGCCAGTTCATCAACTGTTGGTGTTCTTCCTAATTCACGCTTCATGTCCTCGCATGCAGATTCTATAATCCCCAACTGCTTGTAAAATCCCCGGGGCATCCACTCCTGTTTTCTTACATAATCCAGCATTGCTCCTCTTACCCGCGTTGTAATGTAAGTGGAAAACTTAATGTTTTTATCCGGATCATACATATCGATCCCTTTTATGATCGCCACCACACCTTCATTCACTGCATCTTCCATCTGCATGGTGGTAGAATAAAGATCATATAGTTTCGTTGCCGTGGTTCTGGCTATGTACAGATACTGCATTGTGATCTCTTTCTTTATTTCCGGATCTTTCGTTTTTTTATAAAGCGCAAATAACTCCTTCTCTGCCTTTTCCTGCTTATCTTCCATAACTTTACTCACTCCTGTTATCTGCTGTTTATATCATTTGACCGTACACTTATGATCCTTTTTTCATTGTACTTATATTTCCAATTGACTGGATCTGCACATTATTTGCGATCTCATTAAATGAAAGCACCCTGATATTAGGATAAAAGGGTTCTACCAGATGGTAAAAATGGATCCTCATAACCTGTGAAGTCAGGATCACCGGATTCTGTGATAAACCACTGAACTTTTTTATCTGCTCTGCCAGCTGCCGGATCACATGCTGGAGCATTTCCGGGTTTAATGCCAGATATAAGCCATTTTCCCCTTTTGACAAGGATGCGACCATTTCCCGTTCCAGCTGGGCATCCAGTGTGATGACTTTCATGCATCCATCTGTACAGTACATGCGGGTAATGGTACGTTTAAGAGCTGTCCTGATCTTTTCTACTGTCTGGTCCAGCTCTCTTGGAGGAAGACCTGTTTCTGAGGCTGTCTGCATCAGATTCTCTACAATGGTCTCCAGGTCACGGACCGGAATTCCTTCTTTTAGAAGGTTTGTAAGAACTCTCTGGAAATAACTGTAGCTGATCATCTGTGGTATTGCCTCTTCCACCAGCTCAGGAGCTGTTTTTTTCAGATTTTCCGTAAGCCTTACCACTTCCTGTCTTGTAAGCAGTTCGTATGAATGCTGCCGGATGACTTCTGAAAGATGCATGAGCAATACAGACAGAGGATCAATGACCGTATAACCATATAATTCAGCCCGATCTCTGTTTTCAGGCTTGATCCACCTGCTGGGTATACCGTATGCCGGTTCAATGGCCTCAATACCTTCAATTTCTTCTTCCACCTCCTCTGGTTCCAGAGCAAGGAAATAATCAATCAGGATCTCTCCTCCTGCAATTTCTTCTCCTTTTATCCGAATACTATACTGACTTGGTCCCAGGGAAGAACTGTCCCGGAGCCGGATGGATGGGATCACAAATCCCATATCCTGGGCATATTGGCGGCGGAATATAACGATCCTGCTGATCAGCCTTCCGCCTACTGACTCATCTGCCAGAGGGATCAGACTATAACCAAACTCGATCTCCACTGGCTCCAGTGTAAGAAGGCTGTATACATTATTTACATCTTTAAAATATTCTTCCTCACTTACTTCCTCTTTTGCAGCAGCTGCCTGAGCCTGTGGGGAATCCTGAAGCTGGGTAGAAGGAGCCATTGCCATTTGTGACAATGCCTGTGGCTCTTTTTTTATCTTTCCGGAAAGATAAAATCCGCTTCCCATAAGACATGCAGCCACAACCAGAGTCCTTACTGCCGGCATTCCAGGTATCACAGCCATGACCGCCACTGCTGCACCACTAACGATCATAGCATGAGGCTGGGCCAGAAACTGCTTTGATACATCTTCATTTAAGCTGCCTTCTGAAACAGCTCTTGTAACGATCATTCCTGTTGCAGTAGAAATAAGAAGAGCCGGTATCTGGGATACCAGACCATCACCTACTGTCGCAATGGAATAGGTACTCAGCACGGCTGAGATGCTGCTGCCGGACTGTACAATACCGATGATGCTGCCGCCGATCAGATTGATGGCAGTTGTGATAAGTGACATAACTGCATCACCCTTTACGATCTTAGTCGCACCATCCATTGCGCCATAAAAATCTGCTTCTCTCTGAACCTTGGCACGCCGTTCCTTTGCCTGTGTTTCATTGATCAGGCCAGAACTAAGGTCTGCATCAATAGCCATCTGTTTTCCCGGCATGGCATCCAGATTAAATCTGGCTGCCACCTCTGCCACTCGTTCTGCACCTTTTGTGATAACAATAAACTGCATCAACACGATGATCAGGAAGATGATCAGACCTACTACTACGTTTCCTCTTAAAACGAAATCACCAAAGGCAGCAATGACACGGCCTGATGAACCTCCCTGAGAAAGGATATTTCTCGTGGTTGAAACATTGATACCCAGACGGAACAGCGTGGTAATAAGCAAAAGAGAGGGGAATATGGAGAATTCCAATGGCTCCCGAATGGTCATGGTTATTACCAGGATCATCATGGAAAGGGACATATTCAATATGATCGCCACATCCACCAGTCCCGCCGGAAGGGGAATGATCAAAAGCAATATGATCGTGATCACAAACATAACCACTGAGTAACTCAATAACCGTTTCATTCGTCCATTAATCTCCAACTATTATTTTTTATCTTTATTTTTCCCGTTATCCTGTTTATACAGATATACCAGGATTTCTGCTACTGCCGTATAAAATTCTGAGGGGATCGGCCTGTCCAGTTCACAGGAATTGTACATAGCCCGTGCAAGTGGTTTATTTTCAATGGTATAAACATTGTTTTCTTCCCCCACCTTTACGATTCTTAACGCCAGTTCATCTAATCCCTTGGCAAGTACTACCGGAGCATTGTCATGATCAGGATCATATTTTAAAGCAATGGCCACATGGGTAGGATTTCGTATGATCACATCTGCCTGGGGAACCTTCTGCATCATCCTGCTGGATGCCATCTGACGCTGCAGGCTTTTGATCCTGTTTTTAATCTCAGGATTACCTTCTGTCTGTTTATACTCATCTTTTACTTCCTGCTTTGTCATGCGAAGCTCTTTTTCATATTCCCAGCGCTGATACAGATAATCGCCAAAGGCAATGACCATAAAGGCAATACATACACGTATCAGCAGATCAAAGATCATTTTCATCATATAAGCCGCAGATGCTGCAGGACTCATATCGATCATTGATGCCATGGGCTGCAGATCCTGCTTCAGTATGTTGTAAAGCAATACCAGCAGCAGTGTTATCTTGATGGAGTTTTTCACCAACTCTACTGCATTTTTCATGGAAAACAGACGTTTTATGCCTGAAAGAGGATTAAGCCTGTTCCATTTTGGCCGGATGGATTTAAAGGATACATTAAAACGTGTTTGTACTCCATGCGCCACAATTCCAAGTAAAAGGGCTAAAAGCAACAGAGGAAGCGCACATTTTAAAAACACAGACAGTGTAACAAAAACAAGACTGGCTGAAAGCATATCTTCTGAGGACCGGGCTGCTCCATCTATGACCCAGGTCATATAATTTTTCATCTGTCCATATATAAAAGGAAGCCATATGCGGATCCCGAAAAATATGCCAGCCAAGATCACTACGGTAGCTACATCCCTGCTTTGGAAGATATTTCCTTCTTTTCTGGCATCCCGCCGCTTTTTGGCGGTAGGCTGTTCGGTTTTCTCCTGGCCACTCTGTCCCATCTTCTATGACACTCCTTTCAGACTGGTTTCATATTGCTTAAAAGCTTCCACATCATCTGATACATATATGTAAAGATGGTATCTATATAATCTGCCATTGGCGAAAACAGTAGCAGCATCATCAAAAGCCCCATTATGATCTTTACCTGGAAATTTACCGTAAAAACATTGATCTGGGGAATGATACGCATCAGAATCCCCATTGCCAGTTCTGATACAAGCTCAATTGCTATCATTGGAAATGCAAACTGCATACCAGTAAGGATCCCCTGGCAGAATCCAGCTGTGATCACATGGACCAGCATGGGATTAAATGTCACTTTTCCAAAAGGGATCAGCTGTACCGACTGGTAAAACAATGCTAACAGCCGCAAATGACTGTTGCTGGCAAAAAAGATCAGTACCATAAATGCATAATAAATACCGGAACTGACCGTTGACTGGGTTCCATACTGGGGATCATAAACCTGAGCCATGCTAAGTCCCATTGAATAATCCATAATGGAAGAAGCAAACCGGATCGTAAGGAATGCCAGTTCCATTGCAAAGGCTAACACTGCCCCAAGAAAAAGCTCTCCCGCAAGCATCAGGATGTATTCTGCCATTGATCCCGGATATGCCATCTGGGTCTGGTCTGCAGACAGATACAGGAGCAGTGACAGGGCAAAAATAAAATATGCCCTTATTTTTACAGGAAAATTACTTTTTCCAAAAAGGGGATTGAATCCGATGGCTCCGCTCATACGCATCACTGCCATTGAAAATGTGATAAACATAGATCTTCTTTACCCCTTTGCGATCAATTCCACTATGTATTGAAAAAATTCCTGAAGCATGACCAGCATAGAACTTCCTAAAAAACCTAAAAGCACCATAATAGCCAGCAGCTTGGGGACAAATGTCATTGTCTGTTCATTGATCTGTGTGGCTGCCTGAAAAACAGCAATGACCACACCTACGATCATACTGATCAACAGAAATGGCAGCGACAGCTTCATTGCCAGCTGGAATGCTTCATACATGATATCCAGGATCTGCACTTCTGTCATATTCCCACCTCTTTCCTACCGGAAGCTTTGTACCAGACTGGAAAATAAAAGTTCCCAGCCATTTACTGTAATAAATAAAAGTAACTTAAAGGGAAGAGAGACCATAGTTGGCGGAAGCATTACCATACCCATGGACATAAGGGTGGTAGACACCACTATATCTATAAGCAGAAATGGAAGATAAATCAGAAATCCTGCAAGAAACCCTTTTTTTAATTCGCTGGTCATAAAAGCTGGTACAACAACAGTAAGAGGATATTCTTTCACATCTTTCTTAACTTCCTGTTTTGACATCTGTACAAAATGATCCAGCGTATCCTTCTCTGTATTGCGAAGCATGAATTGCTTCAGTGGATCTGCCATGCGGCTTACTGCCTCCTGCTGTGTGATCTCCCCATTTTTATAGGGCTCGTAGGCAACCGTATTGATCTGGCCTATAACCGGACTCATAATATACAGCGACAAAAAAAGTGCCATGCCTGTTAATACCATATTAGGCGGTGTCTGCTGGACTCCCATTGCATTTCTCGTAAAAGAAAGTATGATTATAATACGCATAAAGGAACTCATCATAACCACAATGGAAGGAAGCAATGCTGCAAAGGTAAGCAGCATGATAATATCCAGCGCAGGAACATTTCCTCCATTTAAGCCTGTAATCAGCTCATTCATTCGTTTTCTCCTCCTTAAACCGTTCCAGAACCTGGATCCCCGTCTGACTAGTCCCAAGCAGATATTGGTTTTCATCCAGTTTAAGAAGAATAATGTACTGATCATTTCCTACTTTTAGTTGTTCCAGTATCCGCATCTTTCCCCCCTTATTTCCATAAGGGGCGTTTTTCCCCAGGTACCGGCTTGCCTGCCATGCCAAAAACAAAATGACTACAAAAGCAAGCAGCATACCTGTTGTAGAAACAATATCTGTTATCATATTAAGGGCTCTCCGGATTGATATCCCTGGTTACAATATCGGTAATACGGATACCAAAATTATCCTCTACTACTACAATATCTCCCCTGGCAACACACTGTCCATTTACATACAGGTCTGCCTGTTCTCCTGCCATTTTGTCCAGGACTACAAGAGATCCCTGGGTAAACTCCAGAATATCCTTTACCAATTTCTTAGTGCGTCCTATTTCCACTGATATCTCCAACGGCACCTTCATGAGCATTTCCTGGTTGGCGCTTTCTTCTCCATTTTCACTTCCAGAAGATTCAAGACCAGGCGCATTGGCCGGCCGGATCAGGGCAGGTTCCCTGGATTCCTTTTTCCCTTCCTGTTCCCGTTTTTCCATATCCTGCATCAGCTGCATCATCTGCACCTGTGACTGCTGCATCTGATTCAAAAGCTGTAAAATAGCCGGATTCATATCTGCAGAAATACCAGCTGGAATCTGGGAATATACCGGCTGCGATGTAGGTGCTGGCTGCGGTGTAGATGCTGGCTGTGGGACCGGTGCTGGCTGCGGGGCCGGTGCTGGCTGTGGGGCCGGTTCTGGCTGCGGTGTAGGTGCTGGTTCTGGATCAGGCTGCGTTTTTTCTTTCTCTGCTGCCTCTTCTATTACCTTCTCTGCAGTTTCTTCTACTGCCTTTGATCCTGACTCCTTATCTTCTGTCTGAACCTCTGCTGCTTCTTCCAGGGATATCTCAAATGGTTCCAAAAGCCTTTTGGCAAGCTTTTCCGGCATAATATTTAAAAACTCACTTTTCAGCTTTCCTTCGATCTCAAGGGTAAAGGAAATGACCACCATAGGAATTGCTTCCGGAAAATACTTGTTTTTAAAGCTTTCTGCGTCTGTGATCTCAAAAGAAACTGGTGTGGATATATTAACTGTAAATTTCAAAAATTCTGAAAGTGCCGTTGCTGAAGCACCCATCATCTGGTTCATTACCTCACAAATAGCACTTCTGTTGATCTCATCCAGTTCAAATTTATCATCTGGTACCTCTTCGCCCAGAAGGGTTCCTACTATGATGCGCACGTCATTTCTGCTGAACATCATAATATTGCTTCCTTCCAGTCCCTCTACATAAGCGATCTCTACTCCTACTGCCGGTTCCAGCTTTTTAAACTCAAACTGATCCCTTGTAAGGATCTTTACCTTTGGAGTCGTAATGTGAACGGTAGATCCTAAAAGGGTAGACATTGCTGTCGCTGATGCTCCGAGGCTGATATTCATCATCTCCCCAAGAGCATCTATTTCCATCTCATTAAAGCTGAGTGCACCCATTCTTATTTTCCTCCTGTTTTCTACTTACCGATTTCCAGTGCTTTCTGAGCCATCAGCTTAATTGCGTTTAACGCTGTTACATTTGCTTCATAAGACCGGGTCGCTGACATGCTGTCTACCGTTTCCTTCAGCACATCCACATTTGGCATAGTCACATAGCCGTCTGCATCCGCATCCGGATGATCCGGATTGTAAACTTTCTTAGCTTCTCTGTCATCTTCCACAATGCCAGAAACTCTTACTCCTGCATGACGGCTGGTTATTCCTTTTCCCCGTGCTGCATTTTCCATTGCCTGGGCAAAAGACGTATCTGAATAGCTTTCAAGAAGTACATTTTTCCTTCGGTATGGACCACCTGACTCTGTCCGCGTTGTGTCCATATTTGCTATGTTTTCTGCCGCAATATCCATCCTGACACGCTGTGCGCTCATTCCAGAAGCGCTTATATCGAATGAACCTAAAAATGCCATAACAGTTCCCTCCTTATGGATCATTTTCCTAAAATGTCATTTACAGTTTTTACAATTCTCTGTGCATCAAAAGGCTTCACCACAAAATCACGGGCACCTGATTTGATCGCATCTACAACCATGCTTTCCTGTCCCATTGCTGTACACATAACAACTTTGGCATTTGGATCACCTTCACGAATTTTTTTCAAAGCCTGAAGCCCGTCCATATTTGGCATGGTGATATCCATAATTACCATGTCCGGTTTTTCCTCACTGTATTTTTTTACTGCTTCTGCCCCATCCTGTGCCTCGATAAAATCGTTATATCCACTTGAACTGAGAGCTTTCTTGATCATCATCCTCATAAAAGCAGCATCGTCTACCAGCATTATCTTAGCCATTTCTTATTCCTCTTCTTCCTTCATTCTTATTTATACTCCCGTATTCCGGAGCGTATTTATCCTTGTTCTTTTACAGATCCGTCACTGTTATCAGGATCTTCTTCCTTCTGCGGCATTATATCCGTTTTCTTTTCTTCTATTTGTGACGCAATGCATTTTTCAATCTTCACAGCCACATTTTTCTTATAACATCCCATTTGTCCTGTAAACCAAGGCTGACGTCCTACAAAAAGTCTGACCGGACTGTCTTTTGGCTTTCCAAGATCGATCACATCTCCTACCTGGATCTGATAAAGTCCTTTCAGATCCAGCTGTACCGTGCCAAGCTGTCCTGTAATAGGCAGTTTGGAGTAACGGATATTATCCATGATCTTCTCTTTATTATCCTGATAAGAAAATCCTCTTGCCAGGTGCTTGCGGTTGTCAATACTGTGAAAGATCACCGTAAGAAGATTGCCCGGAAGGCAGATCTTTACTTTTTCCTGTGCCTGTCCAGATATGTCCACATTTAAAATGATAATGGCTACTGTTTCATCCAGACCTACATCCTGGACCATGGTTGGATTTTCTTCTACATGTTCTACGGAAAAAACAATGCTCACATAATTCGAAAATCCATCCTTTAAGGTACCTGTCATATATTCTACAATCCGCTTGTACAAAGCACGTTCCACGTCGGAATACCGGTAATCATCCTCTACTGCTACAACATCTTCGCCCCCCAGCATATGGTTGATCAGTGTAATCACCATACCCGGAGTTACAAACAGCATCAGTGGAACACTCATTTTTTCTTCTCCTGCTATTGATGCGTCTATCATTGTCATGCAGTCGTTTTCGTGAAGGGCATTTACGTATTCGTAATACCTTCTTTCCTGTACATCCAGCACCGTTATGTCCGTCATCACGCGGAAAATACCGTTGATCTGGGAAGTAAGAATACGTGCATAATTCTCAAATACACTCCTGAGGATCTTCATTTTTTCTTTTGTGAATTTCCTCGGGCTGAAAAAGTCGTATTTAATATAGTTCTTTTCTTCTGGTGACAGAGGCTGTACAGATTCGGTTTTCTTTTCCTGTGCTGGTGCATCCGCACTCATGGATTTTAAAAGTGCATCTATCTGGCTTTGTGATAAAACATCTGCCATTCTTCCTGACCTCTCTTATTCACTGGTATTTTGCATTTTCTCCACAGACCCTGCATCTTCTGCACCTGCATCTTCTGCACCTGCATCTTCTGCACCTGCATCTTCTGCACCTGCATCTGCTGCACCGGTATCTACCGGTGCCTCTGTATCTGCCGGTACGGTTTCACCACCCTGGGAAGAGCTTTGTGACTCTCCTACTGTTACTACTGTAGTATTCGCATATTCACCGCTCTTAAACTCTTTATAATACTCATTCAGGTCTCTTTCTTTTGCCCCATTATCTAAAAGCAAAAATTCAATCCTGCGGTTTTTTATCCTTCCTTCTTCTGTGGAATTATCTGCTATAGGGCGATATTCACCATAACTTATATCCACCAGCTTCTCCGGCTTTATTACATTCTGCTGCTGAAGATAAATACATACTTCTGCAGATCTCATCGCCGAAAGGATACGGTCTTTTCGTATAATCTGTGGATTGATCTGTGAATTATCTGTTACTTTCGCAGTGTGGGACATGATATTAACCTGTTCAATCCCACCTGCTGCAGGAGCTATGGCTTTTGCAAATGTATAGAGGACTGCCTGTCCTTCCCGTGTAAGCACGGAGCTGTCTGCACCGAAAAACACATTATTTGCAAAAGAAACATAAGTATAATCATCTCCCCTGATGACCGTAGCCTCCTTTACACCCGCCTGATTCAGGCTTTCAGCGATCGTAAGATACAGTTCATTTACATCTTCTGCCTGAAGAGCTTCCTGGGCAATCTCCTGGCCGATCTCCTGGCCTTTGCTATCCACCTCTGGGGTATCTGACATCTGGGAATTAATGGTAATATTCTCTGATCCCTGGTTCTGTATGCTTGGGATGCTTTTCACAAAAATAGTCCATTTCTGTGCGTCCAGGTTAGACATGGAATACAGCATGATAAAAAATGTAAGCAGCAATGTTACCATGTCTCCATAAGTATCCATCCAGTTGCCGCCGCTGTCTGTGGGGCGATTTTTCTTACTCATTTATCTTCCTGTTCCTTCCCCTGAAAATCTCCAGCTTCTGCTTTTGCAAGGATCTTCCGCTGCTGTGACTGTTTAATCGATGCAAGAAGATGTTCCCTCAGGTATTTTGGATTTTCTCCTGCCTGTATGGCAATGATCCCTTCAATGATAGTAGAACAATACAGTTCTTCCTCATCCTGACGGATCCTCAGTTTCTTTGCGATCGGATTAAAAATAACATTTGCAAGAATACAGCCGTAAAAGGTTGTGATCAATGCTACTGACATGTCACTGCCGATAGTAGATGAACCGCCTGCATCCATATTCATTCCCTTCAGCATGTTGATCAAACCGATCAGGGTACCTATCATACCAAAGGACGGTGCATAAGATGCAGCTTTTTCATAAAGACCTGCCGCCTGGTCGTGACGGACCATCATATTATCCAGTTCTCTTTCCAGAACCAGCCTTACTTTGTCCGGATCGTTTGCATCTACGATCATCAGGACACTCTGCTTAAAGAAAGTATCCTTGATCTCCGCCGCTTTATCCTCCAACGCCAGAAGGCCGCTCTGCCTTGCTATGGTTCCCAGATCTACAAGCTGTTCGATCAATTTGGGGATATTATAGCGGTTTCCCCTTATAAGTACTGCAAAATGCTTTGGGATATCCTTTAATATCCCTAATGGATAGCTGGACAAAGTTGCTGACAGAGTCCCACCAATTACAATGACCATACTGGGGATATTAATAAAGTTACCAATCTTGGCAAAACCGATTCCGTTTACAATTAAAGCAAAACCCAGGATTATACCTAGTAATGTTGTAGGATCCACCTGCTTTTCCTCCTAAATCTGCATCTCTTTTTTTATGCTGACACACCTTTGAAAGAACCCGGTCACCTGATCTTTGATGCTTTCTACACTGTCTTTTACCAGATAGTAATCTCCATTCATCATACGGATCTTTGTTTCCGGAATCTGTTCGATCAATTCAACCTGAAGCCAGTTCAGATATAAAATCTCTCCGTTAAGTCGTTCTACACAGATCATATTCCTTACCGCTTCATGTTGATCAGATCAGACAGGATCTCATCACTGACTGTGATGATCTTTGAATTGGCCTGAAAGCCTCTCTGTGTTGTGATCATATCAGAAAATTCCTTTGCAAGATCCACATTGGAAGCCTCCAGATATCCGGTCATTAAAGAAGAGGTGCTTCCTCCTGGGATCGTAGCGGAAGCATTACCACTGTTATCGCTTTCTGCTGCCCCATAGTAAAAAGAACCCTTTTTGCTTAAGCCCTCCGGATTCTGGAAGGTGGCAATGGCAACCTTACCGATGCTGACGGTTTTTCCATCCTTATCCGGATCCGTTGACTGTACTGTACCAGAAATCTCTCCCAGACTGTTAATCTTTACATTTGTCAGCTGCAGCGGATCATCACCAAAATCATTGCCTGTTACATCACTAGGAACCTTGATGGCTACAAGATCTCCATCAAATCTCGTTGGCTTATCTACCTCATCCGGACGGAAACCATAAACAAAATTTCCGTTGGCATCTGTAAGATATCCGTTTCCGTCAATCTTGAACTGACCAACTCTGGTATAATCAAAGTCCGTTTTCTTCATATCCGCTACTGTAACCGTTTCTGTGCTCTTTGGGAATGTAATAAAGAAGCCTTCTCCGTTTACACTTGCATTAAGACCACCTACATAGGTTGGTGTAGAGGCACTCATATCCGTACTGATGGAACCCATCATGGAACCATATCCATACTGGGCTGCATTTACACCACCGGCATTCTCGCTTCCCTTTGTGGAGGTGGTGGAAGTCTGGTACATCGCCTCTTTAAAGCTGTAGCTCTGGGACTTAAAACCAAATGTATTTACGTTTGCAATATTGTTGCCGATGACGTCCAGTTTGTTCTGATGCGCCCTAAGACCTGATACTGCTGAATCCATTGCTCTTAACATATTCTTTTGCTCCTTTTTACATTTCTTCTGTTTCTGTATCTTCAGATCCTGTGTCTTTCAGATCTGCATTTGCTAACTGTTCTGTGATCTTATCTGTTTTTTCAGATCCTCTGTCAGGATCTTTTTCACCTGCTTTCTCTGGAAGCTTTCCTACTCCCAGGACACTGGACATCTTATAGCTGGTATCATCACCTTCCAGACGTACCACCGGATCTCCCTGGGTAAAATCAACAGAAATTACCTTCCCATATTTCACGCCATTTGCTGCCCCGGTATCAGGATCCGTAACCGCCACAGTTACCTCCTGACCGATCAGGCTGCCTGCATATGTCTGAGTTGTAACAGCAGCTGATGTATTTAATGACTCTGTCATGGCAGTAAGTGACTGGACCATTGCCATATTTGTCATCTGGGACATCATTTCGCTGTTATCCATAGGGCTTGTCATATCCTGATTGGAAAGCTGTGCTGCTAACAGCTTGATAAAGCTGTTTACATCCATCGTGTTCTTGCTGTTGGATCCGGCACTGTAAACACCTGCCTGATACGGGTTTGCAGTGCTGCTGACTGTTATTTGATCTGCCATATCACTTTAATCCTCCTTCTAGGTCAGTCCCAGCCTTAGCTGTTGGGCAAAGCTGTCATCCTGCTTCTGGCGCTGCTCTTTTTGATCCTGCCTGCCGTTTCTGCCATGACCGGGATCCTGATCCATGTTTTGCCTGTTTTCAGTCTGTTCCGGTGTGTAAATAACAGTAGGAGTTCCTGTTTTTTCTTCCAGGATCTGTGCCAGATGCCCTGCTTCTTTGCTTAATATCTCCAGTGTTTTTGCACTGGTTGAAAAAATAGTGACCTCTGTTTTTCCTTTTTCATACTCCAGCCGGATAGTCAGCTTTCCAAGCCTTTCCGGCTCCAGGGAAAGCTCCAGCTTTCCTTTTTTTTCACTGATCTTTGTATCCAGGTAGTTTCCCAGATCCTCTGTCAATGTATCCTGGGCTGTTGGCAGCCGGTCTGCCGGTCCTGTATCAACAGCAACTGGTTTTGCTGCTGTGCCAGCTGAACTTTCAACAGTTCCTGTATAACCGGGCGATGCCAGGGCTGTCATTTCCTTTCCGGAAATATGTTCCTTCTGGTCTGGTATTTCTTCTTCCCGGTTCATTTTGGCAGTTTGCTTTGACTGCCCGGCTTCTTCTGCCTCTCCTGATTTTTCTTTCTCTCCAGTCTGGTCCGATCTGTTCCGGAGCTTTAAGTCATCTGCATGGACAGCTGTTTCTGTGTGGGGGGATTCTGTGTGGGGGGATTCTGTCTGCTGTATGGTACTGACCGCTGCCGTCTGGTCCTCCATTCCTGTTTCCACCGTTGTCTGTACAGCCAGATCTTGTATTCCATTTATTTCATTGTTGTAAACAGCAGGCGTTTTACTATTTTCTGCTGTTATCTGTACAAAGGTCCTGTAACAGGCTTCAGAAACATAGGCAGCTGCCAGTTCCTGCTCCTGCTCTTTTTCTCCATCCTGGCTGTTCTTTCCGTCCTGTATGTCCGTTACTTTTATTTCTGCTTTTATTTCATCTGTTTTTACGTTTTCTCCGGACTGCCTGCCATTAACCTGTTTTTCATTTCCCCTGTTTTTGGTTTCTTCTGGCTGTGTTTCTTTATTTTTTGTTTCCCCTGTTTCTGCTTTTTTTGTTTCGTCATTCTGGGCTGCTTTTTTCTGGTATTTTGTCAGCATCGATGCAAAATCTGACCCATTCTCCACTTTTTCTTCTGAGTTCGTACCTGACTTCACAGAATATCCTGTTTTTATCTGACCGGTATTTTCAATCCTGCTCAACCTAGATTACCTCCCTGTTTTGAGAATATCTGGCTGTTCTTGAAGCAAATTCTTCTATAAACAGCTCCTGTGCCTTTTTAGCAGCTTTTTCATACTCACTCTGCCGCCTGTCCTTTAACTTTTCATAACGGGACGTATCTATCTTTGCAGCGATCACCTGTACTTTTTTCTTTTCTTCTTGCTGCTGTAAAAGCTTTAACTGTTCCTGTTTTTTCCGGATCTGATCTTCCATTTCACTGATATACATACCATAAAGACAAATATCTTTTATCTGTACATCCTGTTTTTTCAAATCATCCATCTTATTCTGGGCAGATACCAGCTTGTTCTCCAGTTCCTGTATCTCTGCTTCTTTTTTCCGGATCTGTGCCAGAAGTGTACCATGTTCTGCCTTAATGCTGTCCAGAATCTGTTCCTTATAATGAAGTACATTTTCAAGACTGTATTTAAATCTCTTCATCTTAAGTATCATCTCCTATAACTGCTAACCCACGATTTTTTCCATTCTCCTTATGCTTTCCTCATAAGGGATATTTTCATTTGTTTCCTGTTCCAGAAATTTATTCATATCACCTATGCGGTCAACTGCTTCATCCAGAGCACTGTTTGCACCTTTTTTGTAAGCGCCAATGGAGATCAGGTCTGCATTTTTCTGATAAAGACTTAACATGTTCCTGAACCTTGAAGCTGCTTTCCTGTGTTCTTCCCCGGCTATATCATTCATAAGACGTGAAATACTTGCACTGATATCAATAGCCGGAAAATGGTTTGCATTAGCCAGCTGCCTGCTTAAAACAATATGACCATCCAAAATACCTCTGACTGTATCAGCCACCGGCTCATTGGTATCGTCTCCCTCCACCAGTACCGTATAAATCCCGGTAATGGAACCTTTTGCAAAATTCCCGCTTCTTTCCAGAAGCCTTGGAAATTCTGCATAAATAGAAGGTGTATAACCTCTGGCTATAGGCGGTTCTCCAATAGCAAGACCGATCTCCCTCTGTGCCATGGCATATCTGGTAAGAGAATCCATCATCAGCAGCACATCTGCTCCCTGATCCCTGAAATATTCAGCGATCGTTGTTGCAACCAAGGGACATTTCATACGCAGCATTGCCGGCTGGTCTGATGTGGCTACAATAAGGACAGAACGTTTCATGCCCTCTTCTCCCAGATCCTTTTTAACAAATTCCAGAACCTCCCTGCCTCGCTCTCCTACCAGGGCGATCACATTGATATCTGTTTTTACATTCCGGGCGATCATTCCCATCAATGTACTTTTTCCAACACCGGAGCCTGCAAAAATCCCCATTCTCTGACCTTTTCCAATGGTATTTAAACCATCAATGGCCTTAATCCCAAATTCCAGATGTTCCCTGATAGGAGGACGGTTAAGAGGGTTGATATAGGCACTGTCTACTGTATAAAGCTTCCCTGGGGGAAACTCTCCTTTTTCGTCAATGGGATGCCCCAGCGCGTTGATGATACGGCCTTTCAGGAAGTCTCCCACCGGTATCTGCAAACGGCATCCGGTATTGCGGACAAAACTTCCCGCTGTGATCCCGCTGATATTTTCATAGGTCATCAGCTGTATTTTGCCATTTTTGAATCCTACCACTTCCGCAGGAACCTGACAGTTCTCAGCTTCATTGTAGATCATAACAATATCACCAATACCGGATCTGCCTCCGGAAGCTTCCATTGACATTCCCACTACATTTTCAATTTTTCCAATGCGGTCTGCTGTTTCTGCCTGCTGTATTAACTTCAGGAGATTTTCATACATGGTTTTCACCTCTGTGTACTTTATGTATCCATAAAATCTTTATGTATTGGCGTTGTCTACAAGTCTGTGTATATTTTCAAGCTGGGTATCTACACTCATATCTATAATCCCGTCCGGCATTTCGATGATACAGCTTCCGCATTTTCCGTCCTCCATTACTATAAATTTGACGTTGTCAGAGAGCCGTGACAGTTTCTCTGCCAGATGTCCATCTGCCTGAACCATGGTCTCATAGTCTTCTTTTTCCATATAGATCTTGACCCAGTCCATTTTCTGCAGTTTTTCTGTTTCAGCTTCTATCATCCTGCTTATAACAGAACCGCTGGATCTCAGGCTGATATGGATCACTTTTTCAGCCACTGCCACAGCAATATCTTTTAATTCTTCCAGATATTCTCTGAGGCATTTTTCTTTTTCTTTGTTGATCTCTATTAAGGCTTTTTCCAGGCTTTCTTTAAAAAACCGCTGATTTTCACGATGTTTCGCCTCATTTTCCTTTTCTGCCCTAATCAGTCCCTCTTCATAGCCTTTTTGTCTGCCTTCTTCAAATCCTTTCATCTGGGCTTCCTCAGAGATCTGTTCTGCCTTTTCCTTTGCTTCCTGTTCAATGGCTGCCGCTTCTTTCCGGGCTTCTTCTAATATTTTTTCTTTTTCCCTGAGCCCCAGCTCTATTTGTTCCTGACTGCATTCCAGACCATTGTATGTATCATTGTCCGCATTTAAAGAAGCTTCCGTTTCTTTTTTATTCTGCTTTTCTGTTTCTGGTTTCTGTGCATCCGGTGCCGTAAATACCTGTAAGGGAAGCTTCCGGACTCTGGCTTTATTTTCAAAGCCTGTATCCTGATCAGACAACAATGTTATCGTCATCTCCTCCCTTATTGATTATTACTTCTCCTGCATCTTCCAGTTTACGGATCAGATTAACAATACGCTGCTGTGCCTCTTCCACTTCCTTCAGTCTTACATTGGTAGTGATCTCCAGATCGCTCTTGACTGTTTCTGCCATACGCTTGGACATATTTGCAAAGAATACGTTCTTCATATCCTCTGATGCAGTCTTTAATGCATATACAATATCCTTGGAATCGCAATCCCTGATAAAACGCTGTACAGATCTTGGATCCATATCGATGATATTCTCGAACATGAACATCTTGTCCCTGATGCTTTTTGACAGTTCCGGATTATCTTTATCCATTTCATCAAAGATCTGTTTCTCGTTTCCTCGGTCAACATGGTTCATCACATCTGCCACATAATCAATACCGCCCAGGTTCATATTATCCTCACTGGTAATGATCGTAGCGAATTTCCTCTTCATTTCCTCTTCCACAATAGCTATTGCCTCAGGAGATACACGGCTCATATTTGCCATGCCTTCCAGTACCGGTATCCTTTTTTCATTTGGAAGCTGTTCCAGTATCTGGGCCGCCTGCTGAGGATCCATATAAGCCATGATCAGAGCGATCACCTGGGGCCGCTCATGCTGGAGCAGGGCAAGAAGGGATTTGGGATCTCCCTTTGTAAAAAAGTTAAATGGCTTGGACTGGAGAGTCTTGGATACTTTTTCCAGAAGATTTCTGGCTGTGGTTTCTCCAAAAGCTTTTTCCAGTACACTTCTGGCATAATCCAGACCTCCATCTGTCATCATCTTGTGGGTAAGGCACATTTTATAAAACTCATCTAATGCATTCTCCACCTGGGCATTATTTGTTTTTCCAAGCTTTGCTACCTCATAAGTCAGGTCTTCGATTTCCTGTTCACTGAGATATTTATAAATCTGGGAAGCGCGGTCTGCTCCCAAAGACACAACTACCACTGCTGCTTTCGCCCGCGCATCCATTTTATCCAGTTCGGATCCCCCGGTAATATCTGTTATCTTACTTTCCCCTATTTCTGCCATCGTTTCCTCCACCAGTAAGCAGCCAATTCTGGATCAGTTTTGCTGCGATCTGCGGATTTTCATCCACAAAGGAACCGATCTCCTGTTTTAATTTCAGACTGTGCTGCATTTTCAGATTTAAAATTTCTTCATTTTTCTTAAGTTCATCGTCCTGTCCCTGAAGCGCCGACTGTTCCTCTTCAGTTAACAAGGATATATTCCCATCATTTTTAGTTTTATTGTCGGCGGCAATGGCATTTTGAGAATTTTCAGTAATCGCACCTCCATCCGGTATCTGTTCCAACAGTGCCTGTCTTTCTTCTTCTGACGCTTTCAAATGCTGCCTGCTGAGTATCAGCAAAGCAATCAGCAATACCAGAAGCAGCCCACCTGCCCCTATGGCGATCAAAAGAGGCAATGGAAGCTTTGCTTTCTGTGCCGGTGCTGTTACCGGCACCGCGTTTGTGTTTTTACTGGCTGCTGAAAGGGCTCTTATAACTGTGATCTTTGAAGGAGCGTCCTCCTGGGTAATACCTGCTGAATTAGCTACAAGACTGACCAGATCTGCGTCTGCAATAGATGTATCATCTGTATCAATAGTAACGCCTACTGTTGTATTTTCCAGAACACCAGGATCGATCTGACGCTGTTCTTTTGTGGAATTATACAGCCACTCTCTTATTGCGCTGTTGTTGGAATATGTATCTGAACCTGCCTGTGTGCCTGTCTGGCCCGTATAACGGGGTGTATCTGCATTAGCATCTGCGCCTGCTACGCCTCCATTTCCCGAAGACGTACTTCCTGTATTCTCCCCTGCTGTTTCTTCTTTTTCCAGCAGTCCTGTTTTATCATTCTGGTCAACCTTATCCGGAGTGGTATACTGGACTGTTTCCTGGATCAGCTTCTGCATATTCAGTGTGCCTTTTACAGAAACTGCAACTTTTCCCTGTCCATACATTAATTCCAGGACCCGGCGCACATTTCCTGCTATACTTTTTTCTACCTGACTGGTAAGCTCTGCTACATCTTTTCCTGTACCGGCAGTATTACCTGCCTCATCTTCACCGCCGACTTCCATCATGGTAGCAGCATCAAATACAGAAACATTGGTAAAATTCATTCCCTTTACAGCTCTTGCGATCAGGTTCTTGATAGCAGCTGCCTTTGTATCTGTCAGATCCTGTCCGGGATCCATTGTCACCACAACAGAGGCTGATGCATCTGTCTGCTGTGTATCATCCAGTGCATATTTCTGGGTTCCGCCTTCTGCTATGGTCACTTTTGCATCACGTACCCCTTCAAATAATCCGATCTGGGCACCAAGACGATCCTGAAGTTCATACAATGTATATTTTTCCTTATCCTTTTCAGTGCTCATGATTCCCGCATTATTACGGTACATATCATAAGTAAAGCCGCTTTTAGGATATCCTTTGCTTAGCAATTCAGCCCTGGTCTTATCTACTGTATCTGACATTACCTGGACAGAGCCGTTTTTGTCATTGTATCTGTAATCAACACCTTCATCCTGAAGAAGACTTACAACTGCCTGGGCATCATCCGAGCTCATTCCTGTAAACAAGGTACTGTATCCTTTTTTCGTGCCTATATTCAGGACCAGAAGTCCGGCTGCCGCCAGGATAATCGTCCCCGCTGCAATGACTGCGATCATTTTTTTTGTTTTCCCTGGCATCTTCTGCCATGCTTCTTTTAGATTCTGCACTGTTCCATTCATCCTTTGCATTTCCATATATAGCAAATATTAAAAATCTACTGTTCCATTCCATGGCCAGCAGTATTAAACACTCATCTTTAAAATTTCGTTATACGCTTCCATTGCTTTATTTCTAAGAGAGATCATAACTTCCAGGCTCAGTTCTGCTTTTGCCTGGGCGATTGGAAGACTGTGGGCATCTTCTAACTGCCCCGTTGCCAGAAGATACTGTTTCTGTTCTACATCCTTCTGTGTGTCGTAAACATTTTGCACTGTATCTTCAAGCACTGACTGGAACACAGATTTTGTGCCATTTTCTGTTCCTGTTATTTTTTTATCATTCTTTTCAACAGCATCCCACCCTTTCATAGGGGTAATAAACCCATTCACCTGTTCAATCATTTTATATTTTCTCCTTAACTGTATAATTTGTATGATTTAAAAGTTTTTAGCTGCGCTGCGCAGACGTGAAAGGTCGCTACTTACAGAACTGATCATAAACTGGTATTCATAAGCTGTTCTTGCCAATTCAACCTGTTCCTGATCCATATCCACATTATTCTCATCCAGTCTGGTTGATTCATTTAAGGTTGTATGGACAGACGGTCTCATATTTTCAATCCCTCTTGCCACATTTTTCATAGAAGTCTTCTTCACAGTAAGAGCAGACCGGATCTTCTGTGCCAGTTCATTCTCAAAGGTCATATATTGTGACTTAAAGCCTGGCGTATCAACATTTGCAATGTTGTTCATAGTCAGGTTCTGTCTCATCCATAAGCTGTCCAGGGTTTTTTCTCCAAGTAATAATCCATTTCCATACAAGTCCATCATAAATGTTCATCCTCCTGTGTGGCCGATATAATTTTCTTCAAAAAATACATACCGTTAATATCCCTTGATGGAAGGGGTTACAATTTTCGTATTTTTATCATTATCTATACACTCTATATAATATATAATTCTTATGTTTTTTTCAAGTCTTATGTTTTTAGCTGCCGCCTTTTTTGTATTGGTAATTTGTCACAAAGTTTTATAGCAATTTGCATTGTCTTTTTATTATATCTATTTATTTTTTTATTTTGCCCATACAATTGTGATTTTGCATAACTCCACCGTTATTTTGCACGTTTTAGATGTTATATTTTGTCAATAAATATACTTTGTTAAGTTTTTTAATTTTGCTACTATAAATGAGCAAATTTGAAAAACGGAATTTATCAAAAAGCACTTTTGCATATTGCCGAATATCGATGTGCAAAATTTGCATGCTCCGCTTTCATCATATGCAAAAAGAGGACAGCCACCCATCCTCTTTTCGCCAAGTCTATCTATTTCCTATCCTTAGAAATTCCCCGGCAGGATCTCCTTACCCGCAAGAACCTCCTCATAATCCTTCAGGTTTCTCTGCAGCAGCTCCGGCGTATTCAGACCATACGGGCACTTGCTCATGCAGTGACCGCAGTGGAGGCAGTCCTTGATCTTCATCATCTTCGCCTGTACCTCCGGTGTGAGCTGGAGGTGGGACGGGGATCTTCTGAGAAGCAGGGACATTCTCGCGCAGGTGTTGATCTCGATCCCGGCCGGACATGGCATACAGTAGCCGCAGGCACGGCAGAAGCTTCCGAATAACTGTTTTCTGTCATTCTCGATCAGGGTGCGGATCTCGTCGTCCATCACCGGCGGATTGTCGATATAGCTTAAAAATTCGTCAAGCTCATGTTCCTTCTGGACACCCCAGATCGGAAGTACGCTGTCGTACTGTGCCTGAAACGCGTAAGCGGCTCTTGAATTGTTGATCAGACCTCCGGACAATGCCTTCATGGCAATAAAGCCCATATCTGCCTTTTTGCACTTTTCCATGAGCTCCAGATCCTTCTCGCTGCAGAGATAGCAGAACGGGAACTGTAACGTCGCGTACAGACCGGAATCCACCGCCTCGTTTGCAACCGCAAGGCGATGATTCGTGATGCTGATGAACCGGATCTTTCCCTGTTTCCTTGCCTTTAAAGCAGCGTCATAGAGGCCGGATTCATCGCCCGGCTTCGGACAGACTGCCGGGTTGTGGAACTGGTATACATCGATACAGTCCGTCTTTAAAAGACGAAGGCTGGTCTCGAGATCCTTCCAGAAGCCTTCTGCCGTCGTTGCCGCTGTCTTTGTCGCCAGATAGATATGGTTTCTGACATCACTTAAGGCATATCCGATCTTTTCCTCACTGTCAGAGTATGCTCTCGCCGTATCGAAATATGTAATTCCGCCGTCATATGCCTTTCTCAAAAGCTTTGCGGCCTCTTCCTTCGTGATTCTCTGGATCGGAAGCGCGCCGAATCCATTCTTGTTCACCGTGATCCCGGTCTTTCCAAGTGTAACTGTTGTCATGAAGACTCTCCTTTCTTCCTATACGTTTGCCCGTAACCTTTTCCCCTATCTGTGACCTTAAGCTACGGGCATGCCAAAGCTACTGCTTTCCTGCGTCCAGCATCTCCTTCAGCGCCTCATCCCCGTCATCGATCCACGCGTCCTCTTCGTCCGCGTTGAGACCCAGGAATTTTGCCAGCGTTCTCTCGTCATCGCTGTTGTTCCACTCATCGACATAGTCGTCGATCGCTTCAAATTCAATTTCTCCTGCCTGGTACTTTTCTTTGAATGTCATTTTCCTGCTCCTTCAGATTCTTGAGAATCGTGATCTCCTGATTGTCGATGTGTTCCCGCACAGCCATCTTCGCCTCCTGGATATGGCGCAGCGTCAGTGCCTTTAAAATATGTTCATGCTCCACCATAAGGATCTGGCGCTTGTCCGCGTCCTTAATGTATTCCAGGCGGTAGCGGTACATCTGCTCTCTTAAATTGTTTAAGATCTGGACCAGCTTCTGGTTCTTCGTGCTGTTGTAGATGATCTCATGGAACTGCTCGTCAGTCTGGGCGATCTGCATCGCGTCCCCGTTCCCGATGGCTGCCTTGAAATCAACTTCCGCTTTATTTAATGATTCCAGCTCTTCCGCGGTGATTCTCTGGCATGCAAGGTCGATGGCAAGCTCCTCTAAGGAACGGCGCACCTCCAGAACATCCCGCAGGTTGCTCTCAGAGATCTTCGCAACCTCCGCGCCCTTTCTCGGTATCATGAGGACCAGGCCCTCGAGCTCCAGTTTACGGATCGCCTCACGGATCGGGGTACGGCTCACGCCAAGCCGCTCCGCAAGCTGGATCTCCATCAGGCGTTCGCCCGGCTCCAGCTCTCCTTTTAAAATTGCCTGGCGCAGGGTCTTGAACACAACATCCCGTAATGGCAGATATTCATCCATATTTACTTCAAAATGATTCGTCATCGTGTCTCTCTCCTCTATCTGGCTTTCTTCCGGTTGTAGAATTCAGTCAGGTACACCTGACGGGTCAGACGTCCGCCGTCCGCTTCCCTGAGGGCCTGACAGGCCTTTTCTGCCAGTTCCCTGTCCTTGTATATACCGAATACCGTCGGCCCGCTGCCGCTCATCAGGGAGCCGCAGGCGCCGTTCTCCACCATTATTTCCTTGATTTCCGAGATCTCCGGATGATCCGGGACCGTCACGGTCTCCAGGACATTTCCAAGACGTTCGATCACACCGTCCAGGTCACCATTTTTGATCGCCGCCATCATGCCATCGATATCCGGGTGTTCCTCCGGTGCAAGCTCATTCACGCGCAGTTTTCCGTATACCGCTTTCGTTGACACGGAGATCTGCGGCTTCGCGATCACGAGATGGCACTGCGGAGACGCCGGGAGCTCTGTCAGGATCTCACCGATTCCTTCCGACAGGGCCGTTCCACGCATGATACAGTACGGAACATCCGCGCCGAGCTTTACACCCCGCTCCATAAGCTCTTTTTTCGTGAATCCAAGATCAAACATCCGGTTCACACCGACTAAAACGGCTGCCGCATCGGTACTGCCTCCGGCCATGCCGGCCGCAACAGGAATATATTTGCGGATCTTTATGGTCACGCCGTCCTTGATCCCCTTTTCATCGAGAAGCAGCTTCGCCGCGCGCCACGCAAGGTTTCCCTCCCCGTCCGGAACGAACGGGAGATTCGTCTCCGTCCTGATCACGCCGTCTTCGGTCCGGTCCATCTCGATCCGGTCGTACAGGTTCACGGTCTGCATGATCATGCGGACCTCGTGGTACCCATCCTCTCTCTTCCGGACCACATCCAGGCCAAGGTTGATCTTGGCATATGCTTTGAGGTCTAAATGGTCTTTCATGTTATCACCTTCTATATTTTCTACACGCGAGTCCTACCATCGGAATGCTTCGCATTCCCAGGAACAAATTTAAAGCTTCTCCTGCAGGCAGGCTTGAGCCGAACCTTTAAGCTTGTTACCCTGGTATCATCAAATTGTATTTGTGTTGTTTGTATACAATGTTTAATATACATGATTGATACACCATTTGACAAGAGAAATCTTGCGGAATTAATGACTTTTTTCCTCAATAAACCTTTATTCCGTCCGCACGAATCCCAGGCTTTCCGCGACCTTCTTTGACACGATGTTTTCCTTCCCGATCCTGACGATAAACTGGACAGTTCCAAACTCTTCCTCAGCGTATTCGATCGCCGCCCGGCATGCCTCTTTCGCGTATCCTTTTCTCCGGTATTCCGGGAAAATATGGTAGCCCAGCTCCAGCGTGTCATCCAGGATATTCTCATCATCCAGGGACAGGACATAATAATCCACATCCCCGATGCCGTCATCCTGCGGGATCCGGAACCCCACAACACCGGTGAGATTTCCGCTCTTCTTTTCCTCGACCGCCCAGAATCCAAACTCAAACACCTCATAATGGTGCTTTGTGTAACCGGCTACCTTCTCCACCGTATCCAGGTCGGCATCCACATGGTTCTCCACGATCTCCTCATAATCGCCTTCCGCGATCTCCCGGATCTTAAGCCGCTCCGTCTCGCAGATCGCCCACGGCAGCCCAAGATGCCTTCTCGCGATCCGCCCCAAAAACTCTTCGTCCGCATCCTCCACATCCGCGATCAATGTGTCCGCCGCGCACCACTCATTCCCCTGTGTGTCTTCTCTCCATAAGCCAACAATGGCCCTCCCGGCAGCCTTTGCCGCCAGGAGAGCCTCGTTTTCATCGGAGAGCAGGACAGGAATTTTCTCACCGTCTACAACTGCATAACGGGTCTCCTGCATAGCATGTCTCCTTTTTTATATTTGCGGCAGTTGTTCCTGCTCCGCCTGCACACCTGCCGAATCTCCTCCGGCAGCTTCTTCCGAATGCATGACAGCTCAAAAACAGTACTTTTCCATGTCTGGAATCCAACTGCCATTTTTATCGGCACTTCTCCGGTTCCGGATACTCTACGCCGAAGGTCTCTGCTGTGATAGATTTGATCTTCTGCTCCTTCATCGGACGGTCGCTGTAATCGGTGCGGACCTCAGCGATCTTGTTGACGATGTCCATACCGTCGATGACCTGACCAAACGCTGCGTACTCACCGTTTAAGTATGGAGCGTCCTTGTGCATGATGAAGAACTGGGAGCCTGCGGAGTTCGGGTTCATTGCACGGGCCATGGAGAGAACGCCCTCGGTATGCGCCAGATCGTTCTGGAAGCCGTTGTGGGAGAACTCGCCCTTGATGCAGTATCCCGGGCCGCCCATTCCGTTGCCGTCCGGGCATCCGCCCTGGATCATGAATCCCTTGATCACGCGGTGGAAGATCAGTCCGTTATAGAATCCCTTATTTACAAGACTTAAAAAGTTGTTTACCGTATTCGGAGCAACGTCCGGGTAAAGCTCAGCTTTGATGATATCGCCGTTTGTCATTTCGATGGTAATGACCGGATTTTTCTTTTCTGCCATTGTCTTTCTCCTTTTTAACTGTGGGCTTTTACCGCCTGAACAGTAATTTACATGACTGCCAGGATACTGGACAGCCACTTGATCGTACCCTATATTATACAGGGCATGGTCCTGGATGTCCACTGTTTTCCGGTCCATGCCCTGTGAATTACCTAGTCTCCCATGGAGAACACGATTTTAATATTCGCGCTGACTTCCATCTCTCCCGGCATCACGTTCATATCTGCCGCGGTGTCCTTTGCCCCGGCTGCCTCCATTACAGCGCTTTCCTTTTTCAGGTTCACGCCGCCGTCCACATATCTGCCGTACTGGCTGTCCGAATACTCTTCAATACTCACCACATATCCGAGTGTCCGTCCGCTGGCCTCCGCAAGTGCCTCCGCCTTCGTCCGGGCAAGATCAACTGCTTTCTTTAACGCCTCCGCATACGCGTCATCATATCCGCTGGAATAGTAAGACACGGAATAGATCTCATTCGCCCCGTTTCCGACACCGTTGGAGAGCAGCGTGCCGACCTGGTCCACCGCAACATCGGAGACGGTCACCTCGGTCTGCATCTCGTATCCAATGAGCTTCCTTGTGTTGCTGCTCCAGTCATACCGCGGGTTCAGGTAATATCCGGAGGTCGTGATGGACTTTTCATCGATCCCCTGTCCTTTCAGGTATTCGGTCAGGGAATTTAAGCTCTCCGTATTCTTCTGCTGGCACTCATCTGCAGCCTTCGCCTCAGATCTCACCGCAAACACGATCTTCGCCATATCCGGCACGATCTTCACCGTCTCGCTGCTGTCCATGGTGATCTTTCCGTCCGAGCTGTCTCCCACATTTTCGACCTTCACGGTATCCGGCACAGACACCGTCGTGCTGCATCCCGCAAGAGAAACTGCCATTATCATCGCCAAACCTGCCGCCGCCAATGTTCTTTTCTTCATACTGGATTCCTCCTTATCCCTGAATGGTATGGTTTCACACTCCAAAACATGCCTGCAGATATGCGTATTTCCTGCGTTGACTGTGAACCATACGAAAACACGTCTTTTATATTAAGGAGTATAACAGAAAAACATTGCAGCGTTTTATCTTTTCTCTTACTTTTTTAGGACATTTTCCTGTAGAAAAAATGGCATCCGATAAGCGATCTTTCCTTCTGTTCTATTAAAGTGATATCCGCATACTGCTGGTCGATTTCACCATATTTATACACAGCCTTATGCCGTTATTTTCGAGAACTATGTCAACACAATCTGGAACAATGTCATTTGAATTCGGAACAATGTCAATCATATTTGATATTGTTCTTTTTTACTGTGCCTTTTCATTATTCTTTTAAGCTTGGTCTTCTATCAACGTATGCAGGATCTCCGGCAGCTCCACAAGCAGGCTTTTTCGATTTACCCGCTCTGTTCTCCTGTGGATGTCCTTTCCCCATGGGCCCATGAGGACGGCTGGGATATTCAGCTTTCCGATCTCTTCAAAGTCTACCTGGTAGCCGCCGCCCCAGAGCGGAGTCTCGGCGGCGTAGCCGGAAAAGTCCATATCCCCGCAGGTGCCGCAGTAGCTGAGGTCGGAGATTCCTGTAAAGTAGTGGACTTTCTTTACCATGCATCCGGCTGCCTCAGACGCTTTCTTGATCTTTCTGAACTGCCAGCTTCCGGCGCCCTCTTTTCCGGTCATCTGATCGCTGTGGTATGCCGGGTAGAGCGGCGGGGCGAAGCCGATGACCATCACCGGCTCTGTGAGTCCGGACCAGTCCAGGACCTCTGTCATCATGTCGATGGTGGCCTGGGGATAATTTGTCTCTCCGCTGCGGATCCGCGCTTCTGTGCGGTCCTTTAGCCCCTCCAGGAAATCCTCAAAGCCATCCGCATTTTTCTTGCGGCATTGTTCGGAGAGTTCCTCGAAGGAGAGGACATTAAACTTCTGCGGAACGACATCATTCGTTTTTTCACATTCTCCAACATTGTCCGCATATTCTTCCGATACCGGATCTGCATGATCCACACTTTCTGCATTTGCCGCCTGCGGCTTTGCAGTCTTTACGCACTTTTTCTTTCCCTGCATCGCCCTGCCGGAAAGCTTCTCCTCCAGCCTTCTCCTCTCTGCATCCATCTTCTCAATGTACTCCGCAAACGCCTCAGACCCAAGCTCCCGCATTTTCTCCAGGATCTCCCCCGGACCGGAAACTCAGCACACTCAGATATCCCGCCGCTCTCGCCGGAACCGACACGTCGTATTCCTTCTTGAGATCCTTGAAATTCAGCCATGTCGGCGGCATGCACACCTCGCCGTCAAAGACTTCCGCAAACTCCGCCGAGAGCTCCGTCTTCTCAAACATGCGTCCCAGGACACCCACCGCATTGAGTCCGTCAAAGCACCGGCTCACATGGGCGGTACGCCCCTGGACCAGCACCACCGGCATGCACTTTCCGACGGATCCCAGGAATACCTCCTGTCCATTTTCATCGCGGCTCATGGGCTCCAGATCGATCAGGAGTTCATAGGAGAGTTTTTCCTGTTCCCGGAGCTCTGCGAGAAATCCTGCTCACCATACGCTTTTTCAAGCTGAAAACAAGTGCCGGACACGGCGCTCATAAACGCGAAATGGAATTTATCATGGATCCTTTTCGAAAAAAGACATGAAAAAAAGCACCCCGCCGAGTGCTTTTCTTCGACAAAATAATTATTTGAAAAAGGGAGGAGAGCTGATAATCACTTATCAGCTCGAGTATTATGAAAAAAATCTTATAAGCAGCATCTATATCAGATGTCTCTCTGTTTATGGTTATATGATATCCATAAAACATGAAGAAATCGTGTGAATTGTGTAAAAGAATTTTGAAGACTTTTTGAACAAGATATGAACACGAAAAAGGGCAATTGTTCCCATCCCAACAGCATCATTTTCATCATCCCACCGAGAACAGAACGCACCCTTTTCCGCCTTCTTCCAACCTGATCCTTTCTTTCCTTATTGAGGAAGTGCTGTTTTTATGCTATGATAGGAACAGGAAAACACCCATGACAGGAATGGCTGCTTCTCTTTTCATTGCCCGGCTTGCCCGGAGTACATAGGAAAGGAGGCGGTGCCGATGACAGCATACGAAATTTTATCCGTTGTGATTGGGATAATCGGATTACTTATCTCATTTGGCGGTTTGCTCATCGCATTACTTTCCTTTCTCGATAAGAGAAACAAAAGAAAGTAAAAAGCCCACCCTGTCGGCCAACAGGATGGGCGGTGTCCGTTAGGACATTAGCTCACAACTGAAGCATCCACTTTTTGGAGTGGGTGTTTTCTTTTCTCTTTTATTATAGACAATTCTCTATGCGATTTCAAGTGATTTCCTTATAAATTCTCAGATTTTCCTCAGTTTCAGCGAGATTCAGGCAGCTTATCCTCAAAATTGCAAAATATCCCGGCTATCCGCGTTAGAAAATCTGATTTATAATAATATCAACGACTGAATTATTTCTGATTGTTTTGTTCCCATCCCAACAGCATCATTTTCATCATCCCACCGAGAACAGAACGCACCCTTTTCCGCTTTTTTCTCTCTTTCTTTTCAACCAGAAGAAAAGAGAAACTGAAACGAAGCAGAAAAGTCTTTTTTTCGTCGTTCCTGATTTTCAAAAGAAAAAAGGAAAGAAGCCTGAAAACTATTGTAAATAAAGGAAAAAAGAAGGAAAAGCCAAAAGAAGAGGAAGGCGGAAAGCCTTCCAGGAAAGAAGAAGGAAAATATAAGAATTTCAAGGGAGAATCAGCCCCGGCCAAAATGACGATTTTGGACGGGACTTCGATAGCAATTTTGCACCGCCGCAGGCCGTATCGCACACACTCTCCGGCGTGAGGCAGCAGCTATGGATCCCGCTTTTCCCCCGGCGCATAGATCTCCCCCGCCAGCAGCACCAGCGCCGCCAGGTTCGGCACCGCCATCAGTCCATTAAAGATGTCCGAGACCTCCCACACCGTCTCCATCGCCCCGAGGCACCCGAGGAACGCCGCCAGAAGATATCCCACCGCATAGACTGCCGGGATCTTTCCCGAGATCTTCCCGCCAAGATACTCCGCCGCCTGCCGCCCCATATAGTACCATGCGATGATCGTGGAGAACGCGAACAGCACCACGCAGACCGCCACCGCATACCCGCCGGGGCTCCCAAGCGCTGTAAAAAAACAGAGGCTTGTGAGCGATGCTCCGTTCTCCGCCCCGAACTCTGAGGCCGTCCCGCTGCCCGCCACGCAGAGGATCACAAGCGCTGTCAGCGTACAGCTCACGATGGTATCAAAAAATACCTCAAAGATCGCCCACTGCCCCTGAAGCTCCTCCGATGCCATCTCCGCGCTCCCGTTTAACACTGCAAGACTCCCGAGCCCCGCCTCATTGGAAAAGACACCTCTGGCGATCCCATAGCTGACGCATCGGGAGATCCCGTAACCCGCGACTCCGCCAACAGCGCTGCGGAAGGAAAATGCATCCACCAGAATTCCCAGGATCACTCCCGGCACATTCCCGGCATACAGAATGATCACTGCCAGCGCTGCTGCTGTATAAAGCCCCGCAGACAATGGAACAAGCCGCTCCGCCGCGCGGAAGATCCGCTGGCCGCCCCCTGCCAGCACGATACCCGCAAGGACCACAAGGATCACCCCCACGGCTGCCTCCGGGATCCCGTACACATAGGACACCGTCTCCGAGATCGCGTTTGCCTGCACCATGCTTCCCATGCCGAAAGCCGCCGGAATACAGAAAAATCCGTAGAGGACCGCCGCCCCGGGACATCCCAGCCGTTTTTCCAGATAGATCATCGGTCCCGCTATCCATCCGCCGTCCCGGCCTTTTTCCCGGTACCTGATCCCGAGGACCGTCTCCCCATAAGCCGTCGCCATTCCGAGAAATGCCGACACCCACATCCAGAACACAGCACCAGGTCCTCCGGCGATCACAGCCGCTGCGACCCCCGTGATATTCCCGGTCCCTATGGTTGCCGCCAACGCCGTACATGCCGACCGGAACGATTCCCGGTGGTTCTTCCGATCCCGTAAAAGATTCCCGATGGTCGCATCCCACCAGCATGGGATCTTCCTGAGCTGAAAGAACCGGATCCGCACACTGTATACGGTCCCCACCATCAAAAACAGTATCGGTGTCCATGGTCCCCAGACAATATCATGGATCTCCCCAATCATATTCATTCCATATCACGCCCTGCAGCCTGACGGCCTCATTTTCTATCCCGCCGCGCATTACCGCCGCCCGCCGCGTTTTTACCTTTTCTATTTCTTACTACGTTTTATTCCCATTTCCACACATCTATGCTATAATAAACACTGTGTCTGCCCATGGCAGCTTTTATTTGCACAAGCAGAAAGCCAAAGTCCGCGCCGGAGCAGGACCTTGGCATTTTCTTTCAAAGGAGATGATTCTTGTGCCGGGATTTACGACCCACTACCTGTTCGGTGTGAAAGCCTACAATGACCTGCCGAACAACTATTTAAAACATGTGATATCCAAATACCGCTGGCTCTACCAGCTTGGTCTCCAGGGACCTGATATCTTCTTTTATAATGTCCCGATCCTCCGTCACAGGGACTACCGCAACGTCGGCTCCCATATGCATGAGTATCAGGTAAACGACTTTTTTAAGAACAGCCTCTTAGAGCTCACCGAGATCCACTCGAGACAGCAGAAAGAGGAGGCGGCGGCATTCCTCGCAGGATTCATGTGCCACTATATCTCTGATTCGATCTGCCACCCCTTCGTCTACGGGCGGATCAAGTACCGCACCGATAAGAAAAAGACCGAGTGTCATGGACTCCATGCCGCCCTGGAAAACGATATCGACGCGATCCTGCTCTGGAAGTTCAAGCACAAAAAGCCGTCCGAATTCAACCAGACCGCTTCCCTCTGTTTAAACGCCCAGGAGAGCCAGTTTATCTCCAGATATCTCAGCCGGTGCATCAACCGCACCTACTACCAGATCACAGAGAAAAACAACTTCCAGGTCACAGACGGAATGGTTGCCCGGTCGATCTTCGCGATCCGCTTCGGAAGCCGGATCCTGTCCGATCCTGCGGGACATAAGACCCATGTGATCGGCTCCCTGGAATCAATCTTTCTAAAGCATCCGATCGCTTCTAAAAAGCTTGTGACGGATAAGCTTTCCGCCCAGGTCCGCGATATCCTGAACCTGGACCATGAGGTCTGGACGAATCCATGGGATAATTCCATCGCCTCGACGACGTCATTCCCGGATCTGTACCATCAGACCTTGAAGAAATGCAATGCAGTCTACTATTACCTCAATGCGTTCCTGATCGCGAATGTCTCATCCGGGCCGCCGGATATGTCCGCGCTGTTGGCGGAGCTTGGAAACTATTCCTACCACAGCGGGCTTGATGTGGGATGACCTGCATCATCTGATGCCAGACACGGATCCTGGGAGGCTTCACTTTCCGGGGCATACCGCTTAAAACGGATGATTTCTGCCCTGTGCTGCAGAATTATCATATACTATCATAGCTGTTTCACTTTTTAAACAGCTGCCATCTATCAACTTCCGCTCTGTCTGTATGAGAGACAGCCGGATCCATTCCGGCAGATTTCACTACGGGGACAGGCAGACGGGCAGAAATGGAAAAGGAGAATTACATTATGAAACCATTGATCTTACTGACCGGAGGAACCGGCGCAGCAGCCAACGGAACACCGACATGGGCATTAAACCAGAACTATGCTGAGAATATCCGCCGCGCAGGCGGCATCCCGATCCTTGCAGTCAACAACGACTGTGCTGAGGAGTACGCGGATCTCGCTGACGGACTTCTCTTAAGCGGCGGTAAAGACGTTGAACCAAAGCTCTACGGTCAGGAAAAGATGTTTGACTTCGTCATCACAGACCCACAGCGCGACGATCTGGAATACAAGATCATCAAGGCCTTCGTTGACCGCAGGAAACCGATCTGGGGCATCTGCCGCGGAATCCAGATCTTAAACGTATACTTCGGCGGTACTCTCACCCAGGATATCCCGACACAGCTCGGCGGTGATCACTCCAAGGGTGTCTGCCATCAGGTGACGCTCAAGAAAGATTCCATCTTAGGAAACCTTTACGGCGAGTCCATGGAAGTAAACAGCTACCACCACCAGGCCCTCGATAAGCTCGGCGAAGGTCTTGAGGCCATCGCATGGGGCGAGTCCAACGGACACACCTTCACAGAGGCTGTGCAGCACGAGACTCTTCCGATCTGGTCCGTACAGTGGCACCCGGAGCGCATGACCGGCCCGGTTACAAACCCGAAGGAATGTGCCGACTCTCTTCCGATGTTTGAGTACTTCGTGAAGCAGTGTGCAAAATAAGCCGCGTCAATAAACGCAGGTCTGAAATTTAAAACTGAATCCATACTATAAACGCCGCATTTATTCTGCCGTTAAGAATAGTGCGGCGTTTGTTACTGTTCAGCAGGTCTGTGCAGACCATAAGAAAATATGACAATAAAAAATGGCAGGACGCTTTCCGGATCACATTGAAAAGCATTCTGCCATTATATTGTCTTAATTATTTATTCTGTTAAAATTATTCCAACTAATTACTTGGAAGCCTTTGTCTCGTCAAGCTTCTTCGGTGAATCGTCTGCAACGTCCTCCGGACCTTCTGCAACAGACTCAGTGCTCTTGAGGTCGATCTTGTCACCAGCCTTGTAGCTCTTATCTACAAGTGCCTTTCCTCCCTCAGTAACAACTTTTACATCAAGGGAGAACTGGTTCCAGAGTGTTCCGAAGGAATCAGTGCTGGAATTCTCAAGATCCATGCTCTGTGCAGCGATAATGTCGTTGAACTGCTTAACCATTGTCACAGCATATTCCATAGCGTCATCGTTTGTTGTGTCGTTCTTTACTGTCCATGTGAGACCGATGTTTAATGCGGACTCATCATAAGTGAACTCCATCTTTACAGACTGCGGGAATGCAGATGTGTCGTTGAACAGTCCGTCGCACTCGCTCTGTGCCTGCTCCCAGTCGTACATCGTCGTCTCTACAGTCTCATCCTCTACAAGGAAGTTCTGATCTCTCGGAAGTGTCTCATCGTCATCCGTCTCCATTTTTGCCGGATCCACTTCTTCACTTCCGGATACCGGTGCATCTGTTGAAATGCTGCTCTTTGTACATCCGCCAAGGGCAAGAACTACTAAAGACAGCACAGCCATTCTCTTTAATAATTTCATGATAAAATTCCTCCTCTGAATTCAACGGATCTCCCATTATGCTAAATAGAATTTTCCGGGAAATCGGCATACTCACGTATTATATACGATTCCCTTTTATTTTTGAAGTCCTTTTCTCAAATTTACACAAATAATTCATGATTTTGTAATGTTTTTCCATTTGTTCCGGTGGGAGTCCGCCGATCACAGCTGAAAAAGTTCCTGCCAGGATCATTTTCCATGCATAGAACCTACCGGGCATCCTGTCCATCTGTATCTTTGCTTCATTTTTTTTTGATATTAGCAGTATCTTTCACGATATACACCGGCCTGTCCTTGATCTCCGCAAACAGGATCGCGATATACTCGCCGATGATCCCCACGATCACAAACAACACGGAAAACATAAACGAGATCAGTACCACGATGGTCGCATAGCCGTTCGGCGCCCCATAAATTTTCCAGGTATAGACCGTATAGATCACCATGATCAGTCCGAAAAGCGCTGTGATCACACCAGAATAGATTCCAAGCTTTAACGGCAGATCAGAAAAGCACAGGATCGTGTTGATGGAAAACTTGAACAGACTCTTTAAGCTGTACTTGCTCTCCCCTGCAAAACGCGGTCTCGCCTCGTACTCGATGGTGGTCTTCTCAAAACCGATGCTCTGGACATAGCCCCGCAGGAAGCGGACCTTCTCCCGGTAGTTGTTCCTGAGAACCTCCGCCGCGTTTTTGCTCACCGCAAAAAAGTCCGAGGCGTTGGCCTCAAACTTCACATCGGAGAGATGGTTGATCAGCTTGTAGAACGCCGCGGATGTGACATTCTTCACCAGCCCAGCCGTCTTATTCCTCGTGCGGACCATGCTGATCACTTCATATCCCTCGTCAAATTTTTCCACGATCTCCGGCAGGCACTCCGGCGGATGCTGCAGGTCCGCGTCCATGCAGACGATACCGTCACCGCCCGCATAGTCCAGCCCTGCGATCATCGCCGCCTCATGCCCGAAGTTCCTGGAAAAATTGATGATCTTCACTTTTTCGTCCGACGCCGCGAACTCCTTTAGGATCGAAAGGGACTGATCCCTGCTGCCGTCGTTCACGAACAGGAACTCATAGTCCCAGTTTCCCGGCAGCCTTTTCAGGATCTTCCCTGTCTCTGCATAGAATTCTCTTAGCGCCAGCTCCTCGTTGTATACCGATACAACGACCGAAAGCAGTTTAGTCATAAATTTTGATCTCCATATCGGAATGTTCCGGAATCTGTTTTTCCTCCGGCGGAAGCTTCATGTAGTCGCCGTAAAGCTGCGTCAGAAGCTCATCCCAGCCGACCGGAGCGTAGAACCTTGTGTCCTCAAAAGGCATCTCAACGACCTCATCGTCCCACTCTCTCTTCATCTCCACATAGAACCAGTTCGGCGCGTAACCCGTGTAGAAATATAACGGGCGCTCTTTCCTGCTGTCCATATGGCAGAGGGCATTCCACAGCTTCCAGATCACCGGGAATGGGATCAGCTTTCCGATGGTCGCGAGAACTGCCACAAAAAGCTTCATAACGCCCTTGTAATCGCTGTAATCGATCTCATACCGGTGTCCCAGGGCAAATCCGTAGAGAACGCAGTGGGAGAGCTTTGTGAGCTTCTTCGCGAGCTTTCCCTCCGGAAGTCCGTCCACGATGAACAGGTCCACGTTCAGGCGGCTGATCTTATCGTCATAGAACTCCATCTTTCCGGAGTCCTCGAACTTCTGGCTCTTATTGTATGTCACACGGGAGATAAAGTCGTAGAACGCCTTTCCGCCATGGTACTCGTTCGGCTCCACAAAGGACATGTCCTCCGGCAGCTCCCGTCTTACGACCTTCGCGAACATCTCGTAGTTCTTTCTCGTGAACATGACGTCCACATCGTCATCCCACGGGATGAAGCCGCCGTGGCGCACCGCGCCCAAAAGCGTGCCGGAATCCAGTGCGTACTTGATCTTGTACTTTCTGCAGATCCGGTCGATCTCCTTTAAAAGCTTTAAGTTGACCTCATGGACTTTCGTCAGGTCAAAGGATTTTTCTCCGCTCACTGTAACAGCCCCTCTTTAATCACTTTTGCCATATAGTCGATCTTTTCGTCTGTCATTCCCGGATAAACGCCAACCCAGAAGGTGTCGCTCATGATCCGGTCCGTATTTTCCAGGGTTCCTACTACGCGGTAGCCCTTTTTCTCTGCTCTCATCTCGTCGAAGCACGGATGCTTGATGAGGTTTCCGGCAAACAGCATTCTCGTCTGGATGCCTTTGCTCTCGATGTACTGGACGAGTTTATTTCTGTCAGTTCCCTCTTTACATGTGATCAGGAAGCCAAACCAGCTTGGTCTGGAATTCTCAGCCGGTACCGGAAGGATCAGACGGTCCTCTGTCTCAGCGAGAGCTGCTCTCAGGCGGTCGAAGTTGTGGCGTCTGCGCTCCACGAAGGTCGGGAATTTCTCGAGCTGGGCACATCCGATGGCTGCCTGGAGGTCTGTGGCTTTCAGGTTATATCCGAAATGGGAATATACATATTTGTGGTCATAGCCAAGCGGAAGCTCACCATACTGTCTGTCAAAGCGGTGTCCGCAGAGGTTGTCATGTCCGGACGGGCAGACACAGTCACGGCCCCAGTCGCGGAAGGAACGGATGATCTTGTTTAACAGCGGATTGTCCGTGTAAACGGCTCCGCCCTCACCCATGGTCATGTGGTGCGGCGGATAGAAGCTGGAGGTTCCGATATCACCTACGGTTCCGGTGAATTTCTCCTCACCGTTGATGGTGTATCTGGAGCCTAACGCGTCGCAGTTGTCCTCAACGAGCCACAGGTTATGTTTCTCACAGAATTCCTTCACTGCCTTTAAATCGAACGGGTTTCCGAGTGTATGGGCGATCATGACTGCCTTTGTCTTATCGGAAAGTGCCGCCTCTAACTTTGTGACATCGATATTGTACTGCGGGATCGTCACGTCAACGAACACCGGGACAGCGCCATACTGGATCGCCGGAGTTACGGTGGTCGGGAAACCTGCCGCAACAGTGATGATCTCGTCCCCGCGCTTTACACGACGCTCGCCGAGAAGCGGGGATGTAAGTGTCATGAATGCGATCAGATTTGCGGAGGAACCGGAGTTTACGAGGGCGCAGTAGCGCACATGAAGGTACTCCGCGAGCTTCTTCTCGAACTCATCCGTGTAACGTCCGGATGTAAGCCAGAACTCCAGGGAGCTGTCCACAAGGTTTACCATCTCCCTGCTGTCGTACACACGGGACGCGTACGGAATACGGTCTCCCTCATGGAATTCCTTTTTCTGGTTATGGAATTTATCGGCATATTCGGCTACGAGGTCAAGGATCTCTTTTCTTGCCTCCGCCTCTGTCTTGTTTTCAAACATAACTTTTTCCTTTCCTGATGATACAGCAGACCAATTTCTGAACTCGTTCCTGCTGTATACAATGTTTCATTTGCCGGGAAGTTTCTGCACGCACCTCCAGGTTTCCTGTCTTTTTCAAATAGTGGATTATTTTCTTCTGTTCTACTGGAACATCTTCTTGATCTGTCTGTCCATGACAGCCACAACATCGCCGTTCTTCTCATACTCCTGGCACCACTCAACAGTGAGTCCGATGGCTTCCTTCACGCCATAACGCGGATGCCATCCAAATGTGGTCTTCAACTTGGAGCAGTCGAGTTTTAAGAAGTTTGCCTCGTGAGGACCTCCGTCGCTCTTGTTTTCCCAGGAAAGTCCATTTTCCCAGGCGCTGCAGAACATGTCCACAAGCTCACCCGTGGTCACGCAGTCCTTGTCATCCGGTCCCACGTTGTAGTATCCGGCGTATTTTCCGTCCTCATACTGGGCCTTCGCAACCATGAGATATGCCGCTAACGGCTCCAGCACATGCTGGTACGGGCGGGTAGAATGCGGATTGCGGACAACGATCGGCTTTTTCGCCATCGCCGCGCGGACGCAGTCCGGAACGATACGGTCATTCGCGAAGTCGCCGCCGCCGATGACATTTCCCGCACGGCAGGTTGAGATCGCGCAGTGTCCGTCCGCAAAGAAGGACTTCCTGTAGCTGTGTGTCACAAGCTCAGAACATGATTTGCTGTTGGAATACGGATCATAGCCGTCCAGGCGGTCCACCTCGCGGTAGCCGTACTCCCACTCCCTGTTCTCGTAGACCTTATCCGTCGTCACGTTTAAGAAGGACTTCACGCACGGATTCAGGCGGACACACTCCAAAATATTGACGGTGCCAATGACGTTCGTCTCGTAGGTGTAGACCGGATCCTTATAGGAGTCCCGCACGATAGGCTGTGCCGCCAGATGTAAGACGATCTCCGGTTTTGTATCCTCGAATACCTGCTTTAAATGGGCGAGGTCCCTGATGTCACCGATGACAGAATTCATCTTACCCTCAAAACCTGCCATGTTGAACAGTGCCGGATCTGTCGGCGGGTTTAAGGAATATCCTGTGACCTCCGCCCCCGCGTTTACAAGGATCCTGGAAAGCCAGGTTCCCTTAAAGCCGGTATGTCCGGTTACGAGGACCTTCTTTCCTTTATAAAAGTTAAATACTTCTTCCAAATTCATTTTCGTATCTCCATTTACGGATTTTTGCTCTCCGCGCAGCCGTTTTCTGCGATCCTCACAGCGGCTTCCGGAAAGCAGGCGTGTGAACCTATTCCCAGATCTTCCACGGCGCGTTTCCTGACTGCCACATCGCCTCTAACTGCTGTTTCTCGCGCTGGGTATCCATGCACTTCCAGAATCCCTCGTGGCGGTATGCCATGAGCTCGCCGTCCTTTGCGAGGTTTCTTAACGGTGCCTGCTCGAATACGGTGGAATCGCCCTCAATGTAGTCGAATACGCCCGGATTTAATACCATGTAACCGCCGTTGATCAGGCTGCCGTCATCGTCATTCTTCTCGCGGAAGGAATTGATCTTTCCGTTATCCTCGAGGTCGAGGACACCGAAGCGCTGTCCGATATTGACTGCCGTGATGGTTGCGAGCTTTCCATGGCTTCTGTGGAACTCTTCCAGTGCCTTTAAGTCGATGTTTGCGAGACCGTCGCCGTAGGTCAGCATAAACGGCTCATTTCCCACATACTCTTTGATCCTCTTTACGCGTCCGCCGGTCATGGTGTTGAGTCCTGTGTCGATCAGAGTCACCTTCCACGGCTCCGCATAGTTGTTGTGGACCTTCATGCTGTTGTTCGCAAGATCGAAGGTCACATCAGATGTGTGAAGGAAGTAATCCGCAAAGAACTCCTTTACCACATACTGTTTGTATCCCAGACAGATAATAAATTCGTTATACCCGAACTGGGAATAATATTTCATGATATGCCACATGATCGGCTTCTCACCGATCTCGATCATCGGCTTTGGTTTTAAATGACTCTCCTCGCTGATCCTTGTTCCGAATCCTCCTGCCAGGATTACTACTTTCATAGGTTTACCTCCATATATTCCAACCGTTTTCTTTGAGGACCGTAAGTGCTTCCCGGCATCCCGGTTTGTGATACTCCAGCGCGTCCTCCAGTGTTTTGTCTGACTCGTTTTCAAAATTTAATAAGATCTGTTTTACTTCGTCCCGGTTATGTTCTTTCCGGTACTTTCCGAAGCAGAATTCCTCCGCCGTCGTCATCACGTTTCCGATGAGGAACATGGCGGCGAGGGCGATCGATAATCTCTTTACCAGCTTTGGCAAAGGATCCTTTTCAGTCCTGCTGATATGCTGTGCCCCTTTCGGCTCTGTGCCTCTGCTTTCCCTGCATTCTTCCTTTTTACAGAATCCGCACTTCGCAGCCAGAGCGAACGTAAGAAAGATTCCGATCACACCGATCTGATACTGCAGCGCATACCGGGAACTCATCCCATACTTGTCATTCGGCATAAAGATATACCGGCTCACAAGCACCATCAGGTGGTTCATACCACCGCCTGCCAGGAGCATCAGCGGCAGGATCGTCTGTTCCTCGATCCGGTAATAAAAATTCATCCACAGCGCAAAGAAATACGCAAACAGGACGATCACGCCGACCGCGCACCAGACCTTCCCCGGAATCCCTGCAAAGCTCCTGTCAATCAATTCTACTCCAAAAACCATGGAAGCAAAAGACTTAAGAAGAAATTTAATAAAAAATTTCGGATCCTGTCGGAAAGCCGTAAAGAGCGGCACATTTACCGCTCCCGAATACTCGTAAACCGCCTGGGAGTTGCTCCAGAGGTAAATGAGAAACGGAATGACTGCCACTGCGATCAGGGCGATCACGCGGGCGGTTCCGATTCCGGCAAGATCATCTGAAATTACACCGATCACGCCAGCGTTTTCCCTGCCTTTGCCCGATACGTTTTTCCTATCCGTGCTGCTTAAATTCTGTCTGTCGGCCTTTGCCTGATATTTTCCAGATAAACTCTTTGCAATTACAATATCGCGCACGTAAATAAACAGGTACGCCATCACGATCGTTACCGTGTAGATCGCGCAGTACGGTCCCGCCGCCCCTATGGTGATCACAAACGGCAGTACAAAGAGAAGTACAAGCTCCGATTTCTTCGCGTTTCGGAATCCCTTTTCGTACACCTGATCCAGCAGGGCATAATTCCAGAAAAACAATCCGAATGCCAGGAAATGCGCCCATCCGGTTCCGTTGTACAGCATCTCCCACTTATTAAGGCTGAACATAACGATCATCATCGCCGCGTACCAGACCGGGCAGAGTTCCTTTTTCCTGCTGTACCGGCCGATGACCAGGGCGGAGAGTCCAAATCCGAGGATGCCCATGATCCGGTCCACAGTGACGCTGTATCCAAAGATCATGACATTCAGTCCGCGCTCTAAGAAGTTCACCGGAATTCTTGTGAGCAGATCCGCCACAAAAAACTTATCCGGGTTCCACACGTCCGGCAGATAGGAATTGATGAGCCGGATATAATCGGAATACACCATGTCAATGGCGGAGCGCCTGATATATGCCAGATAAAAAATCATCCCCAGAACTGGAAGTCCGATATAGACATAGCTTTTCTTATTCTTCATGATCTCCTCCGCCTGCTGCGGTTCTTCCTACGTTATTTCCTGCATGTTCCGCTGCCGGTCTTCTTTTCGGTCTGCGGCGGCGTCTCGCTGTCGGATCTGCTGCGCCTTCATTCTGTGTCTGCCTTGCTGCAATGTTCCCCTGCGTCCGCTTTTCCGCTTCTCCACTCTTCCGCTTCAATTGCGGTGCTGTGTTCTTCTTTGACTTTTCTGACTTCACTGTCTCTTTCTTATCAGTTCCCGCTGTCCATCCGCCGGTTGGCTGACTGAGTGTCACGATCCTCATGGAAGTCTGGGGCTGTACCTGGCGCGGTTGGCGATCTGTCTCTTTCCCATGACACACAGTGCGTTTTTCTGTCGGCTTTACCGTTTTTTCTGTCGGCTCTGCTATTTTTTCTGTCGGCTTTGCTGCCTTACTCTGCGGTGCAGTCTCGCGAACCATTCCTGCTGCCTCAGCCTGCTCTCTGGCTGCTTTCGCGCGCTTTCTTCTCTGACGCCTCTTCGCGGAAGAACTCAGCTTCTCCGGCTGGGCATTCTCTGCGGTCTTCTCTACAATCTTTACTTCCCTGCTCTGCTGGGCTTTATTGACCGCTGTTTTTACCTCTCTCTTCTGCTGAGTTCTCTCCGACGTCTCATTCTTTCCAGCTGCCTTCCCATTGCTGCCGTTCTGCGGCTTTCTCAATGTCTGCTTATTCTCAGTGCTTTTCTGTTCCGCCGTTTTCTTTCCCTCGGTCTTCTGAACCACTCTCTGATTGCCGCTTACCTTTGCGTCCTGCCTCGCGTTCCCGCCACTGGTCTGCTTTCCGCCTTCACGCTTCCGGGCATGTCCCTGTCCGCTGTTCTTCGCCTGGCTTTTTCCTGCCTGACTCTGTCCTCCACTCTTTGACTGCCCCTGTCCGCGTCCTTTCATCTGTGCCACGGACGTCTTCTTCACGCTCGCCCCATGGCACCCCGTCTGGCTCTTTTTAACCGCCGGTCCTCTCTGTTTCCGCCGGTTTGCGTGGTGGTCAGCGACGATCCGCAGAACATCTTCCATATAATTGTACTGATTCCAGGCATCTTCCTTAGAAACATAGTTCTCATGAACCGCCTTGTTTCCGATCACGCGGATCTCGTTCAATTCCCACTTTCCGACCCGGTCCAGATACCCATTCTCGTCGAGCCACCATCCAAACTGCTGGAATGTCATGACTCTCTGACGCTTTCTCCCGTTCATCCGGTAAGTTTCGCGCTGTCCTCTTCCATCCGGACCGCTCTTGGCGTTCGCCATCGCCTGGGCAGAATTGTCGAGCTCGATCCCATTAAATTCCGCCACCAGCTTCAGAAACAGTTCCAGATTCTGGCGGCCCTTTACCATAGCCGCATTATACTCCCCGCGCCGCAGCCATTGCTTTTCCTTCTTGAGTTCCCGCTTTACGGGAGCAAGATGGGCAGTCATGTCCCTCTTCCTCAGGAAATACCCGAGTACAAGGAACAGGACCACAGCAACGGCAAAGCCCGCGCACATTGGAGCCCACTGCTGTCCATTCATTCTTCTGATTCTCCTTTTTTACTGTCGCAGCCTTCTCCGGCTGCCCTTTTGCAGAAAATTTCATTCCTGCGTTTTCCCGGCGGTCCGCAAAAATTTCTGCGGACCTGCCTCTTTTACTGGTCTACCACCTTCACGACCATCGCCAGATTTTCCTCCCCGCGGTGTTCCTTCGCCCCTTTCACATAGAAGTTGCAGGAAAATTCCACGGTAAATCTCTGATACGGCGCAGCCGGGATCTCGTAGTACATCGTGTTGTCCGTAAATACAAGATCAGCCATCTGCCGTCCGTTCACCTTGATCTTACAGGTCTCACCGCCTGTAAGCCTGCCCGGGTAGTAGCACTTTAAGGTCAGCTTGCTGCTCTCCCCGTTTGTCAGAACGATCTTCGCGTGCTCATCGATCCATCCGTCCGAATAGCTGCCGAAGGGCGTGTCGAACCTCTGCCTCTTCACGATCTCCGTCACATCGTTGTATGCGTTGTGCTCCGGATCCTCACACAGGATCACCATGTCATCCGTGATCTCCTTGAGATCCATGTCACTGTCGATAAACTGGAGCTTCGGAACATTTGTTTTATCTTTTGCATATACTTTCAGGAATGTTTCAGCATTAAAATCACTGATCTCAAAATCCTTCCCGATGATGTAGATCTCCTTGTCGAAGATATCGTCCCCGTATGTTCCGTATGTCTTCTCCGCCAGGGAATTATACTGGCTCTGGGGCGCCCACAGATACAGGTTGTCCCAGTTGTCCCGGTAATATGTCTCCACCGGGAAGATCAGGCAGCCGTACAACAGCACCAGGATCCCCGCCTTCCCCATCACCCGTGACAGGTAGGCAAAGAACAGAAGCGCCGCCGCGTAAGCCACATAGACCCAGCGCATCTCCACACGGATCGTCACGCTGGAGCTGCCGATGCAGAGTGTGATAAACACAAGGAACAGCACCGCGTTCTTTAAATGGCAGACGATCTCATCCCGCGCCCGGATCATACCGATCACAGCCGCCAGAACGCCGACACCCAGAATTGCCTCCGCCGCCAGGATTAGATTTTTGATTCTATCCGGGCTGTCCGCAAACGGTTCGATACAGAGGTGGAGCGGTCCGGAGTTTCTCCCAAACACGAGTCCCACCTGGTTCAGTGCCTGTCCAATGGCGTCCGTGAACTTAAAAGTATCTGCCACGTCAGTTCCGCCGGTTCCCGCCGGTGAAAGCGTTCCGATAGTGTAAAGGCGGATCATCTGGATCGCGCCGAACACGAAAAGCGTGATCACGAAAAGCAGGAGCTTCGGGAGATGGAAACCAACCTTCTCCTCAGCCGCTGCTGTGCGGGCCGCCGCCTCTTTTTTATTCTGCGCCCCGCGGCTCTGTCCTCTTCCGCGGCTTCGTCCCGGCTCCGCGGCGCGGTTCGGTTCACTATTTCTCCCTGTCTCCGCTGTCACAGTCTCCGGCGCCAGTCCCTTTCCAAATCCGAGGGCTACTGCCAGAAGCAACAATGGAAGAAGCGCCATATACCGTTCGTGAATGAAGCTGACCACGAAATACAGGAGGTTTGCCATGAGAAAGGCCCCCGTTTTTTTCTCATTCACATACCGGTACAGAAACCACAGTATCCCCAGCGCTGCCCAGAGCGCCAGGCTCTCCATCAGACCGTAAAACTGGCCGATCTGATAATATGCCATTCTGGATGACAGGTAGAGAATCCCCACAGCGAAGCTTATGATCCTTCGCCCGTCGCTGAATGACACCGCCATCCTGTAAATGCTGTATGCGATTCCCGTATTCAGGATGATGTTGAATGGAACCATCCATTCCACATGTCCCCCGATGAAGAAAAGCTCCAGCCAGGACGCCAGATAAAACAGGAAGCGGAAGCGGCTGCTGCCCATTGGGAATACATACTCCGTAAATGACTGGTTCCCGTAGCAGGACCAGAGATACAGGTCATCCATGTAAAGTCCCTTTAATTCCACTCCACGGTTGATCCAAAATCCAAATCCCAGAAAGATCGCAAAGATGAGGAGCTCCGGGCTCCACCTCCTCCACACTTTCAGGATCTTCTCCTGTAAATTCATGTCTTATCCCCTTACTGCTGTTCTCCGGGCCAGTATTTTTCAGTAAACTCCGCTAAAAGCGCCTCACTCTCCTCCTCGGTGAGGTTCTTCGGATCAGACGAGAATACCGCAAGCCCGTTTCCGTTTTCATACAGGAGATCCATAAGATACCCCTGTTTTAAGAGACCTGTCACGTTCCGGAATCCATCCGTTCCAGGCTTTAAGTATCCGCTTCCGAGATAGATGTAATCTACTCCCGCGAATGTAAAGAAGTCCGCCAGCGCCTCCGGGCTGGATGAGAGATTAAAGTTTCCACCGCTTCCCTCAATGTCCGTGTAACTCTGAGTGCTGCACGGGAACCTCAGCATTTCCGGCTGCTCACCGAATACGACGACGCGGTTTCTCGGGTTCTCCGCCAGGATATCCCATATCTTCTCATTTCCGTAGAAAGCAAGCAGTTCATGGGACTCTTCCATATGATCATAATATCCCTTGTGGATGAACTTCACCGGTGTCAGTCCCAGGGTTCCGCCCCAGTTGCTGACCGCCGTGATGGTCACATTAAAGAGAATAAACGGTACCAGCATCCTGCATATGGATCCGCGCAGGAAACCGCTCTTTAATTTTCCTACCACAATCACCGCCATGATCGCTGACAGCGCATAGAGAAGCAGGAAATAGTTGCCGTCCACCTGCCATAACAGGTAAAGAGCCATGAGACTCATGAGTCCGTTCGTCACAAATACCAAGGCCAGACAGATCAAGGTATTTTTCTCTTTCTGCCTCGATCTTCTCACATCCGCCAGCACCGGCAGACAGACGAGAAGAAGAAAGAGCAGAAGCAGCGGTGTGCCCCAGGCAATCCGCACATGGGCCATGTCCTCGCCCACAGGGGCCATGAGGACACCATAAATTCTCTTTAAAATGTGCTTTAGTCCCTCGATTGAGATCAGGGATCCGCCGTTCGACGGCAGACTTTCAAACCGGTACGGGTACCTCACGGTAAATCCGAGGGCCGCCCAGATCGAGTTGAACACGGATGTCAGCGGAAGTCCCGTATGCAGCCATGTCCGGTACCAGATGAGAAGCCACATCGGGATCATATAAATACAGGAAGGAAGAAAACTTCCCTTCAGTCGGAATTTCAGCAGTCTCGTTAGCAGGATATAAAGCCCCGCCGTTCCCGCGGCCACTGTTGAAAATACAAGTGCCGTTGGCTTTAACACAAGCGTCATCAGGTAGGCGTCCACCGCCAGCACGAGATACGCGCTCCTCTGTCTGCGAATATAGAGCAGAAGAAACAACAGCAGTACAAGCTGCATAAACACCGTCATAGAGTCCGTCTTTGCCGTGATGGACATGTTCATGATTCCCGGAATGCAGGAGAGAAGTGTCATGCATCTCACCGCATACCTTCTTCCGACAAACAGCTCCACGATCTGTCCCGCCGCGATCAGAGTGCCGACAGTCATCCAGATCTGGAAGCTCAGGAAAAATCCGTAGGACGGCAGCCCGGAGATCGGTAAAAGCAGTGTCTCAAGACCTTTCGAATAGGTGTACACCACATTGACCATTCCGAGATTTTCATAGATTCCGCCGCCGTTGTCCAGAACATACTCATTCCGCAGTCCGTAATGGAGGGAATCGTAGTCGGCACAGATATTCATTCGTCCCGCCTGCAAAAGGATCATGGCGAACATCAGCGCGATACAGATGGACATCTCCAGGGAGATCATGGTTCTCTGCGGCACGCGTTTCCACGGCATTCCGCTATCTCCCGCCGCCCTCAATTCCATCATCCGGTACCCAGCCAGAAGTCCGGCGATGACCACTGTGAGAAACCGGAAGCTTGTGATCCCACATCCGAAAAACAGGGATCCCAGGCAGAACAGGCATATCATAAATCCACTTCCAAGAAGGAAGTCCGCCAGCCCTGTGATCACATGGTACTCCCGCCATCTGTGCTCCCGGTCCATCCCCCTGCGGATCCGTGCGCCTAGCATCAAAAGCACCAGCACATACGCGCCGGACAGGATCATCGCCGTGAATGCCTGGTGGATCCAGAGAAATCCGGCTGTGATGAGAAGTACCGCACCTGTCCGGATCCGGTTCGATTCAATTTTCCAGATCGTGAACAGATATAAAAAGAACAGCACCGCGATCTCCGTCAGAAGGTCGATGGTCTCCGTTCTTCTGAGCCTGATCCCGTCTACGCCTGTCACATAAACCTGTCCGATGGCAACTAACAGTGCGGGTACCGCCGCCAATGCCAGAATAATTAACGAGGCACATTCCCGTCTCTTCATAATTTTCCCCCGGTTGCGGTTCTTCTCCGGCATGATTCCTGCTGTCTGCCCATTCGCACATCCGGATATCGTCCGCAGGCATTCATAGGATTTTTCAACATCATGCAGACATGTATTATCATATCGGTACTATTCCGCATAAAATCTGTCTTCCAGCATCAGGCAGAGCGCATGGTAGATCGGCAGGTGGAGTTCCTGGATCTTGTAGGTCTCCTGCTCCGGCACGATAATAGCGACATCTGCGAGCTTCGCGAGCTTTCCGCCTGTCTTTCCTGTGAGACCGATAACTTTAAGTCCCTTCGCCTTTGCGGTCACAGCGGCATACATCACATTCTCAGAGTTTCCGGAGGTGCTGATTCCGAGGAACACATCCCCTGCTTTTCCGTAGCCGTTTAACTGCTGTGCGTAAGAGAGCATTCCATCCACATCGTTTGCGAATGCTGAGGAGAGAGCCGCATGGTTTGTGAGGGCGATGGCCGGGAGCCCGCCCTGAAGCTTTTTCGCCAGTTCTTCCCCTCTCTCCGGGTCTGTCTGCTTTAACGCCTCGGCGAGTTCCGCAGATACCGGGCGACGCTTTACAAAACCTTTCATCAGCTCTCCGACGATATGGTCAGAGTCTGCGGCACTTCCGCCGTTTCCGGCGATCAGAAGCTTTCCTCCGTCCTCATAGCATGTCTCCAAGATCTTGTATGCATCCTCGATCTGCCCCTTTACGGATTCCAGAACCGGGTATCTCTTTACTAATTCTTCAATCATTTCTTTCTCCTTTTTGTCCCGCCCGATCATTGATACGCATAATGGGCAGGCAATGCCATTTTCATGCTATCCATTTTAACACATAAGCGCCTGTCTTTCCACCGCCAAATTACTTACAATCGCCCCAAAATGAAAAGAATGTGCCTTAGCACATTCTCGCGCCTCGCGCGGCCGCTTGCGACAATCTACATCTTTGCGCGAGTGTGCATCTTTGGCACGTCAGTGCCTTTTTATGTAACGGGGAATTCCTCGGAATTTCCTGTTACATGAAAAAATCCGCAGGAAGTCATCTTCCTGCGGATCAAAACATTCAAAGTATAAAAGTTGATTACTTAAGAGTAATCTTAGCGCCTTCAGCCTCAAGTTTTGTCTTGATGTCGTTAGCTTCGTCTTTGGATGCACCCTGCTTAAGAACCTTCGGAGCGCCGTCTACAACGTCCTTAGCTTCCTTGAGGCCAAGACCTGTTACTTCACGAACAACTTTGATAACTTTAACCTTGTTCGGGCCTACTTCTGTAAGCTCAACGTCGAACTCAGTCTTCTCTTCCTCTGCTGCTGCGCCAGCGCCTGCTGCTGCAACTACTACGCCTGCTGCTGCGGATACACCGAACTCTTCCTCACAAGCCTTTACTAATTCGTTTAACTCTAATACGGATAATTCCTTGATAGCTTCGATAAACTCAGCGGTTGTTAACTTTGCCATTATAATTTACCTCCATAATAATTTATATTTCACGTTTGTTTTTCACAACTTTTATACAGCATCTATGCTGCCTTTGACGGGATCACGCGATGCGTGTTTCCGCCTGCAGGACCGGGATGAGGATTAAGCCTCTGCCGGAGCTTCTGCGCCTTCGCCGTTCTTCTCTGCGATCTGGTTGAGAACGCGTGCGAAGTTTGTGATCGGGGACTGCATGCTTCCAAGAAGTCTTCCAAGAAGAACCTCTCTGGACGGGATGCTTGCGATCACACCGATACCTGCTGCATCGTAGTATGTTCCCTCTACAACGCCGCCTTTTAATTCAAGCTTGTCAGCTTTCTTTGCGAACTCAGCTAATACTCTGGCCGGAGCTGTTGCATCTTCTTTAGAAACAGCAAGTGCTGTCGGTCCTTCAAGATGCGGCTCAAGTGCTTCGAACTCAGTTCCCTTTGCAGCGAAGCGGATCATTGTGTTCTTATATACTTTATAAGAAACACCAGCTTCTCTTAACTGTTTACGAAGAGCAGTATCCTGCTCAACAGTTAATCCACGGTAGTCAACGACTACAGCAGACTTTGCTCCGTTGAGGACTTCAGCGATCTCAGCAACTACCGGCTGCTTTAATTCAACTTTTGCCATGAATGGTTTACCTCCTGTTTTATTTAGTATTGGATTCGCCGTCACAGCATTTTTTCGCTTATCAGAAAAACCTCTCTGTCCGCAGACCGAGAGGTTTACAAAATTCTGTGTGAGTTTTGTACGTCCCTCGGCAGGTGTTTTTACCTTACGCCTTACGGCACCTGCTGTCTTCGGCATTCAATACCCAAATAGTTTATCATAATATATTTGGATTGTCAATCACTTTTTTAGTTTTTTGCATTAAAATACTGCCAGACGGTCAATCCGGCTGTACGCCGCTGGGGCGCAGAACCAGATCAATGTCTGACAGTTAAAATGACACAATCGACTAGTTTGTTAACTTAGCTACGTTTAACTTAACGCCCGGGCCCATTGTGGAAGTAAGAGTAACGCTCTTTAAGTAAGCGCCCTTTACTGTGCTCGGTTTTGCTTTGTTGATTGCATCCATAAGCGTCTGGAAGTTGTCCGCTAACTGTTCTTCTGTGAAAGAAGCCTTACCTACTGGCACGTGAATGATGTTTGTCTTATCGAGTCTGTACTCAATCTTACCAGCTTTGATCTCTTTGATAGCCTTTGTAACGTCCATTGTTACGGTACCAGCCTTCGGGTTCGGCATTAAGCCCTTCGGTCCGAGTACACGGCCAAGACGTCCAACAACGCCCATCATATCCGGTGTAGCAACAACTACATCAAAATCTAACCAGCCTTCGTTCTGGATCTTCGGAATTAAATCCTCTGCTCCAACGAAGTCAGCGCCTGCAGCCTGAGCCTCATCAGCCTTCGGTCCTTTTGCGAATACAAGGATACGAACAGTCTTACCTGTTCCGTGCGGCAGAACTACTGCACCACGGATCTGCTGATCAGCATGACGGCCATCACAGCCTGTTCTTAAGTGAGCCTCGATTGTTTCATCAAATTTAGCAACAGCAGACTTTTTAACTAATGCGATTGCATCTGCTGTATCATAAAGAGTAGCGCGGTCGATAGCTTTTGCCGCTTCTACGTATCTTTTTCCTCTTTTCATTATAAAAAACCTCCTGTGGTAGTGTCGGGAGTCCTCCCTCCCACGTGATTGTTGCTGTATATGGAGGTCCATCCTCCATTCAGTCGCTTACGATCAGTCTGTTACGGTGATACCCATGGAACGAGCAGTACCAGCGATCATGCTTGTAGCAGCCTCGATGCTTGCAGCGTTTAAGTCTGGCATCTTGAGCTCAGCGATCTTCTGTACCTCAGCTCTTGTAAGAGTAGCTACCTTTGCTTTGTTCGGTGTTGCGGAACCGGATTTGATCTTTGCAGCCTTCTTTAATAATACAGCAGCCGGCGGAGTCTTTGTGATGAAGCTGAAGCTTCTGTCAGCGTAAACCGTGATAACAACCGGGATGATCATATCGCCCTGATCAGCAGTCTTAGCGTTGAACTCCTTTGTGAACTGTACGATGTTTACACCGTGCTGTCCAAGAGCCGGTCCAACTGGCGGAGCCGGTGTTGCCTTGCCGGCAGGAATCTGTAATTTAATATAACCTGTAACTTTCTTTGCCATAATTAGGCACCTCCTAAATAATGTGGTAATGTCGGGGATTTCCCTCCCACGCGGGCACAAAGTCCGTTTTCCTAAAAAAGGTACGGACGACCGGTCCGGATCTTAGTCCGTTTACGGTCACATCTTCTTGATTTCAGAAAAGCTCAGTTCCACCGGTGTTTCACGGCCGAACATTTCGACGTTGATTGTAATGGACTGCTTGGACTCATTGACGGTTCTAATGACACCGACTGTATCCTTCCATGCGCCGGCCGTAACAACGACGGTATCTCCGACGGCGAAATCCACAACGACATCCGGTGTCTTAAAGCCAAGGCTCATCATCTCTTCTTCTGAAAGCGGCACCGGCTTGGATCCCGGTCCTACGAATCCGGTTACGCCTCTGGTGTTCCGTACAACGTACCATGTATCATCATTCATGATCATATGAATCAGCACATAGCCCGGGAACATCTTACGCTCGACCTGCTTCTGAGCACCGTTTTTAAGCTCGATGACTTCTTCCAGCGGGACGGAGACCTCTAAGATCTGATCCTGAAGACCTCTGTTTTCGATTGTTTTCTCAATGTCAACCTTTACCTTATTCTCATATCCGGAATAAGTGTGTACAACATACCATTGTGCTTCTGACATATCTTCACCTCATCCTTAACCAAGTACAATATTGAGACCAAATTTGATGATCAGGTCAAGGGCTGCGATAACAATCCCCAGAATTACTGTTGATACGACTACTACAGCGGTCTCTTTCGTAAGCGTATCCTTATCCGGCCAGATGATCTTATTGAATTCAGCTTTTAAGCCTTTGATAAAGTCCGTTTTAGGGGCTTTCTCATTACTTGCCGTTTCTCCCATAAATTCACGTCCTTCTTGCAAACCGGATTACTTAGTTTCTTTGTGCATCGTATGTCTCTTGCAGAATCTGCAGTACTTCTTTGTCTCCATGCGGTCCGGATGAGTCTTCTTATCCTTCGTCATGTTGTAGTTGCGCTGCTTGCATTCTGTGCATGCCAGTGTAATCTTAGTGCGCACGACTTCCACCTCCGTTTAATTTCTTTGTAAGGCGGTCTTTTCTCTATTCATTGCTATCGTTTTTTGAGCATAAAAAAAAGACCTATATCTTCCATTCGCCCGAATATTGTAACATAAAAATTGCGGCGCGTCAAGCATTTCCTTGAGAAATAAGAGTTTTCGTGGAGTTTTAGTTGATTGGCGGGGTGCTGCTGTGTAGTTGGCACGCCAAGGAGAAGGGGCACTATTGGGAACAAGATTTTGCGCAAGAGCGGACTTTGGTCAGTTGTCGCGTAAATAAAAAAAGCCTCTCGTTTCCATCTTTCAGGCAACAAGAAGCTTTTCATTATCTAATATTTACAGGACCTTCGATAAAAATTCCTTTGTTCTCTCATTCTTCGGATGCGCGAAGAATTCTTCCGGTGGAGCTTCTTCGAGAATTTTTCCCTGATCCATAAACAGCACGCGGTTTGCAACCTCTCTCGCAAAGCCCATCTCGTGGGTTACAACGACCATGGTCATTCCTTCGTTTGCAAGCTCCTTCATGAGATCCAGTACCTCACCTACCATCTCCGGATCGAGAGCACTCGTCGGTTCATCGAAGAGGATCACATCCGGCTTCATCGCCAGAGCGCGGACGATGGCCACACGCTGCTTCTGTCCGCCGGAAAGAGTGGACGGGTAAACGTCTGCTTTATCCTCAAGGCCGATGCGGCGTAACAGCTCAAGGGCTTCCTCTCTCGCCTGTGCCTTGATCTCCGCCTTTGTCTTCGGCGCATCAGGTGCCAGCGTTCCTTTTCTCTTTGCCTTCTTTAACTCTTTACAGCGCACATAGACCGGCGCCATCATGATATTCTCGATCACAGTCATATTGTTGAACAGGTTGAAGTGCTGGAATACCATGCCCATATGGCGGCGGTGGATATTGATGTCCACGCGCATATCGGCGATATCTACGCCGTTAAAAATGATGCTGCCGGAGGTCGGATCCTCCATACAGTTCAGGCATCTTAAAAATGTACTTTTTCCGGAGCCGGACGGACCGATGACTACAACGATGTCACCTTTATTGATGGTCACATTGATTCCCTTCAGGACTTCCAGATCACCAAATGTTTTTTTCAGATCAATGACGTCTATCACTCTTCTTCAGGCTCCTTTCCATCAGTTTAACAAGAATTGAGATCACCAGCACGAGAACGATGTAGATCGCCGCCATGACAAGATACGGGACCATGAACTCGTAGCTGTTGCTTCCGATATAGTTGAAGGCAACGTAAAGATCCGCCGCGCCGACGAAGCTGACAACGGAGGTTTCCTTGATCAGGGCAATAAACTCATTGCCCAGAGTCGGAAGAATATTTTTCACTGCCTGCGGGATTACGATCCGGATCATCGCAGGACCAAAGCCAAGACCAACTGCACGTCCCGCCTCAAGCTGTCCCGGATCAACGGACTGGATACCGCTTCGCATGATCTCGGAAATATACGCGCCGCTGTTTAAGCCAAAGACCACCATGGCAACACGGACACCCGGCAGCTTGATCCCCATAAGCGGCAGCATAACATAGTAGAAGATCAGAAGCTGCACGACCATCGGGGTTCCGCGGAAGAGACCCACATAGAAGCTGCAGACCGCATTCAGCGCCCGCGGAAGTGTCTTATATTTCGGCAGGACGCGGACCGTCGCGATGATGGTACCGATCAAAACACCGATGAGCATGCCGACTACCGCGATCAGAAGCGTATTCTGCAGACCCTGTACGACCTTGACGTAACCGTTTTTCTCAATAAATATCTGTACAAACTTGTTCCATTTGTTCCCGAAGTTTCCCATAATACCTCCAGATAGCAAAAACACAGCGTTTCCAGCCATGTTCCAGTACAGTCAAAAACGGGAGCGAACCGTATCCTGCCCCCGCTTTTATAACCAGTATTTCCAATATTTTTACTGCATTGCGTTGATCGCCTTTGTGATGCTTGCTGCCGGAGCCGCATCAATGAGCACATATTTCAAGTTGCCATTGATCATATCCTGAACTGCAAGAGATGCGCTCTTATACGGTACCCACTCAGCCGGAAATCCTTCAAAGCCCCAGTCATCACTGCCCTCAATGAAGTACTGGGCTGTTGTTCCCTGCTGTCCGCCGATCTTGTCGCTCGCACTTAAGCCCTTAAGGATCTCTTCTACGGAAGCTGCGTCCTTGCAGTCATCAAAAGCCGTGTCACCCGCCAGTGTAACCAGTCTCTGGGATGCTTTATAATACGGGTCGGAGAAGGTTACATATTCTTCTCTCTCCTCGTTGATCGTTAAACCGGCCATTGCGATATCGCATTTGTGCTGTCCAACGGATAAGCATACGGCATCAAAGTCCATGTTTTCGATCACAAGCTCCTTGCCAAGCTCCTGTGCAAGAAGAGAAGCAATCTCCATATCGATTCCCTTGTAGCTGTCGCCGTCTACGTACTCAAACGGCTCAAAGGATGCGTTTGTCGCAACAACAAGCTGATCCTTGGAAGCATCATACTCTGCGGATTCTACTGCAGCCGGCTCGCCATCACTGAAATATTTATCACAGATCGTATCGAAGGTTCCGTCCTCCTGGATCTTTGCGATGAATGCATTTACCTGCTCAAGCAGCTCCGGCTGGTCTTTATCCACGCCGAATGCATACTGCTCATCTGTAAGATCATATTCGATCACCTTAACAACTCCGGCTGCCTCATCTTTCTTTTCTTCTGCAGCCGCACCTGCTGTTGTCTCTGTCTTGTTCTCTGCTGCTGCCGTTGTCTCTGTAGTTTTGCTGCCGCAGCCTGTAAGAAGTGATGCTGCCATTGCAGCGGTCAGACATAATGCAATCGCCTTTTTCATAATATTTTCCTCCTCTAACCCAATACGGATTTGCAACTTTTTCGACGGAACCCACTATACCACAGGCCTATACAAAAAGCAAGTGTTTATGCATATGCTTTTGCATATTTATGCAGTATCTCTCATTCTATAACCTGTATGCATATCACTTTTCCCTGTCCTATCTGCCCCCGGTCATGCAGATCACAACGAAATAGATCCGGCTGATCCCCGATGCCCGCAGGGCTCTCGCGCACGCCTCGATGGTACTGCCCGTTGTATAAATGTCGTCCACAAGGATCACACTCCTGATCCCCTCCGGGATCTCCCCCGCCGCAAAGGCACCGGAAAGGTTCTTAAGCCGCTCCGCTGCCGAAAGATCCTTCTGCGGCAGCGTCTTCTTATTTCTCACCAGCATTTCCGGTATTACCGGAATCCCCAGCTTCTTTCCGATGACCCGTGCCAGAATCTCTGCCTGATTGAATCCCCGGGTCTTTTTCCTCGTGGCATGGACCGGCACCGGGACCAGGGCATCTGCCTGCATCCGGCGGATTGTCCGTCCGTACCGTGCCGCCAGAGCTGTCCCGTAAAAATCCAGGTACTCTCTCTTATTATTGTACTTGATCTGCGCCATGGAATGCCTCGCCACCTCATCGTAATTTAATAAGGCGATTCCGTACTCAAAGGCACGCGGATGGCGCATGCAGTCCGGACAGAACTCCAGACTCCCGTCTTCAATCTCTTTTCCGCATTTTTTACATACCGGCGATCTTACAAACGATAGTTTATGAAGGCAGTCCGGACAGATCATCCGCCCGGAACCGCCAGTGATATCCCCGCATACCGGACAGCGGCGGGGATATAGAACATCAAGAATTTTATTAAATTTCATATTAAATATAAATATTCGAACAAATAGTGCAGGTCTATTTCTGCATCATAGATGTATCAATCTCCAGAATCCGGTCCTTCAGCCCCGAGTACCGTTTCTGCTCCACCTCATTGTCCACCATCGCCTGGAACACCTCCGGGATCCCGACCAGGCAGACACACGATTTTGCTCTCGTGACCGCTGTATAGATCAGGTTTCTCGTCATCAACATCCTCGGACCGGAATGGACCGGGATCACCACTGCCGGATACTCGCTTCCCTGGGACTTGTGGATCGTGATCGCATAGGCAAGTTCCAGCTCCTCCAGCTGCTTAAAACTATACTCCACCATCTTCCGCTCATCGAACTCCACCTCCAGAGTTTCCGCAAAGCTGTTGATGGACCGGATGATCCCCGTGTCTCCATTAAAGACGCCTTCCCCTTTTTCCACCGGGATCCCGTACCTGTTGCGGACCTCCCACTCGATCTGGTAATTGTTTTTGATCTGCATGACCTTATCGCCGACCCGGAAGATCGTTCCGCCGGACTCTTTTTCCGCTTTCTGCGGTGCAGGCGGATTAAACCGCTCCTGAAGCTGCTTATTTAGCGCCTCCACTCCGAGAGCACCTTTCCGCATCGGCGTCATGATCTGGATATCCGACATCTCCGCATGGACGTAGTTCGGCAGCTTATCCTGTACAAGGACCATCATATCCTTCACGATGTCCGCCGGATAGTCACGGCGAATAAAAAGGAAATCACGGCTCTTCTTATTTAAGGGAACCACCTCGCCGTCATTGATCTTATGGGCATTGACAATAATGTCACTCTGGGCCGCCTGGCGGAAGATCTTTGTAAGTTTTACAACAGGGAACGCCTCAGACGCGATCATATCCCGCAGGACATTTCCCGGTCCGACGCTCGGAAGCTGGTTCACATCTCCCACAAGGATCAGCCTCGTCCCCACATTTACTGCCTTTAAGAGTGAGTGGATCAGGCTGATGTCGACCATCGACATCTCATCGATGATGATCACATCCGCGTCGAGAGGATTTTCCTCGTTCCGCTCAAAATGCATGCCCTCCAGCCGGTTCTCGCCAGAATTGCCGTTGTTTTTCGGATCCGCGACAGGCGCTCCGGTCAGCTCCAGAAGGCGATGGATCGTCTTTGCCTCATATCCGGTCGCCTCCGTCATGCGCTTTGCCGCACGCCCCGTCGGGGCCGCCAGAAGGATCTCCATATCTTCCTGGTCAAAATAGTGGATGATCGTGTTGATCGTCGTTGTTTTACCAGTTCCAGGTCCTCCGGTGATAATAAGGAGACCATTGCTCACCGCCTCCATCACCGCCTGCTCCTGGAGCTCATCCAGCTCGATCTTCTCCGCCTCCGTGATCTTTTTGAGCCGTTTTTTCACGTCCTCCTCATTGATCTTCGAGTGAATATTCAGATCATGCAGCATTCTCGCCGTATTGAGTTCCATATAGTAGAACTGTGCCGGATAGACGATCCGCTTTCCGTCCTTTTCTTTCACCACCAGCTTCTTCTCCATCTGGAGATCCACCAGATGTTTTTCCATGTGCTCCGGTTCCACATTTAAGAGTGCCGATGCGTTGGCAAACAGCTCCTCCTCCGGCAGATATGTATGGCCATTTCCCGTCGCCTGGAGCAGTGCATAGAAGAGTCCACTGCGGATCCGGTAATCGGAATCCGTAAAGATACCGACTTTCGCCGCGATCTCATCCGCGATCTTAAAGCCTACGCCCTGGATATCATCCGCGAGCTGATAAGGATTTTCCTGGATGACCGAGTACATCTTCGGACCGTAATGCTGGTAGATCTTCACCGCAAGGTTCATGGAAATCCCGTACTGCTGAAGGAAGACCATCGCCTGGCGCATATCCCGTTTTTCCTCCACCTGGCTGCAGATCTCCATCGCCATGCGCTCGCTGACGCCTTTGACCTCTGCGAGGCGCTCCGGCTCTTCTTCCATGATCCGGAATGTATCCGCCTTGAACTTTTTCACGATCCTTTTAGCTAAAGCAGCTCCGATGCCTTTGATAGCACCGGAGCCGAGATACCGTTCAATTGCCAGTGTGTCCTCGGGAGCTTTTATCTCATAGCTCTCCACCGCAAGCTGTTCACCGTAGATGGAGTGTTCCACCATCCGGCCCGTCGCCTCGATCCGCTCTCCCTCACTGATGTAGGGAAATGTGCCGACGAGGATATATTCTTCTCCCCCGTCCGCCACGCTTAAGACCGAGTAACCGTTATCCTCGTTGCGGTATTTGATTCTTTCCACATAGCCTGTTACAGTTGCCATTTTTTATTTTTCTGCGCCTTTTCCGCCGTGTGCGAACTCGATAAACTTACCGGTTCCGATCGCAACCGCTGTAAGCGGCTCCTCCGCGATCATTGTCGTGATTCCGGTCTTCTCCTCGATCAGGGCGTCAAGTCCGGAAATCAGGGATCCGCCGCCGGTAAGAACGATTCCACGGTCGAAGATATCGGCCGCGAGTTCCGGTGGGGTACGCTCCAATACATTGTGTACAGCGTCTACAATCTGCATCGCCGGCTCTCTTAACGCCTCAAGTGTCTCGTCAGATGTGACAACGATGGTCTTCGGAAGGCCGGTCACAAGGTTTCTTCCGCGGACTTCCATCGTCACAAGCTCCGGACGGCGGTAAGCCGCGCCGATGTTGATCTTGATCTCCTCAGCGGTTCTCTCACCGATCAGGAGGTTGTGTTTTTTTCTCATATAGCGGACAAGGGCTTCATCGAAGTCATCTCCGGCCGTCTTGATCGAGGTGCTGACTACAGTACCGCCGAGAGAGATGACTGCGATATCCGCAGTACCGCCTCCGATATCTACGATCATATTTCCGCATGCCTTGGAGATATCAATTCCGGCACCGATTGCTGCTGCAACCGGCTCTTCGATAATGCAGACCTCACGGGCACCTGCCTGGTATGTTGCATCCTCAACGGCCTTTCTCTCAACCTCTGTCGCTCCGCTCGGGATGCAGACAGCGATACGCGGTTTTCTTAAGGTTCTCTTTCCGACCGCTTTGTTGATGAAATATTTTAACATTTTTTCGGTTACGGTATAATCGGAAATTACACCTTTACGGAGCGGTCTTACCGCAACGATATTACCCGGAGTACGTCCGATCATCAGACGCGCCTCCTCACCGAAGGTAATTACTTTATTCGTCTCCCTGTCCAGTGCTACTACGGACGGCTCCTTTAAAACAACGCCTTTTCCCTTAATGTATACAAGGATGCTGGCGGTACCTAAGTCAATTCCAATGTCGTTGGACATCATCATTGTCGTCTTCCTCCTGTCTCTCTAACTGAAAATCTCCTGAATCCATTTCCACATCCCATCGGTGGGATGTGCCTCGCTTATCTCTCTATCAGAAAACCCTGCTTTATTCAGGGCGCGAAATATCAGTTTTTATTATATACGAAAGACCTTTGTTTTTAAAGGGGTTTTTGAAATTTTTATTCTACTGCACCCAGACGCCATTTTTATCAACATAATACTGTCCGCCGATCATCTGGCTCGTGAGCATCGCGCCGTCAGCTCCGCAGTAGTACCATGCGCCGTTGGTCTGTACCCACTGGCTCTTGACCAGCGCGCCGGACACTCCGCAGTAATACCACCGGTTGTTGTTCATTACCCACTGGTTCTCTGTCATATATCCGGACTGGTTGAAATAATACCATACGTTGTTGATCAGCTTCCAGTTCGCCACTGGGTAAGTCTTATCCGGGTTGCACCACCACCAGCCGTTGCCGTCGCGGAGCCATGCGCCGTCTACGGTGCTGGAGGAGCTGGAGCTTGTCTGATTGTTTGATCCTGAGGAACCGCTGCCGTAATACTTCGCTGCTGCTGTGCGGTTCGCGTAGATTGCGGATGCCTCGCTGCTGTTTACATCTTTGGAGTCAGACTCCTGCCAGCTGGTCTCGTTGTTTCCCCGGATCGCTTTTACCTTAAATGTATAACTTCCACTTTTTGTGAAGGAACCACAGAAGTTGTAGTAATCATTCGTTGTCGTATATGTGGAGCCCACTGCGCTTCCGTCCCTATATAAACGAACCTGATATTTCTTTGCGGAATCAGATCCCTCCCAGCATGCAACTCCACCGTAGCTGTCATCCCAGAAAAGATCATATACTTCCAAATCATCATCAGAATCATAGTCCGTGTCGATATCTTCGATCTTCGGGAGTGTCACATAGACAGACAGCTTTGAAGTACTTCTCGAAACAGATGTCACCGTCTGATCATCATTTCCGAGATATACATCGGATCTACCGAGTCCGGTGGAGAACGTATATCCGCTCTCCGCGCCAAGAGTAACTTTTACCTTCGGCTTTGTGCTGTCGTTCCAGTCTCCGCTCGGTGTATTTGTGACTGTCACCTCATCCACATAACAGCCGTCATCCGACACTTCCGCCTCAACTTCAAGGTTGTCGGAATCTGTCAGGACTGCACTGATATCGATCGTGACCTCCTCGATTCTTTCCGATGCCATAACCGGAAATGCCAGCATTGCTGTCATAAGAAACGCTGCGGGTACTAATATCATTTTTTCTTTCTTCATTGTGAACCTCCCCGTTTTCTTTTTCTCTTATCTCAAGATGTTGGGATCAAAAGCTTTTGGCCTCTCTGATACCAATTTATTATATAGTATATCAGATATTTATGGACAATTTATGTTCAAATTTCCTGCCAAACTTCGGCAAAAATGCGGCAGATCTCCGGGAAATCCTCGGCGCAGGATTTGTTGTCTGTCTCTGTGCCAATTTTCGCCATATTTCGATACGGCTCTTCATTATTCGTTAAGTAATTTTACTTTCTTTTAATTTTTTACTCACAGTTTAGACACATTTTGTCTATATAATATAATTACGTTATCCGAAAGGATAACCTGCCTTTGTTTCAAGTGTTACACTTGAACACACAAAGCTTTTTCATACTCATACCTGTCGGAGGCAACTCTGGCAGGTCCCCCTAAAAAATTGATACTTTCCATACTCCCCTTAGGGACTGCAGGAACGGCTGCGGTTCCTATTTTTTTGCTCAGCCAATTTACCAAAGTCCTTGTTTCCTATATTCTTGTTTTTTAACTTTTATTTCCGGACATAATCCTTCCAGCTATTGATTTCAACTTCAACTTTCGACATCCTTCCCTTTTCACCAGTTTTATGTTCCTTTCCATTGACTTCTATTTTCCCTCACGGTATAGTAAATATATTAACATTGCCAGCAACGCGGAGGCATTATTTTCAGAAATCAAAACTCCGCAAAAGTGGCTCATTCCACAGGAGGATATTTTATGAATTCGCTAAAACGCATCGCAGCTGCCGCGCTGTCCGCAGCTCTCTGTTTTTCCATGGCTGTTCCGGCCTATGCCGACCACTATCAGACTCCGAAGTCCATCAAGGGCGTTCTGATCAACGAGCACGCCCAGATCCCGGATGTCCTCGAGGTGGGCGCATCTCAGGTCGTTTTAAACTTTCCAATGTCCTGGGCATTCAGCAGCCAGTTGTCTGTCTGCCAGGATCTCTACACAAAGCTTGACCAGGCGGGTGTCACCGTGACACTGATCGTCTTAAACGACTGGGCGGCAGCGAGCTACAGCCCGTCCCTTCTTCCGGTATCCCAGCCAACCGGCGCAAGCTACTACGCGTTCAACACCTTAAACGATGCAGGCGTCCAGTCCACAAGAGATGCCGCAAAGCGCGTCACAGAGGCATTCAAGGATTGTGTCTCCAACTGGGTCATCGGCAACGAAGTCAATGACGGTCAGGCATGGAACTATATCGGACAGATGGATATCGACACCTACTGTTCCAACTACGCCACCGGATTCCGCACCTGGTACGACACCATCAAAGGTTCCAACAAGCTGGCAAACGTCTATATTCCGTTTGACTTCCGCTGGAACTGCGGACAGGTCGAGGGCTTCAAGTACGGCGCTATGGACATGATCCCGCGGTTAAACAGCCGCCTGAAAGATACCGACTACGGCATCGCATGGCACGCATATCCGGAGACCTTCGAGGATCCGGTCTTCACCGATGATATCTACACGTTGGAGAAAGCAGATACTTATATTATCAACCTGAAGAATCTCCACGTTCTGACCGACTATATGCAGCAGGCAGACATGCTCTCCCCGACCGGAAAGGTCCGCCACCTGATCCTCTCCGAGCAGGGCTTCACATCCGATTCTCCTGCCCACAACGGCCAGTGCCTCGATCTCCAGGCTCAGTGCATCAAAGAGGCTTACGAGGCAGCAAAGGCAAACCCGTATGTTGAGGCATTCCTGTTGAACCGCATGAAGGATGAGCAGGGACTTCTGGGTGCGCATTATGCGTTCGGCCTCATCGATGTGAACGGAAATAAGAAGCCGAGCTTTGAGGTTTATAAAAACCTTCAGTAATTTCCCAATGCCTGACTGTCCGCGTTAGGGATACAATAGACAGCCAGATACTTTTACAGTGAATTACCCACCACTTAATTTTGAAGAAATTTGAAGTGGGGGCTTCTGGGGAATCCTTGGACTCCCGTTTAAGAAGTTTGATCTTTGAGTTTCCGCCCGCTCTCAGGCGATCCTTATTCTTACAGGCGTATCCACATCGCCTCTATCATATAGAGCCCTTAGACTCACAATGTTACATTTACGCATGATATTTAAAGCACCATTGACATCAGCGTTGATCCGCCTTCCAGAGCGGTCCTGATACAGGCCACGGCAGATCCGGCGGCCGGAAAAGACTGGTGGCACAAGTCCTGCTTCTCCATATACGGGCATTTCATCCAGATCCCAGAAGGATGCCATGGAAGTATAGCTTTCCTCCTGTTCCACGTAGCGGATCCCATTCATTTCACACAGATATTTCAGTTTCCTGCGGAGTATCCCGAACGAAATTCCCACAAAGACCTGGTTCATCTGCCTGCCAAGGTCTGAGGAGCGCTGGAATGTGGTATTGTAGCCCACGATCAGGGTTCCGATATCGTTCCGGATACAGTAGGTGACCACCTGTTTCGCTGCTTTACCCATGTAGTCACGGACCTGGTTGTTTCTCTTCCTCTGCAAAACGGCCTGACGTCTGGTTGTTTTCTTTCCGTAGTGCTGCTTGTCTTTGACGCTCTGCAGGCAGGCGTTCCGCTTGTTGAACCACTGGTTGATGGATTTTAAGCGTTTCCCATCGATGAGGAAGCTTTCCCCTCTGTTGGAAACGGCCGTCATGAGATTGTCGATCCCGAAGTCGATCGCCAGTG